>NZ_JBQEQO010000001.1:0-318516 GCF_056754715.1 Gardnerella sp. CCPDSM
GAGAGATATGGCACAAAGCGACATTTTTATGTCGCCAAAATTGCCGCTTTGTCGCCAAAATAATAAAGATATATTTACGTGGCGTATGAGAACATGGAGTTATCGTGACAGTTTTTGCTAGATTTGCGATTTTTGCTAATTTTGCGATTCTTGCCACGATAACGCATGATTTGAGCGCTGCTAGTTTAGCGGAATAACAACATTGACCAGCCAAGTGTCATCATCTTTTTGAGCGCTTAAAGATCCACCTAAACGTTCCACGGATTTTTTGTGGAACAGTAGCCCTTTGCCAAAAACGAGCCTTTCGCCAAACTTATTCAACGTCGAAATCGAATTCATGCACATTATTCTGCATTCGCGCTCATCAACCGTAACATTCATAGAAAAATCAACGCTAGTATTGCAATGCTTGCGAATATTAGTAAGCAACTCACTGCACATGCTAATCGCACATTGAGCCTTTTCAGTACTAACAGTTGCAGATGCAGTAAAATCACCACTCCCCGAACTTTTATCAACCACTGTTAGAGAGCCATAGTACCCAAGCTGCTCACAAATTTGCCGTTCAGCTTGTAAGCGCGCACGAATATTGCATAAGAAATCAGTCAAACTTATGCGATCATTGCTATTAGAACCATAAACAAACTGCGTGCTAGAAATATTCGAATCTAAAGAATCATCATACTTATGCTCAGCTTGCTCAAGCAGACTGATAACAAGTCTCGCTTTGGAAAGCGCGTTACGCGAATGTTCAACAATCTGCTCTAACGATTCTTTTGTATGTTCATTGTTCTCAGCATATAAAGCATCAGTTGCAAGTAGCGTAATATCCGTAATCTCATTGTTCACATCGTCATGCAATTGCAACGCAACCGACGCAATATAAGACTGGAACTTGCTCCGAACAATATCCATTTTTGC
Source organism: Gardnerella sp. CCPDSM (assembly GCF_056754715.1). Classification (NCBI taxonomy): domain Bacteria; kingdom Bacillati; phylum Actinomycetota; class Actinomycetes; order Bifidobacteriales; family Bifidobacteriaceae; genus Gardnerella; species Gardnerella sp. CCPDSM. The sequence goes on from NZ_JBQEQO010000001.1 coordinate 922, forward strand.
GCGATTATTTTCTTCCAACATGTTCAAATACTTGCGCAAAGCGTAACCGCAAATCATGGAAATAAGAATAAAACAAGGAAAAGTAAGAGGAATGTACTCTAATTTTGCAAAGTACATAATATTCAGCGAAACTATGTACGCACAAAGCAAATACTTCCACGAATCGTAAAAGCCTGCAACAAACATGCTAGCAATCAGCGCAAAAAGCACGCAAGTTGCATTTACGCCTGGTACTGCTAACGTTACGCAATACAAAATCGGAGTTACGAGTGATATTTGACGAGGAAAAGCAATCAAAAGAAATATTGCAAACATCCAAACGTATTGACACGCAGATTGTAATGGATTATGCCACAACCCAGCTGTATTGCACGATTGCACATCCATTGACACTACGAGAATTGCCAATATTATGAATAAAGTTCGCTGAATTTTCCAGCTTTTAACCAACTCAATAACGCGCGAAAATGTTTTCATTAACATGCGCTATCCGTTTCTTGAGAAAGATTCGGACGTTCCTGCGGAAAATCATTGAAATATTGCATATTGCTATCTTGCTTACGATTTTGCATTGCAGCAAATGCGGATATTGCTTGCACGCGATTAGAAACATGCAATTTTTTGTAAATCCTATGAATATGCGTGTTTACAGTGTTTGGCATAAGACCAAGTTGAGCCGCAATCTGATTCGTCGTGTAGCCTTTAGCGAGCAGATCCATGATTTTTAGTTCTTGCGGCGGCAAAACGCTGCGCGACCTTGATTTAGAAAGCCTAATAAAAGATTCTTGCGGAGTAGCAAAATCGTACGCAACGTCTTTAACGCAACGGCAGCCATACACGTTCTTATTATCGCAATATTGCAAAGCTTCTGCCAATCCTTTGAAATTGTCTTTAGCAACCATCGCTTGTCCGCCAACTTGCGAAACCATCGAAGCGTAGGATCTACAATCGTAAGAAGTCATACCAATTAAAATAATGCTGTTGTTTTTCTCGCGAATTGCGCGTATTACGTCTACTCCAGACATGTCTTTCATTGACATATCAATCAAAATATAATCCGGAGTAGTTTTTGCCACTTGGCAATATTTCAAAGCTTGCGTTCCAGATTTTACGCACCATTTGCACACGTACTCACTCGGCAAAAGCTTGCTGAGCACGTTTCGCATAACCGCTAAAACTAGTTGGTCGTTATCTACTATTGCATACGTTTTTGGCATAATGGCTTTCTTGCAATCACACGCTACTTTTCTTATATTCTACTTTATAAACGCGCGCAAAGTAGGGCAAATTGTGTAGTAAAAAATGATTACAAGTACTGCGCGTAAATCATATGTGCTTATAATAAGTAACAATATGCAGCTTTTGGTTGCGCTGAAAATTCATTTTCAATAAAGATTGCAGCAGGATTATATGACAAAACGATTAGTAGTATTGCACTCCGCAGAAGTAGCTGCGATGGCGCTTGCCTCAACAGCTGCCTTTATGCGTAGTTTTGGCTTTTTCGTTTTGTGGCTTGTTCCAGGACTTCTTTCTGTTGCATTGTATTCTTATGCATATTTTTTCTTGCGAAAAATCGTTATTAAAGGAAAAAATGCGTATATAGAAAATAATATATCTAAGATTGATGGCGCGGGCGCTAACAGCACAAGTAGTGACGTTGAGAATACAGAGAACAACAAAGATTACATAATTACTCTTGAGCGAGAGCGCAAAAAAGTCGAATCACAAAATAAGCAAATACTCAACAATTACTCAAATAATTTAATAAATATTATTTCATGCTTTATTTGTGGACTTATTCACGTTCCTTGGATTTATTACTACGGAATTGCAAATGGCGTCTTAACATTGGTGATCTTGTGGCGAGTAATAAAGCGACCACAAGGTCACCCTATTGACGAAAGCGATTTTTAAAGATTTAAGGCTTTAAGGATTTAAGGATTTAAGGCTTATTGTTGATCTTCCATTGAAAGATTTAATCCTTTTGCAGCATTGCGAAAATATTCTACGTGATCGCCATAACCGTCTGCAATAATAGCATCCTCTTTTACAACAAAAGAGCCATTTTCTAGCACAATATATTTTGTAAAGAATTCTTCTAATTGCTTAGCTAATTCATCAATTTCATCTTGTGAAAGCTCTTCGCTACTATTTTCCGCAAGTTTATCTTTCTGCTTTTGAATTTGATTAATGCCATTTTCACTAACGTTTCCTATTTTGTTTACGTTATCTTCTGGCTGCCAAGAGTTTATGCCAAAATCACTCATGCTTACACTACCCATATTTGCGCTACTCATGTTTGTATCTCCTTGTATTTGTAACGTATTTGCACAACATATTTGTGCGTTGCTTTAAGTCTAATTACCAACATTTTCCGCGCAATATTGAGTACTAAGTTCTGAGTACATAATATTGCTCGAAGACTTGCGGCATTTATACTAGAAATACATACGAACGATAGGCAGTGTACGCGAATTAGCTACAATGCTCACAAACAAAACAGCAAATTGGAAGGGAACAACTCATGAGCAAGGACTCTATAAAACTTATTAAAAAAACGCTTATTTGGATTCTTAAGTGGGCAATATTTACATCAATCGAATTCCTTCTTTTGTACGTTGCGCTTATATCTTGGAATCATGATTTTGCACAGTTCATGAACGAATACAGAAATGCGATTATTCCATTTATGGCAGCAACTGGAGCTATGGCAGCAGCGATGATTCGCGACGAAGGCACTATTCTTGAAGTCAAAGATTAAGGTAGTTAAGATTATTGCGCGGATGCGATTGAAGCCTCTTGGCGAGCAACATCAAGCGCTTTGTTGAAGGCGTCGCTAGTCCAACTTGCTCCAGCAACAACCGAAATATGCAAATCTTTTAGCGGTTTTCCAACGATTTTTCCAGGGATAGCCTTTGAGAATGCATCCATATGGCCCTTGGAAATCGGCGTAAACGGATGAGATGTTATTTGCACACTGCTAATATTTCCATTTGCAACGCTTAAATTTACTTCAATACTATCTTCTGCAACAGGGCCATATGTAGCTTTGATTTTATAATCGCCATCTTTATAATTGCCGGTGTCTGTTTTAGGCTGATTCTGCTGGTTTTTAGAATCTTGCGAATCTCCAGAATCCTCAATTTGCGCAGAAGACTTAGATTGTTGAGCGCCAGCATCGTACTTTCCAGAAGGATTACCGCCATCATCAGCGCTCTGACCGGAATTACCAGCGAACTCATCGTTCATCGGCACAGCGCTTGGCTCACCACAAGCAGAAAACATAGCGGACGACGCGGCTACAATCGCAAGTGTAGCAACGGTTTTTGCAACTTTTTTAGACTTCAAATCATCACGCAAATTATTGCAACGTAAAACATCGTGAAACATATTATCCAAAACCATAAAATCATCGCCTTTAAATCTTGTATATTTTAAAACTTCGCGCAACTAATCATCTAAAAACTAATCATCTAAATTCGCTAATTTAGGCGACTTAGTAGGCTCATGGTCTTGCAAAGCTTCCGCAACACTTTCATCAACGTGAGCACTCGTAAACGCAGGCTTGCCACCAATCGCCTCGTATTCTTTGCGCGCATCCTCATTATTCCAACGCTCACCAACGAGCACACCGTGATTAAGCATAATTTCGCGATCCGCACACTGAGCTACCAAAGAATCGTGGGTTACAACAATAATCGTAGTGCCTTGATTGTGCAGCTGCTTAAACAAGTCGAGCACAATCTGCTCATTTTTTTCATCCAAATTACCTGTAGGCTCATCTGCAAGAAGCAATTTAGGGCAGTTAATAAGCGCACGAGCAACGCATACACGCTGCTGCTCGCCGCCAGAAAGCTGGCTTGGCAAATGGTGAGCGCGATCCTTCAAACCCACGCGATCCAAAGCATCCATTGCTTGAGCTTCGTCAACAACCGAATGATAGTATTGCGCAACCATCACATTTTCAACGGCAGTTAAATGCGGCACAAGATAAAACTTTTGAAAAACTAAGCCGATTACGTTTTTACGAACGTCAGCAAGCTGACCGGCGTTCAAATCCTCAAGTTTGCGTCCTTGCAAAGACACGGAACCCTTGGACGGCGAATCCATGCAGCCAATAATGTTCATGAGTGTTGTTTTGCCAGAGCCACTGGAGCCAACAATAGAAAGCCACTCGCCTTCTGGCACAGTAAGCGACAAATCGTCAACCGCGCGAAGAGAGCCGTAAATCTTGGAAATATGATCCAAAGTCAAAAGCATTTTCGGATTAGACTCCGCGCTTTCCGTCTTATTTTCTACATTCTCTGTCATATTAAATCCTTAACTCAAATCCTTAACTCAAATCTTAAATAATCTCTAAATTTACGCTTAAAACTATTCTTCTCGAAGCACAATCGCAGGGTCAATTTTCGAAGCGCGCAGAACAGGCGGCAACGCAGCAACGCAAGACGCAATAATGCTAAACGCCACAGAAAACGCAACAAGCCACCAATTCACACCCAAATCTCTAGAGAACACCATCGTTGCAAGCAGGCGTGCAAACACATACCCTACTGCTGTACCGGCAATGCCACCAACGAAACCGTATAGCCCAGCTTCCGCGGTAAATTCCACGCCAATACTCTTGGCACTTGCACCCAAAGCTTTGCGCAAACCAATTTCGTTTCGACGCTGCTGCACAATCGAAGAAATCGTAGTGCTCACACCAACCATCATCAGCACCAAAACAACAAGCGACACAATCCAAAACAGGCTGCGAAGCATTGTAACAATACCGGTATCTGCTGCAGTAACTTTAGTAACTTGCTGAGCGCGCACGCGCATAGAAGTCATATCGTTAATACTTCGCACAACCGCATCAACGCTAGGTGCAGAAGACGAGTAAGCAATTACATCTGCTCCGCGCTTAACGCCAGTAAGAATATTCACATCCGCATTAAGAGCATAAAGCATGGAATCTTCCGCGCCACCAGTATCCAAAATGCCACAAACGCGGAAAGTTGTGCCGTGAGTATCCATAATATCCGTTGAGACGCGGCCTTCAACAAGCTTTTGCTGAGAAGATTTTTGCGAAGACTGATCTGCAGATTTATTTGCGGACTGATTTGCAGACTTACTTTCAGACTTACTTTCAGACTTACTTTCAGACTTTTCTGCCGGCTTATGCGAGCCGTCAGTATTATCCGAAGATCTATACGCAATCGCAATACGAGAGCCTATTTTTAAGCCCATCGCAGAAGCAACATCTCGACCAACCATAACATTTCCGCCGCTAGGCCAGTCGCCATCCACATTCCAATGTTTATTAAGCGACTTTACTGAACGAACGTCTATTCCTGCTAAAACATACGGAGCTGCGTTAATACGCACGTTTTCGTAACGATATGTAGCAGATCGCATAGCACCTTTTGCAAGAACCATATCGTTTGTGTGCAAAACCATTGCGCGATCAATACCGTTTTTCCACTCGCCTTCCAAAGGAGTTACGATAATATTCGCTCCGTACGCGCGCATTTCGTCACTCATCTGTTGAGGCACAACAAGGCAGATTGCAGCTAAGCAAAACAGCGTAGCAGCGCCAACAAGCGTTGCAATAACAGCCATTACAGCGCGCGATTTACGGCGAAATACCGCGCTAAACAGCATGGTAATAAACATCGTGTTATTCGACGTAATATAAGATCTACCTGCCATGAAGCACCTCCGCAGGACGCACACTCAGAATCGAACGAATCGACGAGCCTGCAGCCGCAAGCACAGTCAGCGCAAGCAGCACAAACACAAGCACAAACACCATTGGGCGGAACAAAATCGCGGATCCAAACACCGTAAAACCAATAATCTGCGCCATTGCAAATCCCAAAACCATGCCAAACAACGCTCCCGCAAACGCAATAACCGCAGTTTCCATAAGCATAAGACGAGCAACAGCACCATCTCGCGCACCCAAAGCCTTAAGCAAGGCAAGCTCACCAGAACGCTCCGAAATTGAAGCAGCCATAAGATTCGCCACAGCAACAGCAGCAGCAATCAAACTCAATGCAGTCATCAAAACCATAACAGCACGCGTCTTATTTAATACGTTACCCTGCAACGCCGCAACTTGACGAACCTGCTTTGCAACAGCTCCCGGAATTACCTCCTCAATTTGGTAAGTAATCGAACTCGGGTAAGCAGTGCAATACCAAGTCTCCCACTCTTCCTGGCTTAGAGCTGCCGGATTTTTAGCAGCTTTACGAGCCAAATCATTTTCCGGAGTTGTAAGCGCTTTTACCTCAATCAAATCAGTCATATTCGGCTTATTTGCAAGATTTTGAGCATCGCTAGAGCTTGCGTAAATTGCGTTATTATCGTCGTCGCCAGAATCATATACTCCAACCAAGCGCAACGAAACCTCGCGCCCGTCACGAAGCAAACGCAAACGCTGACCAAGTTTTAAGTGCAATCGCTCAGCTAGCTGCGAACCTACCATTGCCTCGGATTGATTATCTTTTGCCCAACGACCTGAGCGAATCTTCCACCACGAACGCAAACCTTGAACGCCAACAACAGTTGTTTCACCAGAAGCCAGCGCAAGCTTGCGATTAAACCAAGTTCCAACAATAGGTACCACAGTTTTAGTAGAAGAATTCGCTTCAAAATTTGCGTGAACAGTTATTTTCGGCGCAAAATTCGTAATATTGAACGCCCAGAAAATCATTTTAATTTTCGCAGCATCCGATTCCTTCAAAAAAGCAGTAGACTCTTGGCTTTCGGCAATTGCTAAACTATGCAAAGCGGAGGAATTAGTTTGTTCGCGAGACGCATACAAATCATTCACCACAGCGCTAGATTTTGGCTGAACAACAATATTCGAACCGTACGAACTAAGCTCGGCGTTAATCTTGTCTCCAACGTCGTACACAACGCTAAGCATAGCAACGCTTACGCACGCGCTTAAGCACACTACAAGCGCAATCAGCAGACGCTTTTTTATTTGTCGCACAAGAGATCGAGCAACCATGCGCATCATAAACATTTGCGTTGCTCCTTACTTAAAGTGCGAACTAAGCACGTCTAAATCAGCAGTATGAATTGTGATTTTGCCATGCCCAGCCTTATACGGGAACGGAATCGGATTGCAACCACCTTTAAATCCAATAGTTGCTAAGTTAATTGCTACGTCGCATTTGCGGCAAATAATCTTACCGTCTTTTTCGTAGTAGCCTGCATCACCGCAGTTTTCGCAAGCATCCAAGCCAACGCCGTACGCTCCACCATTCTTTTTAATGATTATAAAGCGCATAACAGTGCCGTCTTTTGCTTTGTATTGGAAGCGATGAAGATGGCCGTCTGAAATTTGCACAAAGTTGATAGTTGCCACACCATCGTGCAATTCGTACGGTTCTGGAGGAGTAAGAGTTGGCTTAATATTCATAATAGATACGCCTGCAGTAAGCGTAAGTATTACGGTAACAGCAGCCAAAAGTGCTGCGAGCGCAGACTTTCGAGATTTCCGCTTAAAAGCTCGCTTCGTGCGAATTTCTGCAGCATTTTCTCCAACTACTGCCGTTTTAAAGCCGATTATGAGAGACGAAACTGCAGGAATCAAAAATACGCTAATTTGCGCCATAATCATCAGCGGATTATTGTTAATCAGCCAAACAAGCACGCTGAAAGAAAAGTCGTCAATATAAAGCAGAATGCTTCCTTGCATAATCTGCAAAAGTGAAGTTATGTGCTGCACAAGCAGAATAATCATGCTTAGCACAATCGCAATTTTGAAGGAAATCGCGTTAGACGTGGCTCGCAAAGAGCGCACCATAAGACTTAAGCAAATTGCTGCAATAACACCAATTACGAATCCAAGCGCACGAAGTAGCATGTCGGAAGTAAAAGGAGGCGTGCTTGAATCTACAAAAATCGTAAGCTGTAAAATAACGTCTGGAAGCGCATAAAATACGGTAAGCGCTAGCGCACACGCGCCAATTGCGTTGCTTATGTGCATTAAAAGTGGATGTTCGCGCCAGTTTTCAACAGTTTTACGAGAACGAATTACAACCGCAATTGCTGCAATATCAAAAGGAACTGCAACGCACAGCGCCGGCATATTAATAAAGTTGCGTTGATTAATTACTACGCTTGCGCGAAGAATTGCAAAAATAAGTGCAGCGACTGTGCCAAACGACAATCCGTACAGTCTCCAGCGCGCACTCAGCGGCTTATCGCGCCCCTCACCAACAGTAAGAGAAGCGCTTAAGCCCATTGTAAGTAGCGTAAGAGGGAGCAGCCCAGGAAGTACTGCTACGAACAGTCTGAGCATGACTCCCTCCTTTGCTATTAGTTACAATCTATTATTCAATAATTACTAATAATTACTAATAATTACTAGCTATTACAATTACTAGCTATTTCTAACTATTACTAATTATTACTAGCTATTACTACCACTGGCGAGGAGTGTACTTCCAGTCGTCGAAAGTAGCCTTGATTGGCTCAGTCCAGAAGCGGCCGGTTACGCCTGTAGCAGGATCAACGTGAAGCATCCAACCCTTCTTTTCTGGGGATTCGACAGAAAGCACGAGCTTGTAGTTGCCAGCCTTGTCGAGCTTAACGTTTGCACCGTAGTGAGGACCGTCGGAAGCGTTCATCTGCATGAAAGTACCCTTGCCAACGGATTCGCCACTTGCCTTATCAACAATCTCATAGTTCACAGTCAAATCTGGAATGAACTCGCCCTTGCCGTAGCCAAGCTTGGTGCCTTCCTTGTTTGCGTGAATATCGGCTTCAAGGTGGAAGCTAGCTTCGCTCGCCTTCAAACCCATGCCAGCTGGAACCATGTCCACTGGCTGGAAGTACACGGCGCCGATAGTAAGAGGTCCAATGTTTTGATCCTGGTGAGGGCCAACTGGCACCTCTTCAAAGCCCTTATCGCCGCCCTTGTCATCAGACTTGTCATCGGCCTTCTGCTCTGTTGCTTGTGACTTAGAAGCAGACTTTGCAGCATTTCCGTTAGAACCGCAGCCGGCAAGCGCAAGAATACCTGCGAGAGCCAAAGCAGCAAGTGCCATCATCTTATTATTCTTCATATCTAACCTTTTTTCTTTTGATTGATTAGTTATTTTTATTATTAAATTATTTATTAAATTATTAAATTATTAAATTATTAAATTAGTTAGTTAGCTATTTAGTTATTTTTATATTTATTGTTAGCTATCTATCTGTTGTTTATTTATTTGTTATTTATTTATTTGTTATTTATTTATTTGTTATTTATTTATTTGTTATTTATTTATTTATTTGTTATTTATTTATTATTTTGTCTATTTACTTTCTATCGCGCGCTTCCCACGGCTTCGCGCAATAGAAACGCAAAGTAGCGAAATCACAACAATCGCAGCCAAAATTTGAGCCACAATTGTTTCCACGTACGGATAGAATCCAAGCCAATCGTTAGTTGGCAAGCCTTGAATATACATACCTGCAAGCGCATCGCCCTCAATAAGAGCGTGCACGCCGCCGCCGGCAAAAATCACCACAAGCACCGACATAAGAGCACTTGTGCCAGTAAAGAATGGGCGAATTGGTATGCGAACAGAAGCAAAGCGAATAAGCAAGAATATAACTACCAAAACCGCAGCCGCAGAAACGAAACCGCCCCAAATCATGGAGGCAGCTCCGTTCGAAACAGCAAAAATAGCCTGGTAGAAGATTACAGTTTCCGCGCCTTCTCTAAACACCGCAAGGAAGCTAAGCAGAGCGAGCGAAATCAAGCTGCCTTTAGACACAGCAGCAGTAGTCTGATTGCTAATATACTTATTCCATGCTTGTACGGAAGAACGCGAAATCATCCAGTTGCTTGTGTACAAAAGCATAAGCATTGCAAACAGCGCAACCACGCCTTCTGTAATCTCTTGCTGAGGCCCAGAACCGTTGAAAAGTAAGCCAAACAGAGCTGCAACAATCAACGAAGCCACAACACCTGCCACAAGTCCCAAGTAAATGTACTTAACCATGTTTTTGTGACCGGATTTAATCAGGTACGCAATAATTGCTGCAACAACAAGCAGAGCTTCCAAGCCTTCGCGAAGCAAAATTACAAAAGCCTGTCCAAAAGAGCTTGTTATAAACTGCATAAACGGATTTGCGTTTGAAGATGCGCCTTTGTCTAATTTCGCCGAGTCTTCAATAAGCATTGCTTTAAGATCCGTTACGAACTTCTTAACTTGCTCAATTGTTTGGCCGTTGTTCATTGCTTGTCGGCACTCTTTGAATTGATATTCGACTGTTGAAACGCGGCTTCCGCTTATTGCGTTCATTACGTTCTTTTCGAAGCCGAGCTTTTCGTAATACTGGTAGTAGGCTTCGTTGATTAAATCAACTGCTGTTGCAACTTGCGACTTGTTTCCTTTTGCGGATTTGTAGGTTGCAACGGATTTGTCGAGAATAACGTTCATTTCTCGCGCAACTTGGCTCCATGTGCGGCCATTGCGTCCAAGATTTTTCTTTTTTGCAGCGTCGAGCTTTTTGCGTTCTGATTTGATTTGCGCACGAAGTTTTTGCGCGTAAATATTCGGCTTATCTATTTTTGAGTTTGAGTCGAGCTGAGCTGCAGTTTGCGAAACGTCTGCCGAAAGAGCTTTCGACACAGCGCTTATTTGTGATCCTTGATTTTGTTGATACACAAGCGTTTGCAGCTGCTGGAATTGGTCTTGTTGCGACTGAACTTTGTTCTGACCAAAGGTATCTCGCACAACAGTAATCATGTTCGAAGCAACGTAAACGGAATTGTAAGCTGCTTGGAATCTAGTTGCAGCACCGGAATTATTACCGTTATTGTATTCCGTTTGGCCTTGTTGAAATTCGTCATCTATTGCTTTGGAAACGGCAGACCAGCTAGCATAAGAACGATCTGCATCTGTTGCGAAAGCTGGCGTAGTTATAGCAAACGAGCTTATAACGAAACTCAATAACATGCACACAGCCAGCATCAGTGCAGCCGAATCACGAACAATTCGGCGCACTTTTACACACGCGCGCATAACATCTCCTCGCGTATTCTTACACTTCTACTTCTCAATGTGCTCTACCCCGATCGAGCACTCCCAACTAAAACTTGCCATCAAAGGCCCCACAGGTACATAATATCGACATATTAAGTAGATTGATATAGTTAAGCGCAAAAAACACGCAAATATTGCAAAAATGATATTGATAACGATAATTATCAATCTTTTTTCTGTGATTATTCGGCAAAAAAGTGCGCTGGGAAGGCGGCCGTTTTGCGAAGCGCATGATTTGGCGAGATTACAGCAAACTCAGCGCTTGTAGTTTGCACTATTTTTTGCAAATCGCTTTCTTGTGAAATAAAAAGCGCAGTTGCGAGCGCATCGGCGTAAGCAGTTGGAAAAACGCAAGTTTTAGCAGGAACGTAAGTCCAGCTTGCAGCGAGTTTTTGCGAAGGAACGCCGTATAAAGCGTTAATTAAGTGAGTTGCAATTAAATTAGATTCAAAAGCATCGGATTCAAAAGCATTAGCGTCTGAAGAACTAGCACATACTTTCCAGCGCCTTCTTGCAGTAGATGAAGCACACAACGCGCCGTTTGCAATTGATGCCACACCTACAGCTTGCGTTGTGTCAAAAGGATTTTCTAGTGCAACTTTTATTCGGCTATTTTCTTCGCTAAAGCAAGCGCGCATATCACCACCGGCGTTTACCAAAAAATCAAAATCCGCAGGAAAATCACTATTCGCAGGCGTCTCTCCACCAAGCTCATCTTTAATAATCTGCGCCACGAGATCTACAAAATAGCCCTTTCCAGCCGCACCAAAATCAAGCTGTACTGAATGACTTGTGTGGAGCATTGTGCTACCGTCAGCTCGCGAAATATCTGACCACGTAACTGGCAAAGCGCGATGATATTTGTTCCAACTGGCACTGGCACTGGCACTGCCACTATTCTCGCTCGCATTATCTGCCAATTCAGGAATAAATTTCACAGAATTATCGTATCCAAGCGCAAGTAAATCCGCGCCAACGCACGCATCGAAAGCTCCGTGCGTTGCAGCATAAAACTCGTCATAAATTGCAAAAAGCGGCTGAGCCCACGATGGAAACTCAAAATCGCCGCCAGCCTTCGCACAAGCCATGCGCGAAACTAGCGAATCTGCACGAAAGCGCGAAAGAGTACACTCATACTCTTCAACAAAAGCGCGAATCCGCTGTTCAACGCACTGAGGAATCGGTTTGCTGCTGGAAATAATAATCCCCGTGCCAAGCGCGCGCTCAATCGCAACAACATTCCCGAACATCATTTGCCTCACGCAAACATTTCATTCGCTTTTTTAGAAAGCTCATACCGAAGAGGACGTTCGCCCACCGAGTCAATCATTCCAAGCTCAATCAAACCGTTAAGCGCACTCACAATCTTTCTCTCACCAATCTTCTCATCAATTGCATTGCCAACGTATTCGCTTAATTGCTTGCGAGTCATTGGAGTTGGATTATACGAAAAAAGCTTATTTTGCAACAAAATAGTCATAACCTCGTACTGCACTTTAGAAATCGCTGTTTTCTTGGAGAACTCTAATAGCTTACCCATGCAGTAAATAATCTGTTTTAATTGCAAAATAATATTGTTTAAGACTTCGTTCTGTGCTTTTTTAATATATTGCAACATTGTGCAGCAAAACATAGTTAAATCATTGCAATTAAACAGTTCTTGCGATTTGGAAAAAGCGGCATAGTATCCAGATTTTTCTGCGTAAATTACAGAACTTAAGCTCAAAATTGTTGGCATCGAAAGCTGCTCGTGCAATTGCAAAGCAAGCAAAAACCGCCCAGTTCTGCCGTTTCCATCGTAAAACGGGTGCACGCTCTCAAAAGCATAATGACACATGCACGCTTTAATAAGCGTTGGAACTTCGGCACTATTCATCAAACTCAACATCTGCGTTAAATGATCTTGAATTTCCACTTCCGTTGAATCGCCATCGTGCACTACATTATTTGCAGCATCACGAATACTTACTTTTCCACTCCTAAAAATCTCGCCATCTGGAATATCGCCTGATTCTAATTCGCCTTGCATAATGCTGTTGTAGATTTTTCGTATATCTTGCAAGGTTTGTGGAATTGAAGTGCTACTCTCATTGGAATCTGCAACTGACTTTACAGGCGACTTTTCGACTGACTTTACATTCAAATCCGCAACAGACTCCGCAACAGACTTTTCTTTAGAATCTGCAAGCTCAAGAAAAAGCTTAGTAAATTCACTAAAACGCGTATGCTTATTCTGCTCGCTAGCAGCATCAAGTGCTTTGGAAAGCTCTTTTCTAGTGCTGTGAACACCCTCAATAATGTTGGTATTTTGCACTTCTTTTGCAATAAGTTGCATTAAATACTCGCGTTGAGCAAACCGCGGCAACCTGCTCCACGCTTTTTCAACCGCTTTTTCAGTATTCGCAATATCATTCATGTGCGTCACAAGATCCGTTACGCACATTGCAAAAATCTCATGCGCGTCAAATATGATTCCAGAACGATACGTTGCAGGATTATCAATGCGCAATAGATATTCTTTTTCCGCAATATCGCAAGGTTTTGCATTACTTTTAGACATCGCAACTGTTTTGCGTATTGTTTTGTAATCCATAATGCGACTCCATTTACATTATTGCGTTTACATTATTGAAGATTTTGTAGTAATGTCTTGCAATATTTTGCTTGCGCTATTTTACATATACGCAAATAACGCATTTATCACAAAATGATTGCTTAACTAACGTAAAAATCTATTCTATACCGACATTTTGGCAAAATGAAGGCATAGCGCACAAAAAACATTCATCTATACCGACATTTTCACAAAATGAAGGCATAGCACACAAAAAACATTCGTCTATACCGACATTTTCACAAAAACGCACTATAGAAAAATCAGCAGCGCTGGCAACATCAACATAACGCCACTCGTTTCGGCGTATATTATTCCAAAGATAAGCGCTATGTTATATCTAAATCTTTACTTATTTGCACATAACAACAATAAAAAGTAAAGATAATTGCGATTTTATGCACACAAATGTAAAGATTCGCAAAACTATAAGAAAAAAGAAAGGGGCCTTCTCTCGCGAACGCGAGCAAGCAAACGCAAACAAGCAAACGCGAGCGAAAGCCCTTAAAACTACGAAACCTTAAGGGCTATCTTCTACTTAAGCAACCAATCAACAATGCTTTCAACGCGAATACCGTCATAATCATCGTCTAAAGCCTTACTCAAAGTAATAACCAGCTTTTCGTAATTATTCTGAATCTTACGAAGCGGCTTTAACTCGCGCTCGCGCACAGACTCATCCATCATACTTTCAGTTACTTGAATATAAAGCTTTTCGCAAGCAGAAGTAGCAACAAAATCCACTTCCAAATTATCTATTTTGCCAACAGCAACATCGTATCCTCGCCTTAAAAGCTCAAAGAAAACAACGTTCTCTAGCGCGTGCCCTCTATCTCTGTCCCTAAACCCAAGCAAATAATTGCGCAACCCAATATCAACAATGTAATACTTGCCAAGAGTGCGTAAATAATCCTTACCTTTAATATCGAAACGTTTAACATCGTAAAACATGTAAGATTCTTTTAACGCACCAACATAAGCGGATATAGTTTGAGTAGCAGGCTTAGCGCCGCGTGCGCGCAAGCCACGAGAATCGCTATCCGCAGAATCAAGCAACTTTTCCGAAGAAAGCGTATTACACACAGAATTTAATGACGTATTGTTTCCAATATTATCTGCCAAAAACATAATGATTTTTCTAAGAAGGTCGGCGTCTGTAATCTGCCTTTGCCCGCGGCGCTTCTCGCGCTCGAGTATATCGCGAACTACTACAGTGGAATAAATTCCGTCCAACAAAGTCATTGCTATACTCTGATTAAAGCCTGATTCTAGGGCAATATCACAAATTGCAGGCATACCACCGTAACGCATATAAGCTACAAACAAGTCATCAAGCTCTACACTACTGCCATTCGCACTAACTGCTCTTTTTTTCAAATCGCCGAGCGGAGACTTATATTCTTCAATAGAATAATCCTGAAAATCAACAAACTCTTTGAACGAAAGCGGATACATTTTCACTTCCACATACCGCCCAGACAAGTACGTTGAGTACTCCGAAGAAAGCAGGTATGCGTTGGATCCAGTTATGTAAATATCGCAATCAAAATCTACGCGAAACGAGTTAATTGCATCTTCCCAACGATCTATACGTTGCAGCTCATCAAAGAAAAGATACGTTTTTCTAGGAGACTTAACACCAGAAGACTCAATCTTAGTAGACTCAATCTTGCTTTTAACGTAATTGTATAAGTCTTTGTAACTCATATCTTGAAACTCGAGCGACTCAAAGTTTATAGAGATAATTTGATTCTGCTCAACTCCGGAATTAAGAAGGTAAGATTGCATAAGTTTAAGCAGAGTTGACTTACCACAGCGACGAATGCCCGTCACCACTTTTACAGGTTCAGTATCTTTGAAAGTTATAAGCTGATTAAGGTAAATATCGCGATTTTTAATACTTTTGCCGACTATTGCAGAGCGATTGCCACGCATTGGCATATTATCGCTTTCAAGTAACTGATTTTGCGAATTTACCATAATAAACCTCGACTCCGCTTTAACAAGTTCAGCGATTAGCAAAACAGTACCAATGCTGATTGTGTGGCCACAAATTTCATGAATTTTATAATCCTATGAATATTATGAGTCAAACTTCGATTTTTTACAAGTTTAGGTTATTGATGACCTAAACTTTTATTTTTCGTAAGTTTAGGTTATTGATAACTTAAACTTTTGGTTTTTAGAAATTTAAGTTGCGCACAAACGCAAGCAAGCAAACGCGAGAAAGAAAGCTCTAATCAATCTATTCCATAACGAGTTTTATACGCAGCATAATCCTTATCTTGCAAAACGCTAGCCACATTCGGCGCGTATTCATATTCTTCTTCAACAAGATGCGCAAACTGCTGCTGAGCCAAAAGATCAACTTGCAAAGGCTTTGTAATAATGCGGAACATATCCTCAAGAAGCTTCGTATCGTTAGCATCTTTAGCCTGGATTGAAGCCTTGTCATTAACGAGCTGAGTTATTAATCCCCAATCAAAATGGTACCCAGCATCTCGCGCAACTATATCCCAAAAAACACGTTGCGTTCTACCATTGCCCTCACGAAACGGATGTAAAACATTAAAATTATTGTAATTTACGCTTAGCTTACTAATAAATTCATCAATAGATAAACCTTGCAATAAATTATCATTTTTAAGCGTTTGCTCACAATAACGAATCCCAACGCCCATGTATTCAAGCGGATGAAACGGCTCGCCGCCGCCTTTAGTCATGTCAATAGTGCGAATCTGACCAGCCCAATCGTAAACATCCTGAAAAAGATAATGATGAATCCACTGCAATTGCTTAACAGTTCCTTCAGCATGAGGCAAGTGTTCGTACAAAATAGAGCACCTTGTGAGAACAGCATCGTTCTCATATTTATCTAATTCAATCTGATTATTTATATTAGACTTGTTCTTCAGCACTCGCGTATGAGGAATAAGATATGGGTCAAAAACTGTTTCCATAGCACTAACGCAATCCGAGTAAGTTAATCCATTACACCATACCTAGAGCGCATTCTAGCAACAAATTCGTCACTGGTTATAAAACCTTTAGCATATTGATTTGCGTCATAAAGAAACTCTTTTGAAGGCGAATTGCCTTCAAGTCTGCCTGAAGCTATTGCAAGACCCAAATTTTCTTCACGTCTACGTTGCGTTTCTTTATCAATCATTCCTACTCCCTGCCAGCACCGCACCCAAATCAAAAACAACTATCAACTATTTTACTATTCGCAATGCATTTTAATTACAGCATATTTTGCGATTTTGCGTACTCAAAAGTAAAGATAAGCAAAACTTAAGCAAAAAGAAAAGAGCATTAGCGCGAACGCAAACAGACGCCTCCACTTTCAAAAGTGAAAAAATATTACAGTTTTGAAAGTGAAAATGATATAATACTTTCAAAAGTAAAATAAAATTAAAGTTTTGAAAGTGAAAATACGTATCCGCTTTCAAAAGTGAAAAATACTATTATTCTGAAGACGAAAGGCGATTGAAATGAAACTCATCGAGAGAACAGATTACCTAAATCGCCTAAAGCGACTTAAGGACACCCCAGATATAAAAATCATTACCGGTATTCGGCGCAGCGGAAAATCGGAGTTGTTGCGCGCTTACCGCACGCATTTAGAAAACACCTACAGTAATCAAAGTAGCAAACTTTACGCGTCAGCAAAGCATGCGCAACTTCCAAACACACTACAACAACAAAATAACCTAAATAATCAGCAACTTAACATAATCAGCATCGACTTTAATAACCTAAATTATGAAAATCTGAAAAATTACAAAAGCCTTTTTGAATACGTCGAAAGCCGTTATATACCAGGCGCTTACAACGTTCTTATGATTGACGAAGTGCAATTGTGCCCAAAATTTGAGCTTGCGATTAATAGTCTTCACAATAGCAATAAATACGATATTTACTTAACGGGATCCAACGCATTCTTACTTAGCTCGGATCTTGCAACACTGTTTAGTGGGAGATTTGTTGAAATACCAGTATTTCCGTTTAGTTTTGCAGAATATTGCGAATACTTTGAAATAACAAGCAACTTTAACGATGCTCTGCAAAAGTATTTACAACAGGGTGGACTCGCCGGCTCATATGTTTACGCTAACCAAGACGATGCAAAAGCGTACATAAAAAACGTGTATACAACTCTTGTTAAACGCGATTTAGTAGACAAATACGCAATATCAGAAGTGTCACTTCTTGACTCAATATGCGAATTTTTAATGGATAATATTGCAAATCTCACAACCGCAAACAATGTAAGCTCAATACTTAAAAAGAATCAGATTGAAACAACTCACATAACTGTTGGTAATTATCTAAAATATTTATGCAATGCGTTCATGTTTTATAAAGTAAAACGTTACGATATTCGCGGCAAAAAATACTTAGAAACAAACGAAAAATACTATTTAGCAGATACCGCACTACGCTACGCAATTCTAGGAACGCGAAATATGGATTACGGAAGAGCGTACGAAAATATTGTAGCACTTGAGCTTATGCGAAGAGGATACTCAATTTACGTTGGTAAACTTTACCAAAAAGAAGTAGATTTTGTAGCAGTAAAAGCGAGCGAAAAGCTTTATATTCAAGTTTCAGACAACATTAGTGATGATACAACGTTGGCGCGCGAACTCTCGCCGCTAAAAGCAATAAAAGACTCTTACCCTAAAATCCTGCTTGCAAATACGCGTCACGATTCTTATGACATTGACGGAATACGCGTAATAGACATAGCGCAATGGCTGCTCGAAGCAAACACGCCGTTTAGTTTGTGAACGTTACTTTCTCAGTAGGCTGACTGAGTTTTTAACAGTGTTTTGCTTATCACCGTTACTTTCTCAGTTCGTTAGCTGAGTTAGTAACAGTGTTTCGCCTCTGAGATCTATTTTCTTTACGCGCGAAATAAAAACAAAAAGGCAGGAGCTTGAGGATACCCCAAACTCCTGCCTTAATAAGAGATTACTTAACTTGCGCAAGTTTATAAAACTCACAAAAGCAATAAAACTTACGTAAGCAATAAAAGCAAACCCTAAATCACTTTTGCGTTAGGCAACACGTTGCCGTCTTTATCAACGTTACAACTGTGTTCAACAGCAATCGTGATGTGATCATCGTCAACAGAGAAGAAGCCGTCCGTCACTTTAAAAACGTGACGCACACCCTTCAAATCGTCAACCTTCACGAAACCGTGATCAATTAACGCAAGCACAGCCTCATGCCCAGGAAGCACACCCATCGCGCCATTCACAGAAGGAATAACCACAAACTTAGCATCGCCTTCCCACACAGGATGCCTGGCTGCCACCACACTAACGTGCAGCGATTTTACTTGCTTCTCTGCCATAATCACGCACCAAACTCTTGCTGCATATCGTGCCAACGACGCTCAAGATCGTCAATGCCACCAATGCCGGAGAATGCCTGCTCAGGAATTTCATCGTAAACACCATCGCAAATACGAGTGAATGCTTCGATGGTTTCGTCTGCTGGCACGTAAGAACCTGGACGACCTGTGAACTTTTCAGCCACATAGAAGTTCTGGCCAAGGAACTGCTCAATCTTACGAGCGCGGCTCACAGTGGTCTTATCTTCCTCACCAAGTTCATCAATACCAATCAAAGCGATGATATCCTGAAGCTCCTTGTTGCGCTGCAAAATAGCCTTCACACGGTTTGCGCAATCGTAATGAGCCTGTCCAACGTAACGCGGATCCAAAATTCTAGAAGTAGAAGCCAAAGGATCCACAGCTGGGTAAATACCCTTAGCTGCAATATCACGAGAAAGCTCAGTAGTTGCATCCAAGTGCGTAAAGGTTGTTGCAGGAGCAGGATCGGTGTAATCATCTGCAGGAACGTAAATAGCCTGAAGTGACGTAATGGAATGGCCGCGCGTAGAAGTAATACGCTCCTGCAACGCACCCATTTCATCAGCCAAGTTTGGCTGATAACCCACTGCAGAAGGCATTCGACCCAGCAACGTGGAAACCTCAGAACCAGCCTGAGTAAAGCGGAAGATGTTGTCAATAAACAGCAACACATCCTGATTCTGCACATCGCGGAAGTACTCAGCCATGGTCAAAGCGGTAAGAGGCACGCGAAGACGAGTCCCAGGAGGCTCATCCATCTGGCCAAAGACAAGTGCCGTTTTCTCCAAAACGCCAGCTTCAGCCATTTCGCCAATCAAATCGTTACCTTCACGGGTACGCTCGCCGACGCCAGCAAACACAGACACACCACCGTGGTTCTGTGCAACGCGCTGAATCATTTCCTGAATCAACACTGTTTTACCAACGCCTGCACCACCGAACAGACCAATCTTGCCGCCCTGAACGTAAGGGGTAAGCAAATCGATAACCTTAATGCCAGTCTCGAACATCTGAGTCTTAGACTCGAGCTGATCGAAAGCTGGTGGGTTGCGGTGGATTGGCCAACGCTCAGTTACTTCAATATTCTCGCCTGGCTTGGCATTCAAAATGTTGCCGGTAACGTCAAAAACGTGACCCTTAGTAACATCGCCAACAGGAACGGAAATTGGACCGCCGGTATCTCGCACTAAAGCACCACGAACCAAGCCGTCAGTAGGCTTCAACGCAACTGCACGTACGGTTGAATCACCAAGGTGCTGCTCAACTTCCAGCGTAATCTCATGAACGGTATCGCCTTCCGTATTACCAACGGTATTGATATCGACCTTGAGAGCATTGTAAATATCCGGCAGATAGCCGACCGGGAATTCAACGTCAATCACGGAACCCTGAACGCGGGTTACGCGACCAGCTGTTGGATCGACCTCCTGCTCAGCTTCTGGAGGCGCTGTGGTCTGATTTTCAGCCATATGCTCCTAATCCTCCTCATTATTCAGCGCATCAGCGCTGCCGATAATCTCGGTAAGTTCTTGAGTGATAGATGCCTGACGTGAAGCATTAAGCTTTCTAGTCAAATCATCCACCAAATTGCGGGCGTTATCTGTAGCCGTATGCATAGCGTTCTGCCTACTTGCTGTTTCAGAAGCAGCAGAAGTAAGTAAGCACTCGTGAATACGAGACTGAATATACTTCGGCAAAACAGCATCCAGCACTTCATCCGGACTTGGCTCGAAGCAATACTCAACAGCGTCTGGATTGCTTTGACTTACTGCTTCTTCACGAGCCGAAACTGCACTAGTAGACGACAACGATGCTGAAGGTCCAGAAGCTGCTTCGTAATCAGGACGGTGCATAGCAAACTCCTCACCATCCTTCAACGGAACAAGCTCAACTGGCAGCATGCGCAGCGTACGAACTTTTTGCCTCACCATATTGATAAATTCGGTGAACACAATATACAGTTCCGAAACTCCGCCTTCTGCTTCCGGCGTCATATAAGCATCCATTAAAGTATCGGAAATCTTTTCAGCAATAGTAACGTCAGGATGATCAGTAGAACCTTCCCAAGTACCTGCCACATCGCGATTGCGATACTTATAGTAAGTTGCACCACGACGACCATACACGTACAGTTCCGCGTGCTTACCTTCTGCATCAAGCTTAGCTAAAAGCGCTTCAGTCTCACGAATAATCGAAGACGTAAATGCACCTGCCATGCCACGATCAGAGGTAAGTGCTAGAACTGCTACGCGATTGCCGGCATGTTCTTTACCAAAAATAGGATGCTTGATATTTGCTTCGTGATGAGCTACCAACGCCTGCACGGCATCGAAAATTGCGTCACTATAAGGCTTAGCATTAAGCGCAATATCTCGCGCTTTAGCAATATGCGAAGACGCAATCATTTCCTGAGCCTTAAAGATTTTACCCAAAGACTGTGTGGAAATAATTCTCGATTTCAATGCAAGTTGGGAGGACATACGCTACTTCCCCTCAGGCTCGCGACCGTCTGTTTTTGGCTTAGCTACAAGCTGTTCCTTTTCAACAGGAGCAGGATTTTCAGCCGGCGGCAATGAATCCTTTACAATCAAAGGCTTGCCAGCAGAGGTCTTAAACGTCCTACGGAAATCTTCAATAGCCGCATCAAGCTTAGCTTCAGTTTCCTTAGTGAAGTCTTCAGTATCGCGAATTACTTGCAAAATGTCGGTTCCACTATCCAAATAATCCAACAATTCGCTTTCAAATCGCAAAACATCCTTCACAGGAATATCGTCAAGCTTGCCGTGCGTACCAGCCCACACAGAAACCACTTCCTGCTCCATAGAGCGAGGAGAGAACTGCTTCTGCTTAAGCAACTCGGTTAAACGAGCGCCACGCGTAAGCTGAGCCTTTGAAGCAGCATCCAAATCGGAAGCAAACATTGCGAAGGATTCCAAAGACTTGTAACGAGCCAAAGAAATCTTCAACATGCCGGAGACTTTCTTCAAAGCCTTAGACTGAGCAGCACCACCAACACGAGACACGGAAATACCAACATCTACTGCTGGACGCTGACCTGCGTTGAACAAATCAGACTGCAAGAAGATCTGACCATCGGTGATGGAAATCACGTTGGTTGGAATGTATGCAGAAACGTCGTTTGCCTTAGTTTCGATAATTGGAAGGCCAGTCATAGAACCGCCACCCAAATCGTCAGAAAGCTTAGCGCAACGTTCAAGCAGACGAGAGTGCAAGTAGAACACGTCGCCTGGGTAAGCTTCACGCCCAGGTGGGCGACGAAGAAGCAAAGAAATCGAACGGTATGCTTCTGCTTGCTTCGACAAATCGTCAAAAACAATCAACACATGCTTGCCGTTGTACATCCAGTGCTGGCCGATTGCAGAACCGGTGTAAGGAGCAATGTACTTAAAACCTGCAGAATCAGAAGCTGGGCTTGCCACAATTGTGGTGTACTTCATAGCGCCTGCTTCTTCAAGGCTCTGACGCACTGCTGCGATAGTTGAGCCCTTCTGACCGATTGCTACATAAATGCAGCGAACTTGCTTCTTTGGATCGCCACTTTCCCAGTTCGTACGCTGGTTAATAATCGTATCGATTGCGATTGCAGTCTTACCGGTTTGGCGGTCACCAATAATTAACTGACGCTGGCCGCGACCAATTGGGGTCATTGCGTCAATAGCCTTCAAACCAGTAGACAAAGGTTCGTCAACTGGATGACGGTGAATAACGTCTGGAGCCTGGGCTTCAAGAATACGACGCTCACTGCACTCAATCGCACCCAAACCATCGATTGGATTACCCAAAGGATCAACGGTACGACCAAGATAAGCGTCACCAACCGGCACTGACAAAACTTCGCCAGTGCGGTAAACTTCCTGCCCTTCCTCAATGCCAGTGAAATCACCGAGAATAACTACGCCGATTTCGTGTGCATCAAGGTTGAACGCAAGGCCCAAGGTGTCGTTCTCGAATGTGAGCAGCTCGTTTGCCATGCAGCCGGACAATCCAGCTACGTGCGCAATGCCGTCACCAGCCGTAACAACATAGCCAACTTCTTGCGTTGGCATGTCGGTTGGCTTGTACGAGTCAACGAACCCGTCAAGCGCCTTGCGTATCAGGGCGGGATCAATAGATAGTTCCGCCATAATTCTCCTTAATTTACTACTTCACTGCCTGTGTCCAAGCGCCATTGCGCGCAGAACGTTGCAACTGCTTTAGTTGCATCAACATGGTGCGATCGGTTATTTGATCACCAATCTGTATACGCATGCCACCAAGCACGTTTGGATCCACAATTGGGTTAATGTATGCACGATGACCCAACTTATTGCTGTAGATTTCAATCAAACGCTTAATTTGCTTATCTGTAAGAGGCTGAGCAGTAGTGACAGTGACCAATGTTTCGCCAGCTTCACGCTCAAATCCTGACCAAGCGCCGCCGAAGCTACCGGTTTTGCCGCTTTCAGCACCACCATGCCACGTTCCTACTAGATAATGCATAATGCGCAATACGACAGGGTGCGCTTTACCTCCAATAAGCTCGTCAATTAGGCGAGACTTATCTTCCGAAGATCTATTCGGATCGGTAATCGCATCAGAAAGCTCAGGATACTGATCAATCATGTCCATCATTGACGAAAGCTCGTCAGCGATGCGCTGCGCTTCATCGTGCGCATCTGAGATGGCCTGCGCAAGAGAAGAACGCGACAAACTATCGTTTGCACGCGATGCCTTTTCTGGCATTATTACCTCCTCATTTCTGTAAAAATGAAGTATGCAATAAATACAAAATAAATAAAAGCGTAAATTTATTTTTTATTTTACAATTATTAAATTTTGTATATTAATACTTACTTGATTTGATCCGAATTTTTAGATTCTCCAACTTCATCAATCACATGATCAATAATTTTGGAGCTTACGGTATCGTCATCCAACTTGGATGCAAGAATCTTGCCAGCTAACGCTGCTGCAAGAACCGACACCTCTCCTTGGAGGCTGGACATGGCATGCTTATGCTGAGCCTCAATGGAATGCTGCGCTTCACTAATGATTTTTGCAGCATCCTTTTCAGCGCGTTGTCTAGCTTCGCCAATGATTTTTGAAGCTTCCGTACGAGCCTCTTCGCGTGTTTTTGCAGCATCAGCTTGAGCTTGAGCAAGCTCTTCTTCCATCTGACTTTTTAATTCGTCAGCTTCATGCTGCATGTTCGCTGCTTTGGCCATTCCGCCTTCGATTTTTTCTGCACGCTCATCAAGAATTGCCTGGAATTTAGGCATAACGAACTTGTAGAAAAACGCTGCAAGAACTACCAAAACAACTAACGACCACACTAAGTCATAAGGCTCAGGCAAGAACAACGCCAAACCATTACTCTCAGATGCATGTGCCATGGCTTGTCCTTTCTATTCCTTCAACACTTTTATATTTGTGCTGGAACGAGTTGTTTCGTTCGGTTCACTTTCCCATAATGTAGGCAACGAATCCGAGCAAGCCCAGAACCTCGATAAATGCCAAGCCGACGAACATGAACAACTGAAGACGGTTGCCAACTTCTGGCTGACGTGCAGTGGATTCCATAGCTTTAGCAACAACTATTGCCATACCAAGTGCAGGAGAAATTGTTGCGACAGCAAAGCCAAGAATGCTAAGGTTGCCGACCAAGCCTGCGAGAGCGATGATACTATTCATTGGTTTCCTTTCTGTTAAAACAGTAACCAGTATAAACCCTTAAGATGGGTAAAATCTGAAGATTTAAGCTATGCTATCAGGCAACAGCAACAGCAGACTTTTCTTCCTCTTCAGGGTAACTTTCCGAAATGTAGACGGAAGCAAGCACGGTGAAAATAAACGCCTGCAAACCGGCTACCATAATTTCGAATAAGGTAAACAGAATGCCACCAAGCAGCCACAAAACGCCGCCTAAGGCAAGGAGTTTATTGCTGGAATCCACCACGAAGAAATTGGTGAATACTAAGCAAGTGGCCACCAGCAAATGGCCAGCAATCATATTCGCAAACAAACGGATTGTAAGCGAAAGTGGTCGCACAATTATTAATTCTATGAGCTGCAATGGCGAAAGAATGAAGTAAATCGGCCATGGCACTCCCGCTGGGAACAATGCTTCACGGAAGAATCGCAAAAAGCCTTTTTCACGAATGCCAGCAATAAGATATTGGCACACAACCCACAAAGCAAATACAAGCGGACCAGTAATGGTTGCGGTTGCAGCCATATTTAATCCTGGAATCACAGAACAAAGATTAAAGAAGAAAATTGTGATGAACAATGTAGACATCATTGGCACATAACGCTTGCCACGTTCTTCGCCAATCATTTCGTAAACAATGTTGTAACGCACAAAGTCCATTAGAATTTCAAGCACACTCTGGAATCTTCCTGGAACTAACTTCGCACGAGCAGCACCAATTCCAAAAATAATCATAACGATTACAGCCATAAGAACGCGCACTAAAACAATGCGGTTCATAGCAAATGGTGTGCCTTGGAACAAAATCTCTGGAGGCAAAAATTCGCCAATATTAGGCAATTCTGGTCCCGACGAAGCCACTGTAGAAGCTACATTGGTAGTCTTCAGCAAAAAGTCAAGCATTCCATTCATAAGTGCCTCCTTAAGCAATTCGTTCACACGCCTTCACAACTGCCGCTCACTCACATCATGCAATTCACTCATCTTGCGGCATTACATATTAGCTAAATCATCTATTTCGTATCTCGTAAGGCGCGGGGCACGAAACGAAAAATACATCTAAATGCTGATTCTACTCTTCGCATGTACATAATTACGCAGTGTCGAAAATTATTCATGCATGCCGTACTTCATGTTGCTAAACGGAAGGAAATTATCCATACGCGGAGAGGCAGGTTCATGCCGAATTGAACGATCTGTACCAAGCTTTCCAGTAGCACGAAGCTGCGGAATATCGGAAAGCTTGTAAGGCGTCGTTTCGTACACCCAATTAAGCCAGTTTCGCCAAAGTAGATTCGCGTGAGCACGCCAAGAAAAAAGTGGCTCCAAATTAGCATCATCATTAGGGAAATAGTTATGCGGGAACGGCACGTTACTTAAGCCTTTTGCCATATCTCGCTCATATTCTTGAGCAAGAGTCATTTTGCTATATTCCCAATGCCCAAGAGCAAAAACCTCTGAAAAATCGCGTGTAGCAACTAAGCCCGGGCCTGATTCAGGTCCACATGTTAGTATTTGCAAACGCTTATCTGCAGCAATATCGTCAATATTCACTCCAGCTATTCTTGAATGCGGCTGCAATGCTATTTCGTCAAAACCGTTAGTAAGGAAGCAATATTCATCCTGCAAATATTGCGGAAATACGCCGAAAACTTTTTCGTTAAGCACATGCTTTTTTATGCCGTAACGATAGTAAAGGGCGCCCATTGCTCCCCAACATAAGTACATTGTTGAAAAAACGTGCGTTGATGCCCAGTCAAGAATTTGCGTGAATTCAGGCCAATAATCAACATCCTCAAATTCCATATGCTCAACTGGAGCGCCGGTTACTACAAAGCCGTCGTAATAATTGTTACGAAGTGCGTCAAGATTTTCGTAGAATTTTACTAAATGATCTGCGTTTACATGAGTTGATACATGCGTAGAAGTCTTCATAAAATCGACATCAACTTGCAAAGGCGACTTAGAAATAAGGCGCAAAAGTTGGGTTTCTGTTTCGATTTTTTTGGGCATAAGATTCAAAATCAGCAATCGTAACGGTCGCACATCCTGCTGTTCTGCTTCTGGGCGCTCCAACGCAAAAATGCGCTCAGCATCTAAAATACTGCGCGCAGGCAATCCTTCAGGAATCTTAATAGGCATGTGTTTATTATACCCCACACTTGTTTATGCCTGTATTTGCAGCGCATTGCTACATAGCAATTTCCGCTAAAATACAGCGAAACACGCCCGAAAGTTGACAAATCTAAATTTGCACCTATCGTAGATAGAGTTGCTAAAAGTAGCCGACGCGGGGTGGAGCAGCTCGGTAGCTCGCTGGGCTCATAACCCAGAGGTCCATGGTTCAAATCCATGCCCCGCTACTAAAGCCAAGGATCACACAAATTTCTCACGATTGTTGTGGTTCTTGGCTTTTTTGTTTGTATATTCCAAAATATTTTTCTAAATAGAATGCCGCCAATAATCAATAATGCGTCGCAAATAATCACATTAATAAAGCAGCACAGCTAAACGACGACGCGCACGAGCTAATCGAGCATCGTCAGCAGGAAGCATCGCAAAATATTCAATCATTCGCGCACGCACTTCTTCTGCATCTTTACGGTGTCCGCTTGCCAGGAAATCAAGCAATCTACCAAAAGCATCATCAATATGACCATCAATCATATCAACATCTGCTACAGCAAGTTGCGCTTCTACACTATCCGGATTATCTCCTGCACTTTTTCTAACTGCTGCAACATCAGTATTAGAATTACGCGCAAGCAATAAAGCCTTAGCATGTTCTCTAGAAGCGAGTGAATCGTGAGGATCAGCTTCAATCAATTTAGCGTATTCCTTAGCTGCACCTTCGTAATCACCTTGCATAGCAAGAGAGTGAGCTTTCTCATGAGCTGGAGGAATATTCTCAACATTGCTAGAATCAGCCGAATCAGCAGCATCAGCGGTATCGGCATTTGCATCTTTAGAACTATTCGCGTCGGATTCGTTTGAAGATTCAACAAAAGGCGCAGTTCCAGCAACACCGGAACGTTCCGCAACTTGCACCAACTGCGGCAAAATTGCACTACAAATCTGCTGCAATTCTTCATCGCTAGGCAAACCTTGAGCAATAGGCATCGGCCTACCGCCAACCAATCCATAAATTGCAGGAAGCTGCTGAGCGCGCAAAGCCTGCGCAATCGTAGGATTCTCGTCTGCATCAATACGAGCTAATTGCATGCGACCATCAAGCTCATTAACAGCATCCGCCAATTTCTGAGCAACGTCATAATACGCTTCATCATTGGCTTGCCACAGCAAAAGTATGATTGGGAAACTTACTGAAGTTTGAACCATTGCTTGGAAAGATTGCTCATTTACATCAATAACGTATCCGCCTGCTTTTGGAGCTCCCACTGAAGAGGCGCCATTACTTCCAGAAGCCTTAGCTGCCTGCTTAGCTTGCGCTTCTACGCGACGCTTTACACCCTCTAAATCTACAGCTCCAGCAAGCGAAAATCCTCCAGGATTCATGCCTTGCGCTTGACCACTCACCATTATTGCCTCTTTCCAGCACTTAAGTTGTGCTTCTGAAAACTACTTGTGAAGATTTATGAAAATTTACAAAGCTTTACGAAGTCTTACAAAGCTTCTACTTTAATCGGCTGACGTTCCGCACCAACAGGCATGATTTTCATATGAGATCCAGCTGGAGGCACAACTAACGCAATTACATTTACATACGTTACGCGCATAGTACCTTTTGCTTTTTCGTCACCAAATAATGCTTTTTCTTCATCCGAAGCAGGTCGAGATTCACGACCAGCTCCAGCAGAACGCGTCCATACGGAATCAATACGAGCCACAACTAAGTCACTACCATCGCTCGAGCGCATAATACTAATTTGTTTCAAATTAGGAGTAAATACCTGCTCTTGCGAGCCTTTGTTGCGCTCAAGACCAGCTTGCACAGCTTTAGAAAGTTCAGTTAATTTTTTCCGCAAATAATCATCTTCAAAATGCTTAGCATATTTACTTTCGTTTCCGTGTTGCAATACGTCAGAATATGCTGCTACCGCTGCCTCTGGAGTCATAACTAGGCCCTTATCGTTAGCTTTACCCATTGAAGAGCCGATGCTTGGCACAGCAAATTTAGGAAGATGCACTCCAGGGAACAATCTAGCAACAGCCCAAAGCTTGTAATTTGAATGCGCACGCTGCTGACGCAACACCAATAGACGCTTTGACTGCTGATCTTTAGTTGTTGTGGTAATTGTCATAAGATCACGCGGCCAGCCAGGATTAGTTGGCACAATAGTTTGCGCAGCAACTCTAGGGATTGCAGTTTTTGGATCCAAATTTCCTAGTTTTCCGGCAATTGTAAGCTCACTTGCACGAATATCTAAAGCTGGTCCAGAAACAGCTTGCGGCAACATATTTACGTTTTTTTCGTCATTCGCACGTTCCAACGCACGAAGCAATCCAAGACGAATATCTTTTTCTTGCAGCATTGTTACGTTAGGCGATTCCTGGCTGCTATGAACTTCAGCAGGCTTAGGCACCTGGCCATCGCAAGCAGACAATCCTGCAACCATAAAAATTGACAATACACTTGCTACGAAAGTTAACGCATTGCGAAACATTTTATTTGAGTTTCTGCCGTTACTTTCGCCAATATTAATGTTCATATTACGCATGTTGCTCATTGCCTCGCTCACTCGAGGAATTGCCTCGGTAACCTTTGCTATTTTTGCGATAGCGGCTATTGTTATTGCTGCCGTGATATCCACGACGATTATTACGAGATTGCTGCTTATTCTGCTGTTTCGATTGCTTTTTAGATTTATCAGACCCGTCATTCGTGCGTTGATTGTTCTGATTGTTCTGATTATTCGGATTATTCGGATTATTTTGATTATTCCGATTATTATCTTTGCCTTGCTTATTTTGCGAGCCATATTTACCGCGCGAATTAGATTTATTTTGCAAACCATGCTTATTGCGCGATTCATTTTTATTTTTAGAATCAGATTGATTCTGTGCCTCGCCATTACTCTTATTTTTGCGATTGTTATTTTGAGAATTCTTCCTATTCTGCGCATTTTGCTTACGTTTGTTATCTTGCTTATTTTTATTTGAATAAGAATTTTCTTTAGATTCAGCGTAATCTTCAGGCTTAGAGTTTGCGCTATCTTTTGCGATATCTTTTGTACTATCTTTTGCGCTATCTTTAGAAGAATCCACAGAATCAGCAGAATCTACAGAATCAGCAGAATCAGCAGAATCTACAGAATTAAATTTAGAATTTGCGTCATGCTGTTGAGAAAAACGAGCCGCAAACGCAAGAAGCTCATCTTGCGAAATAACAGTAGTTTCAGCCAAAGAATCTGTAGAAGATACAGCTGTTGAGGCATAAGCAGTACGAACCTGCTTATTATCATCAATTTGATTATTTCCTTCGTAAGATGAATTTTTATGATTGCGCGCATGCGAACCATGACGAGCATGAGAACCAGAAGACTTTTTATGATGCTTATGACCGAACATTCCAGACCATGTGCCGGCAAAAGCTTCAATAAATGAAACTTCTTCACTTCGAGCAGACTTTACTGTCAATACTCCTGAACGACTTGCCACAAGCTGCTTATTGCGTCGACGATGCGGTTCCATTGCAAAAATAGTTGCAGCAAGAAGCGAAAGTGCCGCAAAAAGCACCGCAATAAAGTACAAAGGAGTAGCAAAATCTGGAACTTGATGCCTACGCCAGCGTAATTCTATAGAAGCCTCAGGCGAATTATCTCCTAAATCAATTAGCAGTACGCGCTTAGCAGCTTGCGAGCGAATTCTAATAGAACGAGCATCCTTATGATTCGAAGCATTTTTTGCACTATCTTTGGATTTCTTCATAGCGCCTGTTGCAACTGCATGATCATAAGAAGCAGAACCGGCAGTTTGCACATAATCAGCTGTATTTATTGCCAACTTTGCTAAACCTAACTGGCATGTAACAATCGGCCATAAATTAGATTTTTTGAACGGAACATCCGGATCATCGCTATCCGTACTAGCTTCTGCAGCCACTTTATTTTTTACGGATACTTTCTTTACAGAAAGATTATTCCAATCGTGCAAACCTGTAATACGCTGTACTGAAGAACCAGCAATCCACCCACGAACATCTTTTGTTAAGCCAACAGCCACGCAAATAGGCTTACGAGTGTGCAAAGCTGCAACGCTTACACGAACTCGATTATCGACCAAATTAAGCACGCCTGGATCCGTAACAATATAACGAGTTCCAGTTACTTTCGTATATGCAATAACTACGTCATTTGGCTTCCAGAAAGTTGCATTCGCAACACCAAGAGCAACACTCAATACTGCCAGCACGGCAAAAAATGGAGCTACAATACCTCGCATAATTTTAGCGCGCAATGTTAGTCGTCGCATCGGCTGTCCTTCTTTTTCAGAAGAGTTGTTGATATTCGTCATAACGCTACTATTCTACAATCTTTTCATACCAGTTGAAGATTTGAATTAAAAATCAACATCAAGCGGTAGTGTAATCATATGCAAAAAACCACAATATTGAAACAAAAATCCTTAATAATGCGCGCTTTTGCTGCTATTAGCACAGTAGCATTATGCGTAGGATTAGCTTCCTGTAGCGGAAATGCAAGTAGCACAAATGGCGCTGCTGATGAGAATGCGCAAAAAGCAGGTATGCAATTATTAGAGGGCGTAAGCGCTTCTGGAGAACTCGGTAAAAAGCCAAAAATTAATCTACAAACTCCAGTTAAAGTAAAACGAAATTCATACGCAATTTTGCAACACGGCAACGGTCAAACCATTAAAGAAGGCGACCGCGTATGCTCGCAAGGCATTGTATTGAACGCCAAAGATGGCAAAGAATTAATGAATACTTGGGATAAGGGCAGACTCGATTGCTCAATTTCCATTAATAAGACTTCAACAAGCCGACCATACTACGCTTTAATTAAAGGCAAGAAGATTAATACAACAATCGCTTTTGGCATAGATGGCGGTAATAAAAATCCTTCCTACATTATGGTTCTCACAATGGTTTCGCGTGCGAAAGCATTAAGCCGTGCGAATGGTAAAGAAGTAACCGATATTCCAGCGGGATTGCCAAAGGTTACTCGCGATGCTTCCGGAAGGCCTTCCCTTGATTTGAACGGCTATAGGTCAGATGGAAAGCTTGTTTCTCAAACTTTGATTGAAGGAACCGGAAAAACTGTAACAGCAAAAGACACAGTTTCCGCTCATTACACTGGTTGGACTACCGATAAAGACGGCAAACTTCACCAGTTCGATTCCTCTTGGGATCGCAAGCAGCCTGCAGAATTCTCTCTTGCAGGAGGCGTAATACCAGGTTGGACAAAGGGTTTGGCTGGAAAGAAAGTCGGTTCACAAGTATTGCTTGCAATTCCTCCAAGTGATGGATATGGCAAGGAAGACAAAAAGGACGCAAAGGGCAACGTAATAATTCCTGCAAATTCAACGCTGTACTTCGTAGTCGATATTCTTTACGCTTCGTGATTGCTTAGTAATTACTAAGTTATTTAGGTGATTATTAATTGATTACTAAGTGATTTGCTATTAATCATTTATGCCGCGCATGCGAAAACGTGCGCGGCATTTTTGTATATAAACTTACGTAACAAATTCTGTATAGAATAGAATACTTTAAATTAAAAAAGACGAAGGTCTGTGGACTCCACACCACGCATGTCGTCATAGTCAAGAATTAAACAAGTAAAGCCACGATCTTCCGCCAAAACACGTGCTTGTGGACTAATAGTTTGAGCCGCAAAAATGCCACGAACAGGTTTAAGCAAAGGATCCCTGTTCAACAACTCGCAGTAGCGCGTAAGCTGCTCAACGCCGTCAATACCACCGTGACGTTTAATCTCAATCGCCACATGCACACCATCCGCGTCCTGAGCCATAATATCCACCGGGCCAATAGCAGTCGGATACTCACGGCGCACCAAAGTTGCGCCATCACCAATACGCTCAATTTGCTCAGCTAAATAGCGCTGCAAATGGTCCTCAACGCCATCCTTAACCAAGCCCGGGTCCTCGCCCAAATCGTAAGTATTATCGCTATAAACATGATTAAGCGAAATCATAAGCAAATCATCGCTTTTATCTGCAGAAACACGCAAAATGCACCCATCTGCAACAATGCCAGAATCAGATTCGTTACTGTCTTCTTTACGCGCACTGCTTTCTTTACACGCACTGTCTTCTTTACTAAGAACACGCATAGTGCAAGGAGCAACCATCCAATTAAGCGGCTTGTATGCACCAAGCTCCGAAAAAATAAGCACGCTGCCATCTGCTTTAATAAGTAGCACTCGCTTAGATAGCGGAAGCGTAGCATTCAATCTACCTGTATATTCAGCACTGCAATCTGCAACAATAATTCGCACACAGCAAGCATAACAGAAATAACGTAAAGAGATACCTTACTTGCCCAAAGCTTCAGCTAAATCACGATTCTGCCAACGCTCATGAAGCGCGCAATAACCACCAAACAGCACAAGCCAAACTAATCCACCAATTGCAGAAACACGAGTATCTTCGCTAATAAACAGCGTAATATACACAAAAACAAAGAACGCAATAGTAAGTGAATTAAGTAACTTGTAGTGAGGCATTACGAAGCCATCCGGCATAAAGTCAGCAGACATGCGATACTTACGGTGCGTAACCATAATCAAAATGTAAATCATGATTATTACTGCAGAAGATGCAGAAGCAAACAAAATAAACGCACCATGTACGCCAGGAATGGAATTAATTACAGGAGAAAGAAGAATCAACGCACCTGAGAACAAAATTGCGCGAGCAGGAACTTTAGTGCGAGAAACCTTACGCAACTTGCCCAAAATTGGCGATGGAGATTCAAGAGCAATCTGATACATGTGGCGGCCGGCAGAATACAGCAAAGAGTTAAGCGCAGAAGAAGCGGCCGTAATAACCACAAAGAACACAAGTGCTGAAGCCCAATGCAAGCCAGCGTACTGGAACACCATAATGAACGGCGACATAAACACGCCCTCAGCATTCGTAGCTTTAAACTGCTGCCAAGGCACAATAAGCATAATTGCCACAAGAGCGCCAACATAGAAAATCAAAACGCGCATGATAATCTCGTTCACAGCCTTTGGCAAAACATGGCGAGGGTTCTTAGTTTCCGAAACAGTTACGCCAACAAATTCAATAAGCTGGTACGCATAGAACACCATTTGGAAGCTCATTAAGAAAGCCAACCAACCATTAGGCATAAGCGAAAAATTGTGGAAAATATTATCCAAGCCAGCATGCCCGGCAGGACTTATTACGCCACCGTGCAAAGGCGTTGCAGGGTAATGGTAACCAATCAAAGCCATAACTACAGCGGTTACAATAAGCGCCACAATCAGCGTAATTTTAATCATAGAGAACCAGAATTCTGTTTCTCCAAACAGCTTAACCGCCACTAAATTAATGCACACTAAAGCAGCTAAAAACACTACTTCTATAAGCCATTTCCAATGACTTACGTCAATATCGAAAGTTTGGAAGAATGTGACGCAGTACGTGCTAACAGCCGTAATTTCACTCATGCCAATTAGCACAAGCACAAACCAGTACGACCATCCAGCAAAATTACCCCATCCTCTGCCAAGATAGCGCGTAATAAAACTGATAAAAGTATGCTGATTCGGATCTTTGTACATTAACTCGCCAATGCCACGCATAAGCAAGAACATAATCAAGCCAACAATAATGTAAACTAATACAATACTTGGGCCAGTTAAGCTAATTGATTTTCCAGATCCAAGGAATAAGCCCGTACCAATTGTGCCGCCGATAGCAATAAATTGCACATGACGCTTGGTGAGGCTGCGTTCCATTTGATTTGTGCTACTAGCTTCGCTCTCCGTTGTAGATGCAGCGGAAGTTGCAGCGGAAGTTGCGCAGGAAGATTGATTATGAGAAGATGTGCTATTTTGTGCTACTGTAGATTCTGCATTCGTAGAATCTACATTAATGTCACTATTGGCAATCTCACTCATTATTAAAACTCCATTTCTTAGCAATCACGAAATTACAAGTTTATATGAACCCCGTAACTATTCGCTAATTTATACTTTTCTCGCAGCAGCACTTAAGTTTCCGCAACTAAACTTTCCGCAATTAAATCACGAATAAATCACGACTACTAAGCTGCCGTCACTCAACGCTTTTAAGCGAGCTAACAGGATCGATTCTGTCTAGCGCAGGATTATTAGCCCATTGCACAATCAGCGCAAAGATTAGAGTTGCAACTCCCGCAATGCAATAACTTAGTGGAGAAACCTCTACTTCGAAATACAAAGACGGCATTCGCAAAGCTTTAGTTAGCAATCCTGCAATTAATCTTCCAAGAGGCAATCCAACAATAATGCCAATTATTGTAAGAGTAAGCATTTCTTTGTGAATATAAGAATGCACTTCGCGCTTATAAAAACCAAGCACTTTAAGCGTTGCCATTTCGCGCGAGCGCTCCGAAATATTCGTACTAGACAAGGTAAATAGCACTGCCAAAGCCAAACCTGCAGCCAAAGTTACAATTAACGCAACTACAGCATTCATAAGATCGAAACTAAAAGCATGCTTCATGCGCGTAATATTCATAACTGCGAGAACTCCATCTCGCTCAGAAATACCATTCGCATATTTGATTTTCTTATTATCATTGCCTAGCAGTCGCAAGATCAACGCATTATGCTTTAAAGACTTACTACTTTTAGCATTAAATAAGCGCTCGTAGCAACGCTGAGTCATGTACATGTTGGAACCTATGAGATTTCGAACAATAGCACGAACTTTTACTGTTGCTCGCTTAAAGCTTGTATTAGTTACAGTAATTTCATCGCCACGATTAATATCCAAAGAAGCTGCAGCGCTTTGCGAAAGAAGAGGACCGTCATCCGTAAGCTCAACAGTTTGCAAATTATTGTCAATATTTTGCAAGCGCACAAGACGAGCCAAAGTAGATGTATCTTTTACAACAATCATTTGTACGCTTTCAGCATCTTCTACATTATTGTGCTTAGATTTGCCATTGTTTTGCGCGTTTTGATGTTTTGCAATCTCTCCGGAACTTACATAAGCAGGAAGTATAGTTTTGACTAAATTATTCGACTTATCTTTTTCTATACCTTGCTTCATATTGTTGAAAGAATCTGGAGTAGAAATCGCAATCATATCGTAACGATAAATTCCTTCATATTGACGAATACCTAAAGTCGCTACGGTATCGTTTAAAGCAAGTCCACACACAATAAGCGCAGTGCAGCCGGCAACGCCGCCAATTGTCATGCATAAACGACCTTTAAAACGCGCCAAATTGCGAATAGTTACCTTATTGAGGAAGCTCATTCGTTTCCAAATCCAAGGCAATCGCTCAAGCAAAACGCGCGCTCCAGCTTTAGGCGCTTTTGGACGAAGCAAAGCTGCAGGCACCTGCCTGGTTTCACGCCAGCTCACAACTATTGTGCATATAGCAACCGGAATCACAAATGCTAGAACGCACAAAGAACCGTACAGCCAGTCGTAACGCAAGCGAATGTCTGGAACAGCATAAAGTCCTCGCAAAATCTTCAACAGAAGCGACGGAATTGCAAGGAACCCAACAATATCTCCAATTCCGCCGCCAATAAAGCAAGCAAAAATAGCGAAGAATGCGTGCCTTGTTACTGCAGCAGAACGACCGTAACCTAGGCTTAAGTATGTGCCAATAAGACCGCGCTCTTCTTCAACCATGCGAGCCATAGCTGTTAAGCTCATCATCATTGCAACTACAAGAAACACTGCAGGAAAAGCGTAACCAAGCGACTGAATTGAAGCAACGTCCGAACGCAAACTAGCGTAGCTGTCGTTTGAAATACGCGTTGCAATATGCCATTGAGCTTGAGGAACTTTCTTCTGAATTTCCGGCTTAATTTTCTTACGAATTTTCTCACTAATCTGCTTCTTTACCTTCTCCTTTGCGGCAGCAGGAATGCGTTGAAGCTTTGGATTAGTGGCAATAATACGTTTTGTTTCAAAATTAACTAATGCGTCAACAACTTGATTATGCCGAGCTTTTTCGCGACTAGATTGCACGCGAGCGCGAATTTCTTCCGATGCGTCATCAACAATAGCACGATACTTTTTGGAGAAAGCGCTAACTTTTTCAGCTTCATTTAATCGCACAGATATTGCAGAATATGGCGAATTACTTGCGCTATTAGGCATAAAAGAAGTGAATATTGGGTAGCGAGATGTTACAGAGTTACGAAAAGCTTTAGATTGGTATCCGTCAGGATTATTTAAATCATTACTGTCAAGCACGCTGCCAGTAATTAGAAGACGGTATGTTTCAAATTCATCTTTTTTATTATTTGAAGAGTTTTTATTTGAAGAGCTGCTATTTGCCGAAGTTGATTTTTGCAGATTTACAACAACAGTACTTCCAATCTTTAAGCCGCTATCGTGCAAAAATCGTTGAGTTACAACAGCTTCGCGATTATTAGAAGGCATAGTGCCGTGTAGTAAGTGCAAACGATTCAGTTTTTTATGCAAGTCAACATAGTGCACAAGATTCATTGCGTACGAAGAAGTTGCATCATCTGATGGATGAGCCGTAGCTTTCCACGAACGTTCCGCTTCAACTTCACTTACGATAGGTAATTTGCGAAGAGCTGCAACGTCATCTTTAGTTAATCCTAAAGTAGACACGATTTGCAAATCGTAAGCACGCAATTTTGAATACATGCTGTCCGTGCCAAGAAGCATGTCATTGCAGCCGGCGTAAATTCCTGTCATAACAGCAACGCCAAGCATTGCAATAACTGCTAGAACGCAAAAACGACGCCATTGATGAATCCACATTCTAACGGCGCTAATAAATAATGCACTCACTTAAATCACCACTCAATATCAGCAATGGCCATAGGATTCTCTTGTATAGTCTCGCTTACTACTTTCCCCGAGCGGAAACGCACAACTTTATGTGCCATAGGTGCGATTGCAGCATTATGCGTAATAATAAGTACCGTCATTCCTTCCGTTTTGCAAATATCTTGCAATAATTGCAATACAGCTTTTCCGGTTTCGTAATCCAAAGCTCCTGTAGGCTCATCGCATAGAAGAATCTTAGGTTTTTTAGCAAGAGCGCGCGCAATAGATACTCGCTGCTGTTCGCCGCCAGAAAGTTGCGCTGGGAAATTGTGAAGACGGTCGCCTAAGCCAACATCCTTAAGCATTTTTGCAGGATCAAAATGATCTGAACAAATCTGTGAAGCCAATTCAACGTTTTCAAGAGCAGTCAAATTTGGCACAAGATTGTAAAACTGGAAAACAAAACCAATATCTTCACGACGGTAACGCACTAAACTCCTACCTTTGAGCTTAGTAACATCACAATGGCCAACAACAACTCGACCGCTTGTTGCAGTATCCATTCCACCTAAAATATTTAATGCCGTAGTTTTTCCAGCACCCGAAGCGCCCAAAATTACTGTAAGCTGGCCACGTTCAGCCGTAAAACTAGCATCGTCCAAAGCTCTAACAACTGAAGAACCGGACGGATATTCTTTTACAACATGATCAAATGTTATGTACGCCACAATGCACCTTTTATGAATATCATACGTTGAGATTTGGTTTCAACTTTGCTACCGATTATTTATTTTTGTAATTATTTTACTTGATTATTTTACTTGATAGTTGTGAATATTTTATGAATTTCGACTTAAATACGCGAGGGCCCAAGCCGATCCATACAATACGCATTACCAAGCCAAGTATGCCTGGAATTCGGCCATACTGCGCCTAAACGAGGAGCACCCTGGCTCATCCAAATGCTTGGAACTCTACCATCCGCACTTTGAGAACCGAGAAGGTTAAAACCATTCTTACTTTCAAGCCAGTCAGTGTGCTGAGTAACAAGCGCAAGTCCTTCTTCCAAAGTAAGAGGCAAGCGTTCGTCGGAATCAATAAGTTTACGAGCAACATCAGGCTCACGGTTCAAATACGAGCCACCAGTATGCGGACTAATAACCAAGTAGAACGGTCCTTCAGGCTGCTCTAAACCATTTTGCGGTAGAAAACTTGCAATATCGCGCGGAGGCATAGTAGTAAACCCAGCCATGCGATTAATGCTTGTTCGCGAAATCAATGATTCAGGCGAAACAAGCTCGCGAGTAGGCACTAATAAAATATCCTCACCCAAATCGCTATTTTCAAGCGCTTTTAGCAGCGGACAAGCAAGCTTACGAAAAGCATCAGCGCTCATATCCGCCACATCCGGGTATCCAAGCGCCACAATGCGGTCGAGTTGCTGCTGTATTTCTTCCGATGCTATTGACATACTTCCAGTTTACGCAAAGATTTTTATAATCGCGAGCGCTTAATTTTAATATTATTAAGCAAAATTGCGCTTTTTAGAAATAATTTCTGCCAACTGAACAGCGTTTAGTGCAGCACCTTTACGCAAGTTATCGTTAGTAATAAACATTGCTAATCCGCGCTTTCCATCCACAGCTTGATCTTGGCGAATACGACCAACATAGCTTGCTGATTTTCCTGCAGCAAGCTGAGGAGTTGGAATTTCGTTAAGCTCAACTCCAGCCGCGCTACTAAGCACTTCGCGAGCCATATCCGGCGTTACGTCATGATCGAACTCAGCATTAACACTCATACCGTGGCCAGTAAAAACGCCTACGCGCACGCAAGTGCAGGATGCTGCAAGATTTGGTAAGTGCAAAATCTTACGACTTTCATTACGCAACTTTTGCTCTTCGTCAGTTTCTTCAGAACCGTCGTCAACAATTGCTCCAATAAATGGCACAACATTAAAAGCAATAGTGCGAGCAACTTTCGTAGGTTCCGGAAAATCAATAGCGCTACCATCAAAAACTAATTTGTCAGCTCCTTGATTTATCGCAGCTTGAGCTTCGTTCATAAGTTGTAAAGCTCCAGCGCGGCCAGCTCCCGAAACAGCCTGATAAGAAGATACTATTAGTCTCTTTAAGCCAAAAGCGTCAGCAAGCGGCTTCAATACTGGCATGCAAGCCATTGTTGTGCAATTAGGATTT
Organism: Gardnerella sp. CCPDSM; assembly: GCF_056754715.1. Lineage (NCBI taxonomy): Bacteria > Bacillati > Actinomycetota > Actinomycetes > Bifidobacteriales > Bifidobacteriaceae > Gardnerella > Gardnerella sp. CCPDSM. Next base: position 40,790 of record NZ_JBQEQO010000001.1, read on the forward strand.
GCTACGATTCCGCTAGGAATTGTGTCCAAATCTTCAGGATTTACTTCCGCGACTACCAGCGGCACGTCGTCGTGCATGCGCCATTGAGAAGAATTGTCAACTACGATTGCGCCAGCTTCAGCAAATTTTGGTGCCCAAATTTTTGAAGTGCCACCGCCTGCAGAGAAAATAGCAATATCAATTCCGCGCAAATCTGCTTTCTCAACGTCTTCTACAACAACATCTTTGCCGCGGTATTGCAAAACTGTTCCTGCAGAATGAGCAGAAGCCATGAATCGCAAATCATGAATCGGAAAGTCGCGCTCATCGAGCACACGGCGCATTACCATACCAACCTGGCCAGTGGCACCTAAAACAGCTACGTTCACGCCTGTTTCATTGATAATCGTCATTTTTTGCTCCCTTAACAGAATGCCAATAATTTCGGTGCTTCAGCGACCGCTTCCGCCGTACACAACAGCTTCAATCTGATTTGCGTCCAAGCCGTAAGCAGTGTGCAAAGCGCGTACTGCTTCATCAAGCTGATCAACCGGCACTAAAGCAGCAATACGAATTTCCGAAGTGGAAATCATTAGCGTATTAATGCCATGATCACTTAATGCTGTAAAGAACGTAGCAGCTAAACCAGAATGTGTTTTCATACCGACGCCAACCACTGCTACCTTACCAACGGTAGGATCCACGTCCATAGAAGTGAACTTCAATTCGTCGCGAGCTTCTTCAAGAACTTTACAAATTGCTTTCATCGACGAGCTAGGAGCAGTAAGAGAAATATCCGCAGTACCAGTAGATGCGCTTGCTTGAGCAATCATATCTATATTTGCATTAGCTTTTGCGAGAGTATTGAACACTTTCGCAGCCATTCCAGGAATATCTGGAATTCCACGAACTGTAATCATAGATTCGCTGCGATCATGCGCAATACCTGAAATAATAGGCGTTTCAACACCTAAATCTGGGAACAAATCACCCATGGTAGAACGAATATCCTGATTTACCATTATTACCGCCCTTAATTTCTACTTGCTAGCTATATGTAACGAATTTGCTTTCTTATTTACAGACTATACTTGCTTATTTTCTAATACTTAAAATTAACTCAAATTAGGTAAAGTATGCGGATCTACATTGCGCGGAACAATAAGCGTTCCGTTCCTGCGCGAAAATGAGCTTCGCACATGAAGAGGCATACTAAAACGCTGCGCATACTCAACGCAACGCAACGCAAGCACACGCGAACCGCATGAAGACATTTCAAGCATAGAATCGTAATCAATAACTGGGATTCGCTTAGCAGTTGGCACAATACGAGGATCCGCAGTGAAAACGCCATCAACATCTGTATAAATTTCACAAATGTCAGCTCCTAAAGCAACTGCAAGAGCAACTGCTGAAGTATCTGAACCTCCACGACCAAGAGTAGTGTCATCCCCTATTTCACTAATTCCTTGGAATCCGGCAACAATCGCAACGCTTCCCTTACTAAGCGCACGACGAACACGGTCCGGTTTGACTGCACGAATACGAGCTGCACCAAATTGAGTGTCGGTCATAAAACCTGCTTGCGAACCGGTAAAAGAGTAGGCGTGCGAGCCTTGAGCATGAATAGCCATTGCAAGCAAACTCATAGAAATGCGCTCACCTGCTGTCATAAGCATGTCCATTTCGCGAGCAGGAGGATGCGCATTTACGCTCATTGCTTGATCAATTAAATCGTCAGTAGTGTCTCCCATTGCGGAAACAACTACTGCAACATCGTTACCAGCTGCTTTTGTGGCAAGAATACGTTTAGCAACGCGTTGTATGGCATCGGTATCCGATACAGAAGAGCCACCATATTTCTGTACGATAAGCGCCAATTTTTACCCCTTGCTCATGTCGATACAGATAAACGCATAAGATACAACAAATCTTTGGTTTGATATTAGCCTATCAACTGTGCTCTATTATTCGCAATTATTGACGGTTCGCAAGCTAAAAACTCAAATATCACACAGTTTGGCGGCCAGTAAAAGCGCGTCCAAGCGTTATTTCATCCGCATATTCCAAATCGCCGCCAACAGGCAAACCACTTGCCAAGCGCGTAACTTTAATATCTAGAGGATCAAGCAAACGCGCTAAATATGTAACTGTTGCTTCGCCTTCAATATTTGGGTCAAGCGCAAGAATAACTTCTTTTACTTGAGGATTTTTAAGACGCTCAAGCAATTGCGTAATCGCCAAATCTCCCGGCCCCACGTTTGCCATTGGATTAATAGACCCACCAAGAACGTGATAAACACCTGTATATTCGTGCGTGCGCTCAATGCTCATAATATCTTTAGGCTCTTCAACAACGCAAATTTTGCTATGATCTCTGCGCGGATCCGCACATATAACACAAGGCGTTTGTTCACACACGTTGCCGCAAATATCGCAAAAACGAACGCTTAATTTCATTTCATTAATAGCGTCGATTAACTCTTGAGTTTCTAAATCAGGAGCAGATAGCAAGTAAAAAGCAATTCTTTGAGCGCCTTTCGGGCCAATACCTGGCAGTTTAGAAAACGCGTCAATAAGACGACCAATAGCGCCATCATAAGACGATGCATTATGCACTGTTTATTACTCCTCTTGCTTTTTGCTTGTATTAGCAGCTACATTTTTAGGATTTTTAGGATCGCTAGCAGCAAATTCTTCAACAGTTTTTACTTCAAACATTTGCTTAAGCTCATCATCGCTTACAGAATTTGCAACTTCTAGCGAAACATCATCCATTGAGCACTCATCTTCAGACGCTCCACCTGATGGCATTTCTTGAATTTGCTCAGCCTGCTGCGAATCTTGATTATTTTGATCAAATTGCACGCTAGAAGCAGATTCGTTAGTTTTTGCAGAATATACTGCAGGCGATTCTGTTTTTGCTGCAGGCTGCGTTTGTGCTGCAGGCTTAGTTTGCGATACAGGCTTAGTTTGCGATGCTGCTTCTACTGATTGCGAAGAATCCTTAGGTTGAGCAGAATCCTTAAGACTAATAACATCAGCAATAGGAACAGACGACATCTCTGCCCAAGCATCATCTTCAGCAGCCGGTAAAGCAACTTCTTGCTTTAGACCTTCCGCAGTATTATTAGAATCTACTGACGCTGCGGAGCCATCAGTTTTCTGAAAATCCGAAGATGCTTTTTCTTTGGAAGAACTTTCGTTCGTGCCATCACTATCGGAATCATTTTTTGCGCTAAAACCAGTAGCTATGCCAGTTTTGCGCAATAAAATATCACGCTTAACTTTAGCGAGACTTTGAGGATCCATTCTTGCAACAGACTCAACTTTTTCACCATTAGCAGCAACAGGGGCCGGAGCAATCATTACTTGATTTCCGAACACTTCTTTAACTACGCTCATTACTACTTTTGGTACCTTTTGACCATCGTAAGGCGAAGTTGTGCACAATGCGAGCGCAAACGCATGCTGACTTATTGGCTCGTTAAAAGTCAAAACTAAATGTTGCCGGCCCGGTTTAACAGAGGCAAGCTGAACTTTAGGCACATATTCGCTCGTTACATATTCACGAACATCTTCAGGCAATTTCGCAACTACTTCATCCCACATTTTGTTCACGTCTTTAGAATCATTATTTTGAGATTCGGCAGTAGAAGTAGTTTCTTTAACGTTAGATGCTTGGCTTAGCTTAGTTTCTTCTATTTTTTTATTGCTTTGTGAGCCTATAAAATGCCCACCAGAAGATGCAGCTTTATTTTGCAAACTATCTTTTTGCAAACTATTGCTTTGAGCAGTAGCAGTAGCATGATTTTGCTGATTTGAAGATGAGTTTGATCTTAAGTTGGCAGAATTTGTATTAATTTCGCTTGCGTGCGAAGATTCAATTTCACTGTCTGCAAGCAGGCGCGCAACCAAAATTTCTAAATTCATACGTGGTGAAACTGCGCTAGACATTCCGCTTAATGCACTATTAATAGTTTGTGCCATACGAGATAAATCAAACAAAGACATTTTTGTGGACTGTCTTTTCAAGGATTCCAAATCGTCTGGAGCAATATCATTAAGCAAATCGGATGCAGCATTAGCACCAGCAGACACAATAAGTAGCAGATCACGAACGCGACCAAGTAAATCTTCCATAAACTTGCGAGTATCGTAACCGCCAACAACAACGCGACGCACTACATCGTATATTGCAGCACCATCATGCTCAATAAGCGCATCAATAGCTTCGCCAATTAAAGCGCTAGGAGTAAATCCGAGCAATGCCACAGCTGAATCTAATGAAATAGCACCATCTACAGCACAAAGCATAAGCTGATCAAGCACAGAAAGAGTATCTCGCATTGATCCAGCTCCAGCGCGCATAGCAAGACGCAAAACACCCGGCTCAGCAACAATGCCTTCTTTTTTGCAAATATCTTCAATATACGGGCTCATTACTTCCGGAGGCACAAGTCGGAATGGATAATGGTGAGTACGCGAACGTATAGTTCCAATAACTTTATCGGGTTCAGTAGTTGCAAAAATAAACATCACATGCTCAGGAGGCTCTTCAACAATCTTCAACAATGCGTTAAAGCCTTGTGGAGTTACCATATGAGCTTCGTCGAGAATAAATATCTTGTATCGATCACGAGCAGGAGCAAAACCAGCTCGCTCGCGAAGTTCTCTAGCGTCGTCAACACCGTTATGACTTGCAGCATCTATTTCTACAACGTCTATTGAACCAGGACCGCCGGTTGCTAAATCTTTACAACTTTGGCATTCACCACAAGGATGCGAAGTTGGACCCTTCTCACAATTAATACAACGCGCCAAAATACGTGCAGAACTTGTTTTGCCACATCCGCGAGGGCCTGAGAATAAGTACGCATGCGTAATTTTGCCTTGGTCTAACGCCCTAGACAAAGGTACGGTAACTTGATCTTGTCCAATAACACCATCAAAAGTGTCAGGACGATACCTACGATACAGTGCAAGTGCCATGTTTTCTAACCTACCGCGAGCTAACTATTTCCCCGTATATTTTATTTCAGATTAGCAGCATCCGCCACCCGTCTTTTTGTGTAAAAAAGCACTTTTCAGTGCGATTTATCACAATCTTCCAAACCTGCTCGTGCTGCAACCTCTACGCTTGGAGCAAAAGGAATATTCAAAGGAGCTGTAACGCGTACAGTTACGTCATCCTTAGTTGACGTACAAAATTTCATTTTTAAACGACTTGAAACAACAGTACGACTAGCAGTGCTACAAGCATTTGGTTCCATGCGTTGCAGTGCGGAAGCTCCAGACAATGCCGCAGCTGTAGCTACAGCATAAGCTTGATGTTTAACACTTAACACATGCCCCAAAATTGCCGAAATCACAAGCATAACGCAGACTGCGATTACAAGCACTATGCCAAGCACCGTGCCAGAACCGCAGTCAGCCTTATTCTTTAACTTACGCACAAAAATTATTGAATGCTTTACAAAATTACGCTCACTCATGCCAAAACCTGACTTACATGACTTTCCACCAAAGGCGGCAATATGTGAAGAGGATCTGGAATAAGAGGACATTTCACCACAATATTTGCCACATTTCCACTTTTGCTTACTCTTACAGAAGCACCCGTTCCTGCAACTCGTTGAGCAATACTCGCTGCAGCTTTATCGTTGTGATGAGTAACCATATAGTACGCAACTTGCGCTGCAGCATCGTGACAATTCATTGTGCAAACAACCGCTCTACCTAAACCAAGCAGCACTAATACAATTGCTAATGCGCATGGCAAAACAATAGCAAACTCAGCAGTTACAGCACCAGAATCTTTTTTAATAACACACAACCGTCGCTTACAAACAATAATTTTTCGCATCGTAGGCTCATTTCACTCGATTTAACACATGAATCAATTAAATCAACTAACCAATTTTCAATGCTTTTTTCACCAAATCAGTCAAAGTTTTACGAACTTCTCCTGACTTCAAAATAGCAACTAGCAATGCAGCGAACCCAGTAGCAGCAATAATAACAACTGCATATTCGGCAGTTACAGCACCAGAATCCCGTTTATTAAGATTGCTAGAGCATCCATTACTTTTTTGCCGTAAAAGAGATTCAACTGATTCTAATTGTTCATCTACTTGCAACATAGATACGTAGTATCTTGTAGCAAGTTTTTGCATCATCCCAACCATAATCTTGTACCTTTCCCTTCACGTATCCGAAATTTTCGGATATTAATATTCTTACAAGCTAATACGTAATCTCCAATAAAAAATTTGCATTGTGGATAAAAGCTAATTAACCCTAGAAAATATTCATTTATAAGAAAATTTCTTTTTAAAAATAAAAAAATTTTAATTTTCCAAACTATTAATTATTAACTATTAACTATTAATGCATAAACGACGCAACAGTAGGAAAAATACCAATGCACATAAAAGCCGGCAAAAAGCACAAACCAACCGGAAGAAGCAATCGCACAGACAATCTGGAAGTTTCTTGCCTAGCAACATTTGCCATAGTTTGCTCATAATGTTCTGAAAGAGCAGACAATACAGGAACTGGAGAAGAACCACGGCACCAAGATTCATAAAGCGCCATACTAAGCCAATTAGCCAATATTGTTGAAGAATCTATCTCATCATTTTTTGCATATTTACTACTTTTCTTATTTTGTTCAGGTTTCAAATTATGCACATAAGTTTCAGACCATGCTTCATGCCAAGAATCCCCCAATAATAAAGCATTTGAAACATTGCACAGCCATATTCCGTAACCGCCCGGCAGCACGCTTCCAACTGCGTCAAGCGCGCGCGGAATAGAAACTCCACTTCGCAAAGCAACAATAATCATATGCAATCCAAGCAAAGGATCTATGTCTAACGAACTAGAATTACGCCATTCGTATTTCATAATTGAACTACTAGGGAAATTATTATGCTCCTCCAAAGCATGCGCTCCTAAACGTAAATTGCAACATTGCCACACCATCACAACGCATACTGGCACAATAATCCAAAGCTGATTCGTGTACTGCATATTTAGCTCCTTAACGCAGCATTAGACATAGTGCGCTGAGATATTCTCAACATAGAACGCACCCAAGCTAGCCCCAAGCTATAACACGTTGCACCAATAGCTAATAAAATCCATCCGTGAATTGTTGTAATAAGAATAAGAATTGGATGCCCACCTAGCAATTCACCAGCCAATAGAGACAAAACAGGTAAAGCGGTAAGCAATTTTATAGTTGATTTTGGCATAGAAGCAACGTCGTTACGTAAATCTTCTGCACGACGCTTGGCATGGTACGAAGCAGAAGTTGCTTCAACGCAAGTAGTTATAGAACAGCCCAAAGTGTTACTTAATTTATAAGCCGACATAAGATTTTCTGCAACGCTATGTATATGTTTTTCAAGTCGACTTTTTTGGCTATTAGATATAACGCGATTTTTTGGCAAACATTTAGCGTAAAGCCATAAGTAAATAAGATTCGTATTTACAGCAGCAAATTTAGTACGCTTAGAAAGCTCAGCATCACACTGAATTACATTTTCAAATGTTGAGCCAGCTTTCAACGCTGCAACCAAACCGGCAAGAGCTTCTTCAATATCCATTTTTACCCCCAATATTAAAAATGCAATATGAATTTTTAAGTGCGATTACGAGCAAACCTACGAGCAAACAAGAATATTATCTTTAGGAAGATTCCATCGCTTAGCAAACTTATTCCACGATTGCGAAGTTTCTATGCGAACATTGTTTCCGCCACGATTCGTCAAACGCAATACAGGAATTCCTCGCAAAGCTTCGCCGCTAGGAGAAGATTCTAAAATTCCAAGTTCTCGAATCATTCGCTTACCGTCAGCCATTCTTTCTACGTGAATAACCACGTCAAAAGCGCCAGCTGCTAAAGCACACAAAGCGGCAGGATCTAATCCGGCAAGCAAACCTAAAGCCATAAGTCGAGCAGGAACTTTTTCTACTTCGTCGGCATGCAAAGTTGTCATTCCACCCTTATGCCCAGAAGTAAAAACGCGCAACAAATCCGCAATCTCTTCACCTCTGCATTCCCCCAAAATAATTCGATCCGGACGCATTCTCAAAGTCGCTTTTACTAATTGAGATAATCCAATCTCGCCAACGCCTTCCACATTTGCTTCGCGCACGCTTAAAGACACGTGATTTGCAGTTAGCTCACCAAGCTCTCGAGTTTCCTCAACAGATACGATTCTGTCATTACTATCCGCAATAGAAAGAAGCGCTTTCATAAGCGTTGTTTTACCCGAGCCTGTGCTTCCGGTAATCATAATATTGGCTTTTAATTTCACAAGCATGCCAAGAACATAAGCAATCTCTTTAGGAAACATGCCTTGATTACTTAACGCTAATAAATCGTAGCGTTTTAGCGACGGAAAACGTATAGATAAAGCTGCTCCTTGAGCTACTACAGGAGCAAGCACAGCATGAATACGAACACCTGAAGTAGTTGAAGCGTCTGCAATAGGGCAAGCGTCATCCAGCCTTTTGCCTAATTGCGCGCAAATCCACACCGCATACTCACGCAACAATGCAGGATTACACAAAGGCACGCGCGGCTTACATTCGCGCAATCCTTTGCCTCGATCAACCCAAACGCGGCCTTCTTCGCTTATTACCATGTCTGTAACTAGCGGGTCAGAAGCAAATTCTTGCAAAATACCAAAATCAATATCACGAACATTATTTCCAACCATAACTCCCCCTAATATTTCGAACTTCTATTTTTTAAAATTTCTATTTTCAAAACTGCTATATTTAGAGCGACGATACTTTTCAACAATCTCTTTTGAATTAGATATAACATCCCCCAAAAGCCAATGTTCTAAACGATTCATAGTCGGCTTCATCGATGAAGGTATATTTCTTATTCCATAGCCGCCTATTATGTCGGAATATAAATGAGCATCATATGGCAAACAGCTTATTATTGGAGTTGCTAAATATTGAGAAGCTTCATCAATATTTACAGCATAAGATTTTGCTGCTAACCCGCGTGGGCATAATCCGACTGTAGAAAATTCATTATGAAGCGTTTCAACATTTTGAATCTCTTCAAGCCTTTGAAGATGCGCGCGAAAACGCGCTAAATCTAGCACCGATAATTCAACTGCTCCTAAAGTTGTAGCGCTAACTAATTGTGGAATATCGCGATAAATTTTTTCTACTGAATTTCCAGCACCAATATCAACAATAACAACATCGCAAGCTTCAGCTAAGCCTCGAATAGCAGCCTCTACTACCCAAGGCTCAGGGTTTTTGCCTTTCCACGGAGAAAAAGCTAAAACGCCAACCTCATCCCAACGCAATAATTCATTACAAAGCACATACCCATCACATCTTCCAAGAGGAGCATCAACCTCTTGCAATCGACGACCTTCATCAAATTCCAAACCAAGCAAAACATCTAAACCGCCATGTGTTAAATCTGCATCAACAAGCGCAACGCTATACTTTTTTTCGCTTATATGCCGCGCAATAAGAGATAAAAGTGTGCTTAAGCCAATTCCATCCGTTGCAGCCATGCCGACTAATATGTTTGACGGCAAAGGATCAAACACGTGGCTTTCAATAGGAGTTTCTTCAACGTATTCGCAAAAAGATTCAGCACACTCTTTTACAGAAACGTTGCTTTTATGATGCGAAATAGGAGCGATAATTGTGTGATCGTTCGCAACAACTGTTTTGTCCGATTCATCAAATGAAATATCTGGCGTTATGCAAGCGCTCGCGCAAGCACCTAATTTTGGCGGATAAGCATAGCGCTGCAGTTTTGCCGTGTTTTCAGCCGCATTTTTAATTGCATTTATATTTGTAGTATTTTCCATGCGACTATTGAAACGCATATACAATCAGTTAACAATATAAAAAATGCAATGTGGTTAAAAGCTTCGTAAGTATATAAAATTAAATAATTTTTTAGTAGATTAAATAATTACTTTCGTAAATTAAATAATTACTTTACAACTTCCGCAGATTTCAACACAAGATTACCGTGAGTTTGCATGTAGCGTTCCAATAATTCGCCATAAATAGGCTTAGTTTTTAGCACATCCGATACCAACAATGCAATAAACGCAGATGCTGCAACAGGCAAAGTATGTATCATGGTGCCAGACATTTCTACAGTTAGCAAAATTGATGTAAGCGGCGCTTTTACAGAAGCAGACAAAGTTCCTGCCATTACGCACACGGCAAACACTGGTATAAACTTCGCATCAATGCCAAATATAGAAATGCTAGTAATACTACGCGATGCAACGCCTCCAGCAAGCGCACCAACCGCAAGAATAGGCATAAAAATACCACCCGGAGCTCCGCAGCCAAAACTTGTAGAAGTAAATAGCATTTTCGCCACAAATAGCAGACAGAGCATAGCGATACTTATTTTTCCATATTCTGAAAGGCGCACAAGATTAGATCCGCCTCCAAGAACTTCCGGAAGGAACAAGCCCACTGGTATTGCAATTAAGCAAGCTACAATAACAGGCATCCACTTTGGCAAATAACCATACAAGGTTTGCAAACCAAGAAGAGACCTATTCATCAAAGAGCCAACAAAACCAGCAAAAATACCGAGAGGAATCAGCCAGAAATGCAATTCCATTGGCAAATCCGGAATTTTTCCGAAATCAAGAACCGGACGCAAACCGAAGCATGTTTGAGAAACAAAATCAGCAAAAAGAGAAGCAACTGCAGCACACATTAAAACTGTGGAAGATATGCCATGCTGCACTTCTTCCAAAGCAAACATAACGCCAGAAAGCGGAGCAGAAAATGCCGCTGACAAGCCAGCAGCAGCACCAGCAGTTACAACATAATGCTCTTTAGAATCGTTGCGCTTGCCGTTTCGGAATATTCTAGCTAGCATTTGCGCTCCGCAAGCACCAATCTGAATTGACGGGCCTTCTCTACCAAGAGACAAACCAAACAAAGAACCAAGCAAACCTGCTACAAAGCGAACCGGCAAAATAGTATGCCAACGCATGTTCAATCCACGATTAACGTAGCCCACGACTTGTGGAATGCCACTTCCGGAAGCCATGCTTTCTTTAAGGCTCATCCAACCAACAATAAGACCCACAATCACAGCAAATATTATGCAAGGAATAATAAGCCACAAATTGTTATGAATTTGCAAAAATGCCCATCTAGCAAAATCAGTACCGCACTCAATTCCGAGCCTATAAAGCGCCACAAGAGATCCAGAAACAACTCCAACAACCATGCCTGCGACTACTATTTTCCAGCGAAGTTCACAAAAAGTATCAGCTATTTGTGATGCACAGTTGCGCACAAGGCTTATTACATTCTTAAAATCCACTACTACTCGATTCTGCGCACAATACTTAACTATAACTAAATCGACTAAATCAACTCTAAACTAACTTTAAATCAGCTCTAAATCAGCTCTAAAGCATGTTCATCAACAAAATTTGCGAAGCAACATAGCCAACCGAAGCAGACAAAAATGGTGCAATCAGCTCAGCAACAAGTAGAAAAACACCATCTTTAACACGCTTTGACTGTATAAGATCAACTCCTTCAAAAATTGCAGTAGAAAAAGTTGAGAATCCGCCCAAAAATCCCAAAATCATGCAATAAACAAACTTAGCGCCAAAAATTGTTACTGCAACCATAAAAACATTAGAAATAACTCCTAAAGCAAACGATGCTGCACAATTTATAAACAGCGTTGCAACAGGAACTCTACTATCATGGCTTGCAGAAATCTTTTTAGTCATCACGCATCTTAAAACAGCACCCAAACCGCCAAAGAAGCAAGGCAAAACAAATATAGTAAAAATGTACAAAAGACCCATCATTTCACCACCTTAGTATTAGCTTCTTGAGCAGTACGCTCTCGCTTTATATTAATGCGACTTGCAATTCCTGTTCCAAGCCGACTGCCAACAAACGCCATAAAAACGCCAAAAATCAGGGAAAAAATCATACCTACAACAGCAAACGTTACGCGCGGAGTTACAAAAGACACTGCACTTTCAAATGCGAAAGTAGACATAGTTGACAATCCTCCACAAAAGCCCGTTCCTAAAGCATATTTGTAAAAAGTTTGCTTTTCTTTAGATAGCGCTTTAACAGATATTGCAGTAACAAGAGCGAAAATAAAGCAAGCAATCATATTAGACAAGAAAGTGCCTAAAGTAAGCTGACCAAATATAGAAGATTGTAGATTTACCGGATAAATTAAAGGCGCGTAGGAGGAAATTATCTCGCGAACAAATGCTCCTAAAGTGCCACCAATAAAAACTAAAAGGTATAAGCGGCGTATACTTTTACGATTTTTCTCGCTTTTTTTATTCATTTTCACCCTTTTCGCAAAACTCTTTTCATAAACCAAAACGACACTCTCGATTGAGAAGTGCCGTTTTGTTAAGTTAATCATCAAAGAATAAACAATTTCAGTCCGTTAGCGAGTGAACACTAATAATATGATCTCGCTGCGGACCAGTGCCAATAGCAGAAATACGGCAGTTAGAAAGCTCTTCCAATCGCTTCACATAATTCTGGGTATTTTGAGGCAAATCTTCAAACTTGTGAACTTGAGAAATATCCTCGCTCCATCCCGGAATCATCTCATACACTGGCTTTGCGGAAGCAAACAGAGACTGATCTACTGGCATTTCTTCCATTCGACGAACAGTACCGTCTGCCAAAGTAACATCGTAAGCTACGCAAACTGGAACTTCCTTTAAGCCAGTTAAAACGTCAAGCTTAGTAAGAACAATATCTGTTAAACCATTTACGCGAGTTGCGTAACGGCTTACTACAGAATCAAACCAACCGCAACGACGAGGACGGCCTGTTGTAACGCCATACTCATGACCCTGCTCACGAAGCCAATCGCCTTGCTCATCCAAAAGCTCAGTTGGGAATGGACCTTCGCCAACACGAGTGATATAAGCCTTAGCAACGCCGATTACGCGAGTAATGCGAGTAGGTCCAACGCCAGTACCTGTGCAAGCGCCGCCAGCAGTAGGATTAGAAGAAGTAACAAATGGATAAGTGCCATGATCAACGTCAAGCATTGTGGCCTGGCCACCTTCAAACAGCACGGTTTTGCCTTCGTCCATTGCTTTATTCAATACCAAGGAAGTATCCGCAACATAAGGCTTCAAACGCTTACCAAGTTCAACAAGCTGAGCAGTTACTTCATCAATATCAATAGGATGCTGGTTATAAAGCTTTACCAGCATTTGATTCTTTTGATGCAAGCTTGCCTCAACCTTGTCGCGCAAATGCTCCGCATTAAATAAATCGTGTATGCGAATGCCAACACGGTTGATTTTATCCGCATAAGTAGGTCCAATGCCGCGGCCGGTCGTACCAATCTTATGCTTTCCAAGGAAACGCTCCGTAACTTTATCGATTACGCGATGGTATGGCGTAATAACGTGCGCAGCTTCGCTTACAAGCAAACGCGAGCAATCCACACCGCGAGATTCCAAAGCGTCAATTTCTTCAAGCAGAACTTCTGGATCAACAACAACACCGTTGCCAATAACTGGAGTTACATTAGGGCTAATAATGCCGCTTGGAAGCAAGTGCAGCGCATAAGATTCATTTCCAACTACAACAGTATGGCCAGCATTGTTGCCGCCATTAAAACGTGCGACAATATCAACTTTTGAACCAATTAAATCTGTTGCTTTGCCTTTACCTTCGTCACCCCATTGAGCGCCAATAAGCACAATTCCAGGCATGCCGCACCTCCATTTTTTGGGCTAACGTTGCCCAAATTTGCACAATCCTACCTGACTAGAGTATCGCTACGCCCCTACTGATTAAGTAGAAGAAAAATACGATTAAATATCAAATCTACTATTTCAACGCTTTTCCGGCAGAACCAAGCCGCACACACGCTTCTACAACACGTTGTGCCATAGCTTTTTCGGCTTCGCGGCCCCACGAACGCGGGTCATATAATTTCTTTTCGCCAACTTCGCCGTCTAATTTAAGCACAGCATCATAATTACGGAACATGTGACCGGCAATAGCTCGCGTAAAAGCATACTGTGTATCCGTATCTATATTCATTTTAACTACGCCGTAACGCACAGCTTCAGCAATTTCTTGAGCAGTAGAGCCAGATCCTCCGTGAAATACCAGCAAGAAAGGCTTCTTAGAAGCGCCAAAAGTGCGAGTATCGCAAATATTTTGATAATTCCTATATACTTTTTCTTGGATTTCTTGCAATAATTGCGGACGTAACTTAACTATGCCCGGCTTATAAGATCCATGAACATTGCCAAAAGTAAACGCTGCCATGTATCTGCCGCGCTCGCCCAAACCAAGACGTGCAGCCACATTCAAAGCATCTTCAGGCGTAGAGTATAAGCGCTCGTCAATGTCTGCACGATGCCCATCTTCTTCACCGCCAACTGCGCCAATTTCAATTTCAAGAATTGTGCGAGATTTTTGTGAAGCATCAAGTAACTCTTCTGCAACGTCTAAATTATGTTGCAAATTAACTGTTGAACCATCCCACATATGCGATTGGAATAACGGCTCCTCACCTTTCTTTACCTGCTCTGCTTCATGAGCCAAAAGCGGGCGAATCCAGTCGTCAAGGTAAGCCTCTGCACAATGATCAGTGTGAAGAGCAATAGTGATATTTGGGTATTTAGATGCAACCTCATGCGCAAAAGCAGCAAAAGCAAGCGAACCTACTACGCGATTATTTACGCACTGACCTGAAAAATAAGCGGAACCACCAACAGATACTTGAATAATTCCATCGGATTCAGCTTCAGCAAAACCTTGAAGCGCTGCATTCAGCGTTTGAGTACTCGTAACATTAATAGCAGGATACGCGTAGCCACCTCGACTTGCAGCATCAAGCATGTGTGCATAACGTTCAACGGTTGCAATAGTCATACCTGTATTATCCGCCTTTATAACTCACATAGCTACATATATACACAAAAAAGTTACAATATAAGACTATAAAACAGGCTTAATCTTGCATTTTCTTATGGCGCTTTTTTGCTTCTGTAACAACAAATTCGTGATATTTAATTGCAATCGACTCATCCAATCCTGCTATCTTCGCAAGTTCTATTAGTCGACTTATTTGCTCATGTTCACGCTTTGCGTCCAAAGGCGCAAAACCAGCTTTAGCTTTTAATTCGCCAATGCTTTTAGTAGTTTTAAACCTCTCTGCAAGAAGCGAAATCACAGCGTTGTCAATATTATCAACAGATTGACGTAACGTAACAATTCTTTCTGCAGTATCTTTGCAATTTAGATCCAAAGAATCATCACGCACGTCAATTGTTGTTTCAGAAAAATCGCACATACTTTTTAGTCAAAATAGGTTTGCAAAACCATGGTAGTTTCCGTGCTTACTGGCACAATACGATGAATTGTGTTAATAAGCTCTTCCAATTTGCTAGGAGTGGCAACTCGCACTACCAGCATGAAGCTTGGGCTACCTGTAATAGAATAGCAAGCTTCAATTCCAGAAATATCACGCAATTTAGTAGGAATTACCGCTTCCTGAGCAAAGTCAAGCGGCGTAACTGATACAAAAGCACTAACTGGAAGTCCGCGGCGCTCATAATCAATCAACGCGCGATATCCAGTGATAACTCCCTTGCGCTCTAGTTTTTGAACGCGGGATTGCACAGCAGAAACAGATAATCCAGATGCTTTAGCCAAACGCGTTAATGTTGCGCGGCCATCGTGCTCAAGAATATCTACAATAACTGCGTCAGTTGAGTCCATAGGAATATTATTCTCAGCCTTGCTTGAATTCACAGTCATGTGAGCTCCGTTCTCTCATCGACGCTGATTGAGAATTACAATCAGATCCGTATAGCGTCGGATTGCAACCAATATTATGTTACCGTATTTTTTACAGAAAAAGAACAAAATATTATAAAAAATTATAATAATGTATGAATTTATAAAATTTAATACATTTCGATAGATATTATCTGTAGTTTTATAGGGTTTGTATATACATAATTAATATGAAGCTTATAAATTTTGACAATATTCAGCAATATAAAAACTTTAAAGTGTTGCAGAATTAAAATAATTGGCGTATAAACGAAACCTATAAACATCTTCAACTGTTCCAACAAGAAAGCTAAATAACAATAAATTTTACATAAACAAACACATTTTACACAAACAAATAGTAGAAGGAGCATAATATGGCTGTCGTAGCAAAAAACACAACTGCAATACCTCGATCAGGTATACGAGATGTGTTCGACCGCGTAGAACAAATACCTGACGCTATTTCTCTATGCCTTGGAGAACCAGGAGAAACCGCTTCTGCTCATGTTGTTGAAGCTGCTTGTAAAGCTCTACAAGCTGGAAAAACAAAGTATACAGACGTGCTTGGCATACCTGAATTTCGAAATGCTGCAGCCGCCTACACTAGCCGCGTAAAAGGCTTAGATTACGATCCAGAAACAGAAATTCAGGCAGTTGATGGCGCTACCATCGGCTTATACCTAGCAATTAAAACAGTTGTTGACCCAGGCGACGAAGTAATCATTCCTTCCCCATACTTTACTTCTTATGACGCAGAAGTTCTTATGTGCGACGCAGTTCCGGTAACAGTTGCTCTAAAACCGGAACATGGAATGCATGTAAACGCAGATGAAATTCGCAAAGCAATTACCCCACGAACTCGCGCTATTATTATCAACTCTCCATGCAACCCAACAGGAGCTGTAACAAGTGCAGAAGAATTGGCAGAAGTTGCGAAATTATGCGAAGAATTCGATTTATGGGTTATTTCGGACGAAGTATATCATCCGTTTGTATTCGCGAGCGCACCGGACGCGCAGCCTGAAGGATACGCTGTAGCGCCGTCAATTGCTGCGGTTGAAGGAATGAAAGATAGAACTATTGTTGTAGAAAGTTTGTCAAAAACATACGCAATGACTGGTTGGAGAATAGGTTACCTACTTGCTCCAAGCCATGTTATTGAGCAGAGCAGCAAAATCGCTGAAATGATGCATTCTTCAATAAATTCTAGCGCTCAATATGGTGCGATTGCAGCGCTTACCGGACCGCAAGACCATGTTCTGCAAATGCGAGAAGAATATCGCGCAAAACGAAGCTTAGTTTTGGATGCATTGTCGGATTGCGAAGCCGTAAATCTTATTGAACCACAAGGTGCATTCTACGTTTTTGTGGACGTTAGACCAACTGGTTTAACTTCTGAAGAATTTAGTAGAAAATTATTAGAAGAAGAAAAAGTTGCGGTTGTTCCGGGAGAAGCATTTGGCGCTGAAGGAAGCGGATTCGTGCGACTTTCATATGCTGGAAATGCAGATGATCTTAAAGAAGCTGTAGCGCGTATGCGAAAGTTTGCTCTTGAACAGCAAGCTAAACATGCAATGTAAATATTGCGATTATTAAGCAAAAGACTGACGAAGTAGCGGCTAAGTATTGATATACCGTTACTTTGTCAGTCTGCAGCTTAAAAATAAAATTTAAATTATTTATTTAAATTATTTATTTATTTACTTACTTATTTATTTATTTACGCAACGTTTTGCGTAGAAGTTCCGTTTGTAGAACCGTTAGCTTGCTGAACAATAGCAGCTAAGAAATCACGATTCGAAGCAGTCTTCTTTAATCGCGGAATCAAAGTTTGATAAGCTTGCTCAGCTTCAAGGCCGCCAAATAGACGACGCAAGCGATAAATAACAGGCAAATCTGCAGCTGGCGTAATCAATTCTTCACGACGAGTTCCAGAAGCGTTAATATCTACTGCTGGGAAGAGACGCTTATCTGCCAAATCACGGCTCAAACGCAACTCCATATTGCCAGTTCCCTTGAACTCTTCGAAAATAACTTCATCCATCTTGGAACCAGTTTCAACCAATGCGGAAGAAATAATCGTCAAAGAACCGCCGTCTTCAATATTTCGAGCTGCACCAAAGAACTTCTTTGGTGGGTACAAAGCTTGTGCGTCCACACCGCCGGAAAGAATACGACCCGAAGCAGGTGCTGCAATGTTATAAGCACGCGCCAAACGAGTCATAGAATCAAGCAACACTACAACATCCTGACCAAGCTCTACTAAACGCTTAGCTCGCTCAATAGCAAGCTCTGCAACAGTAGTATGATCCGTTGCTGGGCGATCAAAAGTAGAAGAAATCACTTCGCCCTGAACAGTGCGCTCCATATCGGTAACCTCTTCTGGGCGCTCGTCTACAAGCACAACCATAAGATGAACTTCAGGATTGTTAGTGGTAATAGCATTAGCAATATTCTGAAGCGTAATGGTTTTGCCAGCTTTTGGAGGAGACACAATCAAACCACGCTGACCCTTACCAATAGGTGCAATCAAATCGATTACGCGACCAAGCATGCGATTAGCAGTAGTTTCTTGGCGTAAGCGTTCGTTAGGATACAGCGGCGTAAGCTTAGCAAATTGCGGACGATTCTGAGCCTCTTCAACGCTCATTCCATTAATGCTGTTAATGGATTGCAAAGGAACAAACTTTTGCCTTTGGTTGCGTCGGTCTCCATCGCGAGGAGCACGAATAGAGCCTTGCACAGCGTCGCCCTTGCGCAAACCGTACTTCTTAATTTGGCTCATTGACACGTAAACATCGTTAGGTCCAGGCAAATATCCAGAAGTGCGCACAAATGCGTAAGATTCCAAAACGTCAACAATACCTGCGACTGGAACTAACTCTTCTTGAGGCTCTTCATGACGAGATTCTCGTGGTTCTCGCAATTCGCGATCTTCACGTTCGTCACGATTGTCACGATTGTCACGAACGTCGCGATTATCACGGCTGTCGCGATCAAGACGAGAATTACGCTCAGCACGATCTTGACGGTCATTGCGCTCAGCACGACGATCATCACGATCATCTCGCTCTGCGCGATCCATGCGATCAGAACGCTCTGAACGGTCAGCAAATTCTGAACGATTATCGTCATAATCGCGAACGCGACCACGCATACGGCGCTGGAAACGGTCGCCGCGATTTGCTTGCTCTTCACGATCAAAATCACGTGCAGAGCGCTGACGACGAGAATCTGCATCACCGCGCGAATCTTCACCTGGCAAAGTTGCCAAAATTTGATCCAAATCGCGAGAATTTACATCTTCCTGACGACGCTCACGATTATTGTTGCGATCATCCGCAGAACGGCGGCGCTGGAACGCATTGTTACGATTAGATTCGCGACGATAATTTTTAGATTCAAAATCATAATCATCGCGTGAATGACGCTCGCTATCGATATTTGGAACCAGATTTTCCAGCTCCTCTAAATCTTTATCATCATTTAATGATTTAACGTCTTCATTATCTGCACTAATATTTGCAGAATTATTAGCTCCCATAGAATTGTCAGGCACGCGAACGCTTACACCAGCAGGCGCTTCTCCCCCGTTGCGCGCAGCTGTCAATGTTGCTAACAATTCAGGCTTACGCATAGTTGAAGTGCCACGCAAACCCATTTGCTTCGCGAGATCTTTCAATTCTGAAAGCTTCATTTTCTCAAGATTCTGGCTTGTTGCCACAATTTTACCTTTCCTTAACTCACGCGGAATATACTGCCGGCAAGCTTTTACATGGAAGATTACGGAATATCCGTCACGAACCCGCTGCTATTACATAACTATGTATACAACAACGAACAGTATGTATGCTACTACAGCTCTACGACGCTGCAAAACGCGACGCGCCCTAATTTTGATTATTTTTAATTTCAATTTTTATTGAATTGGTAAGCAAACAAAAAGCGCTAATAATCGTAAATTAATATCCACAATTATTAGCGCTTAATAAGAATTTGATAATTGCGAATAAAGCAAAATTACCAAATTATATTTTTATATTAAATTATTTATGCTTACTACTTTTGTTTATTATTTCTTTTCGTGGTAAGACTTTTCAGTATTTACAGACCACACATTAGCTTTAGAAGTTTCGCCGTCACGAATATCTTTTACAGCTTCGATTGCGGTTGCCATGGAGTGATCCTGGTTGTTATAACGGTGCTGGCCGTTTCGACCAACGCAATACAAATTACCGAAGCTATCCAAATACTTAATAAGCTCAGGCATTTGCGCATAAGTGTCGAAATACGCTGGGTAAGCCTTTGGAACGCGCTCACGGTGAGAATCAAGCACATCCTCTTCGCCGTTAATAACCTGCATACGAGTTAACTCGTCAATTGCCATAGCGCGAGCTTCTTCATCGCTCATATTCCAGAAGTCGTCGCCTTCTTCGCAGAAGTACTCAAGACCAATCCAAACAGTGTTGTCAACATCCTTAACGAGATATGGACTCCAGTTGTTGAAGATTTGCAAACGACCAACTTTATAACCAGGATCCTGAACGTAAATCCAGCAATCTGGAACAATTGGCGGATTACCAAGAGTAGGAATGGTTGTTGTATTACGCAAACGCACGCGCTTAACAAGCAAACCAACAGTTACAAAGTCGCGATAAGGCAAACCTTTAGCCACACGCTGCATTTCAGCTGGGACTTCAGCCTTTGCATCGCCGTTTGCACCCTGCTCAAGAGCTGCAACCAAATCCTTAATTGGCATAGAAGATATGAATTTATCTGCATGCAACTCGGAACGTTCACCATTCGCATCTTCAATAACAACTTCAGAAATCTTGCCATTGTTTTGCTTAATAGCAACTACTTTGGCATCGGTGCGAACAGTAGCGCCATTTTCACGGCAACGACGTTCAACAGTTTCCCATAACTGGCCAGGGCCTAACTTTGGATACCAGAATTCCTCAATTAAAGAGGTTTCTACTTCCTTCTTCTTGCCGTTCTTCTTAGGGAAAAGCTTAGAGAATGCATTCTTAAGCACTTCTACAATGCTTAAGCCCTTAACGCGCTGAGCACCCCAATCTGCAGAAATCTGGCTTGGGTGCCTGCCCCAAAGCTTCTCGGTGTAGCCTTCGAAGAACATCGAATAAAGCTTCTTGCCAAAGCGATTAATATAGAAGTTCTCAAGATTTGTTTCTGGAAGCTTATGAATCATCGACCAAAGGTAGCTAAAACCAACCTGCATAGTCAAAACAAAGCCCATAGAGCGCAACGTGGCTGCAGAAAGCGAAATTGGGTAATCAAAGAAATGATGATTCCAGAAAATACGAGAAACGCGGTGACGCTTCAACATCACTTCGTCTTCAACTTCAGGATCTGGACCACCTGGTTCCAAGTCATGGTGACGACCAAGCTTCTTGTCATCGTATGAAGGAGCACCCTGCAAAGGTAACATTTCGCGCCACCATTGCATAATGCGATCATCCTTCGAGAAGAATCGGTGACCGCCAATATCCATACGATTACCGTTGTACTTCACAGTGCGAGAAATACCGCCAAATTCACGCGTGGCTTCAAGCACTGTTACGTCATAGCGACTAGAGCCGCCATCTTTAACGAGTTCCCAGGCTGCCGTCAACCCTGCCGGACCGCCACCAATAATTACCACAGATTCCTTTGGGGATTGTGTATCCGTCACTTGTCCTCCATACCTAAATACATCAATTTTTACAAAAACACAGTTGAGTGCTTAGTAAAATTTCTATATATCTTTATTGAGCATACGCGCATCACGCGATAGATTCAGGAATGTCAATGTCTGTTTTCTGAACTTCTTCAACATTTACATCCTTAAAAGTTACGATGCGAACATTTTTAACAAAACGCGAAGGTCGGTACACATCCCATACCCAAGCGTCAGTAAGTTGCACATCAAAATATACGTCTTGTCCAGCAGAGCGAACATTAAAATCGACTTTATTAGCTAAATAAAATCGTCGCTCTGTTTCCACGACATAAGTAAAAAGCTTAATAACATCACGATATTCTTTGTATAACGCAAGTTCAGCATCAGTTTCATAATTGTCGAGATCTTCGGCGCTCATTGCTTCCCTTCCGTACTGGTGTTATTAGTGTTACGCTTGCGGCCGCGACCTATAATACGCCACCATGCTCGCTTTGAAGACGAGCTTTCTGCATTATTAGAATTATACGGCCATGATTCATCAAGATTATCATGACGCACGGGTATAGCCACAGAATGTTCATGCGCACTTAATGCTTCAGATACACCAGGATTTTCCTCAATAACATGCAATCCAAAAGCATCAAGCGAACGAATAGCATCATACTCGTCCACAATCGTATCCATAACTATAAAATCTTGATATTTTTGATGCTCAGCATCCCAAAGAGCATCGCGAGCTGTGCCAGTTTGCATAAAACCAAGCGACTGGTACACAGAAAGCGAGCGGGCATTAGTTGCAGGCACACCAACCCAAATTCGGTGCAATCCAAGACCTGCAGGCTCAGAAGCAAAACCGTATGTCATAACTCGAGGCATTGCGTCACGAGAATAGCCGCGGCCGCGATAATCCTTACCAAGCACAACCTGAATACGTGCAGAGCGAGACCAACCGTCAACATCGATAAGAAAAATCATGCCGATAATTGCGCCGCTAGTATTCTTAACATCGTCTAAAACATCAGGAACAATAGCCCACGCAATTGTAGGGCGAGACTGCGCATCGCTAGCAAATCTACACAATTCAGATTCATTTTGAGCGGAAAAACCATCATGCGACCACTGAACAGAACGTTCAACCCACGCATGAACCATTGCTCGCTCTGACTGAGAATCCTTGCCTGTAATTACTGCAGCGCCGTCAAATGCACACAATTCGTCCATTCTTAGCAAATCATCGCACGTTGCAGGACGCAGTTTTGCCATTTCTCCACGAATTGGAGGAATTACTATAGATTTTGCTAACTCGCGAGAGTTGTTCACACCGTCATTGGTTTGTTGCATACTCACCTACTTGTTTTTACCTCTAAATTAAGGCCATCAGCATAATACATGATAATCCACAAACTATAAAGCGCGCTATGAAGCAAATAGTAAATTCTGCGTACTTACTACATGTAACAAACTAATTTGTGCACGTAGTAAGCACGCATCACTTACTTTTCAATATAAATTGCGTTATTGCAGCAAAGCGTTTGCGCAATTTGTTTTTTAATTTCAGCCTTTGATTTTTGCCATTACAATCTTAGTAACAGCTTTAGCGTCAGCTTGACCCTTAGTTGCGCGCATAACAGCACCAATAATTGCGCCCATCGGCTTCATATTGCCTGCCTTAAGCTTTTCTGCAACTTCAGGATCGGCTGCAAGAGCAGCGTCAACAGCAGCTTCCAAAGCGCCGTCGTCATTCATAACCTTGAATCCGTGCTTATTAACAACTTCATCAGGCTTACCCTCGCCAGCCAAAACGCAAGCAACAGTTTGCTTAGCGAGCTTGTCGTTAAGCTTGCCGTCCGCAATCAGCTTTTCAACTTCAGCTACGTCTTCTGGAGTAATAGGCAATTCTTCCAAAGTTACTCCACGAGCGTTCGCTTCGCGAGCAAGCTCACCAAGCCACCACTTCTTAGCGCCTGCTGCAGTTGCTCCAGCTTTAACGGTTTCTTCAACCAAATCAAGAGCATCTGCGTTCAAAATATCGCGCATTTCAAGATCGCTAATACCCCATTCGCTTTGCAAACGGTTACGGCGCTCACGAGGCATTTCTGGCATTTCGGCCTTCATGCGCTCAATATGCTCCTTAGTGATGTGAAGCATAACCAAATCAGGATCTGGGAAGTAACGATAATCGTCAGCATCCGACTTTACGCGACCGCCAGCAGTAATCTGAGTTGCTTCATCCCAGTGACGGGTTTCCTGCAAAATCTCGCCGCCTTCGCTCAAAATAGCAGCCTGACGACGAATCTCATATTGCAATGTCTTTTCAATACCTCGGAATGTGTTCACATTCTTTGTTTCGGAACGCGTACCAAATGGATCAGTTGGCTTTCTGCGAAGCGAAACGTTCACGTCAGCACGCATATTGCCCTGCTCCATGCGAGCGTGGGAAATGTTAAGAGCGCGAACAATATCGCGGATTGCACGCATATAAGCACCAGCAATTTCTGGA
The DNA here is from genome assembly GCF_056754715.1 of Gardnerella sp. CCPDSM. Classification (NCBI taxonomy): domain Bacteria; kingdom Bacillati; phylum Actinomycetota; class Actinomycetes; order Bifidobacteriales; family Bifidobacteriaceae; genus Gardnerella; species Gardnerella sp. CCPDSM. The sequence continues at coordinate 64,792 of NZ_JBQEQO010000001.1, forward strand.
GCGCGTGAACCCGCACCCTCGATTGGCTTAGTTACAATCTCGATTAAAGGCACTCCTGCACGATTGTAATCAACCAAAGAATGATTTGCGCCTTCAATACGACCGTCAGCGCCACCAACGTGCGTATTCTTACCAGCATCATCCTCAATATGAGCGCGCTCAATCGGCACGCGGAACACAGTGCCATCTTCCAGCTCAACATCCAAGTAACCGTTGCCATTAGTAGGCTTGTCGTACTGGGAAATCTGGTAATCGCGAGGCATATCTGGGTAGAAGTAGTTTTTACGAGCAAACTGGCTCCACTCAGCAATTTCGCAATGTAAAGCCAAACCAAGCTTAATTGCATAATCAACTGCAGTCTTGTTTACAACTGGCAAAGAGCCTGGCAAACCAAGGCTTACAGGCGTTAACTGAGTATTTGGCTCGCCACCAAACGATACTTCCGCCGGGCAGAACAGCTTAGTGCGAGTGCAAAGCTCAACGTGGGTTTCCAAACCGAATACTGGGTCAAACTGCTCCACAGCATCGGCATATTTCATAAGTTTTTCAGCCATGAGAATCCTTCTTACTTAAGCTTTACTTCACTTTACTTAGCCAATGAATCGAGCCAACCAGCTTTAAGCGACTTCCAAATTGGGCCGCCCCACTGTTCTTCGAGCGCTGCTTCCAACGCTGCTGCAGGCTTGTACATCTTCTCATCATGGCATTGCGGAGCAATAATCTGAATGCCAACAGGTAAGCCATCGTCGCTTAAGCCTGCTGGAAGGCTCAAAGCTGGAACGCCAGCCATATTTGCAGGAATCGTAGCAATATCATTCATGTACATAGAAAGCGGATCGTTCATCTTTTCGCCAAACTTAAATGCCGTTGTAGGGCTTGTTGGAGAAACGAGAACATCTACTTTCTTAAATGCTTCTTCAAAATCGCGAATAATAAGAGTACGAACTTTTTGAGCAGAACCGTACCATGCGTCGTAATAACCTGCAGAAAGTGCGTAAGTGCCGAGAATAATACGGCGCTTTACTTCGTCACCGAAGCCAGCTTCACGAGTTGCAGCCATCATATTTGCTGCAGTCTGAGGCTTGTCTGCTGGCGGCATTACGCGCAAACCGTAACGCATACCATCGTAACGAGCCAAGTTGGAGCTTACTTCTGAAGGCATAATAATGTAGTATGCAGCCAAAGAATAAGGGAAGTGAGGGCAGGAAACTTCCGTAACTTCTGCACCCATATCTTTAAGCAGCTGCACAGCTTCGTTAAAGCGAGCTTCAACACCTGGCTGGAAGCCATCGCCACTAAGCTCCTTAACAAGACCAACCTTAACGCCCTTCAAATCACGGCGAGCGCCTTCACGCGCAGCCTGAGCCATTGGAGGAACAGGTGCTGGAATAGAAGTAGAGTCGCGCCTATCGTTGCCGCCAATAATCTCCTGCAAAAGCGCAGAATCAAGAACGGTACGAGAAACAGGACCAATCTGATCCAAGGAACTTGCCATGGCGATTGCACCAAAACGGCTAACTCCGCCGTAAGTTGGCTTTGCGCCAACGGTACCAGTTAAAGCACCAGGCTGGCGAATAGAGCCGCCGGTATCTGTGCCCAAAGCAATAGGAGCTTCGAATGCAGCAACAGCAGCTGCGGAACCGCCACCGGAACCGCCAGGAACGCGCTCAGTATCCCAAGGGTTGCAAGTGGTTTGGTAAGCAGAATGCTCGGTAGAAGAACCTTGAGCAAACTCGTCAAGATTTGTTTTACCTAAGATTGGCATTCCAGCTGCCTTAAGCTTTTCAATAACTGTAGCGTCGTAAGGCGGCACCCAGCCTTCAAGAATCTTGGAAGCTGCAGTGGTAGGAATGCCTTTAGTAACAATCATATCTTTAATTGCAATTGGCACGCCTGCAAGCTCAGGCAATCCTTCAGCTTCGCCATTAGCATTCTTTTTATCAAAAGCATCTGCTTGCTCGAGTGCAATATCTGCAGAAACATGCAAGAAAGCCTTAATCTCAGGCTCAGCAGATTCGATTACTGCCAAGTGAGCCTCAACAAGCTCGCGGCTAGAAACTTCTTTAGCTTTTACAGCTTCTGCCATTTGAGCAGCAGAAAGCTTTACTAAATCTTGAGTATTCGACATATCACTCCTCCCCCAAAATGCGAGGTGCTACAAACATGCCAGACTCACTCTTAGGAGCACCAGAAAGCGCTTCTTCCTGAGTTAATGGCGTAGCAGGCACATCAGGGCGCAAATAAGCTTCCAGAGGTACTGGATTTGCAGTAGGTGGCACATCTTCGCCAGCAACTTCCTGCACTTTATTAATAGATTCTGCAATGACGTTTAACTCGCCCTGCAAGCGACTGATTTCTTCGTCGCTTAAAGCAATCTGGGAAAGAACACCCAGATGCTCAATTTCTTCTCGTGTGAATGTAGGCATAACCTCAACTATATGTGTGATACGTGACCTTCGCATAGTAAAAAAGTAATGTGGATAAAAGCTTTGCATACATTATTGCCACAATATTTTTTATATCTTATATACATTTTTATTTATTCATATTTTTGTAGAAGTTATGTCTGATTTTCAAAAAATTTTCTTATAACATGCGAGCGATGACTTTTAGGTAGATTTTGCACATATTTTCACAAAATTATTACGTGTAGAAAATTGCAAAAATCACGCTTTTGTGCATGTCAACACGCCGTAAGACCAAAAACGACGTAACAAAATAGTGTTGGTATTTCAACATTATTTAAACATTTGTTTGAAGAATAAAAAATTATTTTATGCAACTAACACATAAATAAAAAGTGTGTAATAATCAAGTGATGTGAGGAGCTGAAACCTAATGCAGTGAAGCATATAATGCACAGAAGCACATAAAATGCAGCATCTCGCTAAAAAATAATCTAAAAATCATAATCGAAAAATAACACAAAATCGAAGGACACATATGAAGAACACAAAGTTCTACCGTAATGCAGCAATGTTGTTGCTTGCAGGCGCAACTATTATTCCACAGGGATTGGCAGCACCAGCAATGGCCGCTCCTGCACCAAAAGCTCCAGAACCAGCTCCATCTTGCGCAGCTAAAAAGGATGCTTTGAACAATTATTTGTGGGATTTGCAATACGATAAAACAAACATTCTCGCCCGTCATGGCGAAAAACTTGACAACAAATTCTCCAGCGATAGCTTCAACAAAGGCGGCGAATTCGTAGTTGTTGAGCATCAAAAGAAGAACATCACCAATACAACATCAAACTTGTCGGTTACTTCCGCCAACAATGATCGCGTATACCCAGGTGCTCTGTTCCGCGCTGACCAGAATTTGATGGACAATATGCCAAGCCTTATTTCCGCAAACCGCGCTCCAATCACACTGAGCATTGATTTGCCAGGCTTCCACGGCGGCGAAAGTGCTGTAACTGTTCAGCACCCAACAAAGAGCTCTGTGACCTCTGCAGTAAATACCTTAGTTTCTAAGTGGAACGCTCAGTATGCGGCAAGCCATCATGTGGCAGCTCGTATGCAGTACGATTCTGCAAGCGCACAAAGCATGAACCAGCTTAAGGCTAAGTTCGGTGCTGATTTCGCCAAGATTGGCGTACCGCTGAAGATTGATTTCGATGCTGTACACAAGGGCGAAAAGCAAACGCAGATTGTAAACTTCAAGCAGACTTACTACACCGTAAGTGTTGATGCTCCAGATAGCCCAGCTGACTTCTTCGCACCATGCACCACGCCAGAAAACTTGAAGAACCGCGGCGTTGACAGCAAGCGTCCGCCGGTATATGTGTCCAATGTGGCCTACGGCCGTTCAATGTACGTAAAGTTCGACACCCGCAGCAAGAGCACCGATTTCCAGGCTGCTGTTGAAGCTGCAATCAAGGGTGTTGAAATCAAGCCAAACACCGAGTTCCATCGCATTTTGCAGAACACTTCTGTAACTGCTGTGATTCTCGGCGGCAGCGCTAACGGTGCAGCCAAGGTTGTTACTGGCAACATCGATACGTTGAAGGCTTTGATTCAGGAAGGCGCCAACTTAAGCACCTCCAGCCCAGCAGTTCCAATTGCTTACACCACTTCCTTCGTCAAGGATAACGAAGTAGCAACTTTGCAAACCAATAGCGATTACGTTGAAACCAAGGTTTCTTCCTACCGCAACGGCTACTTGACTTTGGATCACCGTGGAGCTTACGTAGCTCGCTACTACATCTACTGGGATGAGTACGGCACCGAAATTGACGGCACTCCTTACGTACGTTCTCGCGCTTGGGAAGGCAACGGCAAGTATCGTACAGCTCACTTCAACACAACTATTCAGTTCAAGGGCAATGTGCGCAATCTCCGCATCAAGCTTGTTGAGAAGACCGGCTTGGCTTGGGAACCATGGCGTACAGTGTATGACCGTTCCGATTTGCCACTGGTTCGCCAGCGCACAATCAAGAACTGGGGCACCACCTTGTGGCCACGAGTTGCTGAAACTGTGAAGAACGACTGATACTTATCACAATTTCAAAAAATAACTTAATAAAATAATTTAAAAAGATAATTTAATAAATATAACTTAATAAATATAACTTAATAAAGATAACTTAATAAATAATTGATAATTAAATATAAGTGAATACAACAAAGGGCTTTATCTTGTAGCCAGTTACGAGATAAAGCCCTTATTTTATTTGTATTATTTATTTTATTTGCGAAATATTATTTAGATATTTTAAATATCGCGATGCTTTTCAATTACGTAGCCAATTGCGTACATAACTACAGCCCAAGCAAGAACCACTAGACCGGACTGCCACCATGTAAAAACATATGCGTTTGGCGGAAGTTGCGGCCCAGAATTAGCGGATGCACCTAAGAATTGGCTTACAGCATTGCCTGGCAAAATCTGAATAAGTATTGAAGTCCACTTCGCAAAATTGCTTGCAAGCATAATAATGCTAACAATTGCCTGCAGAATCATCACGGCTCCAATAACGCACATAATTCCGCCAGCAGTTGACTTGCAAATCATGCCGAAACCATAGGCCATTGCTGCCACAACAACCATGATTGCAGGAGATCCAAGAAGCAGCATAAGCGGCAATTTCCACACGTTGCTTCCAGATAATCCGGAAATGTTATCTCCCATAAAAGCTAATTCTGCAGCAGCTAAAGAAACTGTCATTGCAATAAGTTGGGCTACAAAAACGTAGATTGCAACAGCAATAAACTTAGCAGTAAAGAACATACCCCTTTTAGGTACAGCCGTAAGAGAAGCCTGAATTGAAGTCGTAGAATGTTCCGCGGTTACAGCAAGCACTGCAAAAATCGCCAAAACAATCAAAGATATAGAAGCAAAACTAATAACTAAGCGGAAAATGCCTTCTTGAGATGCAATAAGGTCACTTTTATCGCTCGGTCCAACAGTAATCGCAGCACTTGATTTGCTACCAGCTGCACCATTGTTATTAACGTCAACTTTAGACATTGCTTTCTGCACAAGCGCGATAATAAAACTAAAAATTACTGGCAAAACAATTGTTAATGCCATGCACCACCACGTAGACGCAAGTCCGCGCAGCTTAACAATTTCAGATTTAAGCGTGTGCATAAATGTAAGGCGTAAGTGCTGAGCGTTCATGCTGCGGCCTGTTTTGTAAGAATTGCTCGCCGGATATTCAACAGCTTGTTCAATTTGCCCACTCATTTTGCGCTCCTTCCATCTACATATTGCGTTCCAGTTGCAGCAGTAGTATTTGGCAATGCTTTTGTTACGTACTGCTCCTGGCCGTGCGTAAGAGTCAAATACGCTTCCTCAAGCGAAGCGTGCTCTTGATTTAGCTGATATACCAGAATTTGATTATCTGCAATTTCGCGCGCAATCTGGTTGAGCTCGCATCCTGTTATTCTAAAAAGCTCGCCTTCTTGAACGTCTTGAGGAGTACGAGTATCAGTCACAATCTTGCATTCAGGATTATTCTGAGCAAGCACAGACTTTAGTTTTTCGCCTTCTGGAGTCACAAGTCGCACAGCGTGCTGCGAATGTGCGTCAACAAAATCTTGAACTGTTGTACGTTCCAAAATTTCGCCATGCGCAATAATAACTAAGTTATCTGCAGTTAGCGCAACTTCGCTCATTAAGTGCGAACTAAGTAGTATTGCTCTGCCTTCGCTTGCGTAATACTTGCACAATTCGCGAACCCACTTAACGCCTTCTGGATCCAAACCGTTAATTGGCTCGTCCAAAATAAGATTGTGCGGATCTGCTAAAAGTGCCGCCGCAATCGAAAGACGCTGGCTCATACCGAGCGAGAACGAACCTGCTTTGCGAGTTTTTACACTTGATAATCCCGTGATATCAATCACTTCGTCAACGCGCTTTTTTGATATTCCGTGAGTTAAAGCCAGCGAGTACAAGTGATTGTACGCCGTTCGACCTCTGTGAGCAGACTTTGCGTCAAGAACTGCGCCAACTTCCGTCATTGGAGAGGCAATTTTTGCGTAAGGTTTGCCGTCAATAAGAGAAGTGCCGCTATTTGCATGAATAAGGTTTAATGCGCAACGCATTGTGGTAGATTTACCAGCGCCATTAGGGCCTAAAAAGCCCGTGACTTTGCCGTCTTCAGCGACGAAAGAAACGTCGTTAAGCGCTGTTTTTGCGCCGAAACGCTTTGTAATATGTTGGAATTCTAACATAGCTTAACAGTATCACAAATAAAAAAAAATACACATTAAATGTAAGCGTTTATGAGTACAGGCTGCTGCGTTTTGTAATGCGATTGTTTGTTTGCGATTGTTTGTTTATATTCGCCTGTTTGTAGCTTGTATCAGCAATTTGGTGCTGCATGTTGTGCAATCCACGCGTGCATGGAAACAGCCGCAGCTGCTCCTGCGTTTAGCGAGCGAACAGAGCCGAATTGCGAAATATAAACAACGTCATCCGCCATTTCTAACGCTTTTTTGGAAAGGCCTGGACCTTCTGCACCAAAAAGCATAAGGCAACGTTTAGGGAACTTGTAGTTTTCCATAGCAACAGCGCCTGGAATAATATCGAGCGCTATAACGCGCGCGTTTTTAGCGTCTTGTTCCTTAATATTTGCGATTTTTTCGGCTTCTTTATTGCCTTCTGCTTGTGCTTTAAGCAAAAGTTGATGCGCTTCTTCTGCTTCTTTAAGCATATTTTCGCGCCAATTAGTTACTAGAGTTTCAATAGTTGGGCAGCATTCAACGTATTGGTAAAGCTCAGTCATTAACGAGCCTTTGCGATTCCATTTATGAGGCCCTACGATATACACTTTTTTCGCAGTAAACGCGTTTGCAGTGCGAACCATAGAGCCTATGTTGAAATCGTGAGTCCAATTTTCTACAGCTACTTCAAACTCATGGCGGCCTTTAGAATCGAGATCCGCTTTTATGGCCTCTACTTTCCAGTACCGGTAACGGTCTAAAACGTTACGCTGGTCGCCTTCGTCTAGTAATTCAGTGCTAAACCGCGCATCATAATTTGGCGATTCTGGATTATCTGGACGAGGTTCACCTGGATGCTCGTCTTCCCATGGGCCAACTCCTATAGGTCGGAATTCTGGCTCATCGGAAGCTTTTGCAGCCAAAGTAATTGGATTCGGTTCGTGCATGTGTGAGTTTTGCTCCGTTTAATACTTTTTCTTAGTATTGGCAGCTAGTAATTGCAGCTAGTCTTGGCAGCCGTCAGTTGCGCAATCGCCTGTGCAACCTGACTTGCAGTGACCACCGCAGCAGTTATCTTCACAGCACGGCTCAGTGCAACCATCATGAGCGCAATCACCCGTGCACTCTACTTCGCAATGACCACCGCAGCAATTATCTTCACAGCATGGCTCAGTGCAACCATCATGAGCACAATCACCAGTGCACTCTACTTTGCAATGACCACCGCAGCAATTATCTTCACAGCAAGGCTCAGTGCAACCATCATGCTTGCAATCTCCTGTGCATTTAACCTCGCAATGACCGCCACAGCAGTTGTCGTTGCAGCAATCGTCGTGATCTGCATCTGCACGTAATTCTTCTTCATCGAAAGCTTGAACAAATGCCATTTTAGTACTCTCCTCACTTATTGGATTTACTAATTGAAGATGCCTTGTGCCTTGTTCGTCGGCGTCAACACCACCAATTAATGCAACTATAGCAAGAATTTGCGCGCCTTGCTGATTAACAATGCCAAAATCAAGACTTAATTCATTGCCGTGTCGTAAAGTCACAAGCGAAGAAGTTTGAACATACGATTTTTCAGAAAGCCAAGAGTCAAGTAACAATACTCGCTTGCCTTTAACAGACGGACCTTTTGTTGCAGGGAAAACAAAATCCATAACGAAGCCGTCGAGTGCAATTCCTTTACGTTCTGCAGCATGAATAAGCGCAAAAACCATCGGCACTGCAGCAGCAGTTAACGCACCAATAGCGTCAACATCGCGTTCTAACGAATACCCAGCTTTCTCAATTGCATCAAAAAGAACATCACCAACCAACTTGGAGCCGCGCTGAGCAAAAGTAACAGAAAACAGTTCGCTAAATGGTTTCGCACTCATATCTGCACAAAGCATGCGCTTAAGTTCCGCGCGTTCCTCTTGTAATTCCGTCATTATTACACTCCTTAGCGTTTAGAGTTCTTCAATTTTTGATGCTTTGATGTTTTTATGCTTAACGATCTTCTACTGATACTTCCGGAGCGCTCAGCTCTTTAACATCAGCTTTATCAGAATCTATAAGATCTATTGAAGCAATAACTTTACTTTGATCTAACTTCTGAAGTTTACGCGCTGTTACCAACACTCGCGACTCAAGCGAAGAAGCAAACTTATTGTAAGCTGCAACCGTTCTTGCCAAAGATACGCCAAGTTTTGAAGCATTTTCTCCAAGAACTGCAAAGCGATCATACAATTCTCGAGATAAATCGAAAAGTTCTTTTGCATCATCTGTAAGACTTTGCTGCTGCCATGCGTACGCAACAGACTTAAGCACAGCCCACAAAGTAACTGGAGAAGTGAGTGCTACTTTTTGCGCAAAAGCATCATCCATAAGCGTTGGGTCCGCCTCAAGAGCTGCCTGAAGCAATGCTTCGTTTGGAATAAATGCAACTACAAAGTCTGGTGCTGTTTCAAAAGCCTGCCAATATGCTTTAGCTCCCAATACTCTAACGTGTTCTCGCAAAGCCTTAGCGTGCGCTTTTAGAAGCTCACTCCTTCTAGCCAATTCTTCGTCACTTGCATTATCTGGTATTTCGCAAGCACGCTGATAATCCGCATACGGAACTTTTGCATCAACTGGAATTGTTTTGCCTCCCGGCAGATGCACAACCATATCCGGCCTCTGCTGCTCACCATTTACTCCAGTCACAACAACCTGCGTATCAAAATCAACATGTTCAAGCAAGCCTGCGGATTCCACAATATTCTTTAGCTGAGCCTCACCCCAAGCTCCGCGGACCTTGTTATTTCGCAATGCTGCAGAAAGCGAACTTGTTTCGCGGTCAAGCCTTGTTTGCTGCTCACTTAAGCCTTTAAGCTGAGTGCTCAGCACACCCATTTCTTGCTTGCGTCCTTCTTCAATCTGCGAAACTTTATTCTTCAGAGCTTCAAGATTGTCTTTTACTGGAGCAAGCGCTTCCAAGACTTTACCTTGCTCTTTCAAAGTTTTTTCACGATTTAACCGTTCACGTTCTTCTCGCTCTGCACGCAATTGTTCTTCGCGATTCACTCGCAATTGTTCTGCTTGCTGCGCTTTTAACAGCTCAGACTCCACAAATTTCAATCGCTCAGCAAGCTGCTCTGCTTGTGTGCGATATCGTATAGCCTGATTGCCATTTTCTTGCGCTTGAGCGCGAGCTTGTTCATACTGCGAGCGCAATTCGTTAAATTCGCGTTGACTTACGCCATTAGCGCCTTGCGTTCCAGAGTTGTGCTTAACAATAGCCAGCACAACAATGGCGGTTATTGCTACAGCAACCACCATTAAAACAAGCATCACAATATTATCGAACATACGTTCTATTAAACACTATTGAGTTGACTTTTAAAACATAATTAGACACGTGCATTATCTAATACAAAAATAGCGCGCTGCATACTGGAAAATAATCCAATAAACAGCACGCTTTGTTCGATTTGACTACATTATTTGACTACATTGAAGAATGCAGGAACTACGCAATCTTGAGAGTTACATGGTCGCTAGTATTCTCACAATCCGCAACTACGCGAGCGCCATCATGCACCTTTCCAGAAAGCAGCAATCGCGCAAGTTGATCGCCAATTTCCGTTTGAACCAATCTGCGCAACGGACGAGCACCATAAACTGGATCGTAGCCATGCTCCGCAAGCCAAGCGCGAGCAGAATCACTCACATCCAAGCTAATACGGCGATCACTCAAGCGTGCAGCCACTTGACGAACTTGAATATCCACAATTCCACCAAGCTCTTCGCGGCTCAACGGATGGAACATAACAAGCTCATCCAAACGGTTGATGAACTCTGGCTTAAACTCAGCGTGAACAGCGTTCATAACAGCCTTGCGCTTAGCAGTATCGTCCAAGCCCTCTTGCACAAGGAATTGCGAACCCAAGTTTGATGTCATAATCAAAATCGTATTCGTAAAATCAACCGTTCTACCCTGACCATCAGTCAAACGACCATCATCCAAAACCTGCAACAAAACGTCGAATACTTCTGGATGAGCCTTCTCAACTTCGTCAAAAAGCACTACAGAATACGGACGCCTACGCACAGCTTCAGTAAGCTGACCGCCTTCCTCGTAGCCAATGTAACCAGGAGCAGCACCGATTAGACGCGAAACGGAAGCCTTTTCCATGTACTCGCTCATATCAATGCGAACCATTGCGCGCTCGTCGTCAAACAGGAAGTCGGCAAGAGCCTTTGCAAGCTCCGTCTTACCAACGCCAGTAGGACCCAAGAATAGGAACGAACCAGTTGGGCGATTCGGGTCTGCAATTCCAGCGCGGCTTCTGCGCACAGCATCCGCTATAGCCTGAATTGCTTCGCTTTGACCAACAACGCGCTTAGAAAGCTCCTTTTCCATGTTGAGTAGCTTCTCATTTTCGCCTTGCATCAAGCGACCAACAGGAATGCCAGTCCATTCGCTAACAACTCCTGCAATAGAATCAGCATCAACCTGGTCTGGAACCATCGGCTCTTTCGCTTCACTCTTAGCGTTAGCAGCCTCAGACTCCGCTTCTTCCAAAGCTTTTTGGATGCTTGGAATTTCGCCATACAAAATACGGCTTGCTTGCTCCAAATTGCCTTCGCGCGTAAATTTGTCAGCTTCTACGCGCTTAGCATCGAGTTGCGCTCGCAAATCACCAACCTTGTTATGGCCAGCCTTTTCCGCATCCCAACGCGCTTTCAATCCAGAAAGCTTTTCGCGCGAGTTTGCTAATTCTTCCTGCAACTTTTCTAAACGTTCGCGTGCAGCAGCATCTTCCGCTTTCTTTAATTGCATTTCTTCCATTTCAAGACGCGTAACTTTGCGCTGCAATTCGTCGATTTCTTCTGGCTGAGAATCAAGCTCCATACGCAAGTGAGCTGCCGCTTCATCCACCAAATCAATCGCCTTATCTGGAAGCTGTCTGCCGGTAATATAGCGGTTTGAAAGCGTTGCTGCAGCTACGATTGCATCGTCACTAATAGTCACCTTGTGGTGCGCTTCGTAACGTTGCTTAAGTCCACGCAAAATCGTCACCGTATCTTCAACAGATGGCTCGCCAACGAATACTTGCTGGAATCTGCGCTCAAGTGCCGAATCCTTTTCAATATGCTCACGATACTCGTTAAGCGTAGTTGCACCAACCAAGCGCAGCTCACCGCGCGCAAGCATTGGCTTAAGCATATTGCCAGCATCCATTGAACCTTCTGCAGATCCTGCGCCAACAACAGTGTGAATTTCGTCAATAAACGTAATAATTTGACCGTCTGATTGCTGAATTTCCTTCAACACTGCCTTCAAGCGTTCCTCAAACTCGCCGCGATACTTCGAACCTGCAACCATCGAAGCCAAATCGAGACTGATAAGACGCTTGTTTTGCAAAGTCGTAGGCACATCTCCTGCAACGATTCGCTGAGCCAATCCTTCTACAACTGCCGTTTTACCAACGCCCGGCTCGCCAATTAGCACAGGATTGTTCTTCGTGCGGCGAGAAAGAATCTGAATCACGCGACGAATTTCCTGATCGCGACCAATAACAGGATCAAGCTTTCCTTCGCGAGCGCGCGCAGTCATATCAACAGAATACTTTTCGAGCGCTTTGTAGTTGCCTTCCGCGTCTGGGCTTGTCACTTTTGCGCCTCCACGTACAGTTGGCACAGCTTTTCGCAACGCGTCTGCAGAAACGTTGTACTTTTTGAAAATATCCGCAACTGCATTCGGCGAGCTTGCAACTATGCCAATAAGCATGTGCTCCGTAGAAACGTATTCGTCTCCCATTGAGCGCATTTCTTTTTCGGCTTGACTTAGTGCAGCCAAAAGCTGACGACTTGCATCTGGCTTAGTTGTAGTTGAGCCAGTAGATGAAGGCAATGCCACTAATGCTTTACGAATTTCAGCACCGATTTGTTGCGCATCTGCCCCCGTTTGCGCAATAAGCGCGCGCACTACGCCTTGCTCTTGGCGAAGTAAGGCATCCGCCAAATGCAAAGTGTCAACTTGCGCATTGCCAGCTGCAGCCGCGCTTTGCACAGCATCGCTTAATGCGTCTTGCGCTAAGGTTGTAAACTTTTGTTCCATATCTACCTCATTTCCACGAAAGCTCTAAAACACATTTCAGTTAAGTCAAATCGCTGCAACTTTTGTTGCAACCTTTATTGCAACTCTCGTTGCAATTTCAAGCTTTTTGACGACACTTTCGATTTCTAACGAGCTTTCACTTTCATGTATCTGATACGTATAACAGATTTTCCTATAACTTTATTCCTAAAACTTGAGTGTACTAGACTCAAGTTTTGTTTTCAAGAACTTTCAATCGCAAATAATTTACGCAAATAACTTAATTAAGCAGCAATCAAGTTTAGTTAAGGAGTACGTAAGATTTAATTAAGTAGTAAATATGTCGTAATCTTAAAAACATGAGAATTGCACGTTTTTCGTATAATGAAGTTCCGCAATACGCTTTCGTCCAAAAAGATGAAACCGACGGTAAAGATTATTTAGTAGCGCTTGAAGGGCATCCTTTAAGCCCGCAAGGAGTTAAGCCAACTGGTAAACGTTACGCGTTGGATGCCGATGGCGTGCGCTTACTTGTGCCTGTGATTCCGTCAAAAGTGTACGGATTGGCAAAAAATTACGATACTCGTTCCGATGACGAGCGCGCTACTTCTCCTGCGGCTTCTTCGCATACTGCCGCAGATATGGTGATTTTTACAAAGCCGAGCACTTCTGTAATTGGTCCAGACGATCCAATTGTGATTCCTGCTTGCTCAAACGACATGAATTTTGAGCCAGAAGTGGCAGTTGTTATGGGCAAAATCGCCAAAAATGTGACAGTAGATACCGCAATGAATTACGTTTTTGGCTTTACTTGCGTAAACGACGTAACTTTGCGAGATTGCGCAGGTAGCGACCCAATGTGGACGCGCGCAAAAGGTTTCGACACTTCTTGCCCACTTGGACCTTGGATTACAACCGAGCTAAATTGGCGCGATGCACATATTTCGTTTACGCTTAATGGCGAAAATGTGCCGGAAGCTGACGGCACTACAGCTCGACTTATTCACAGTATTCCAGAGCAAATTGCTGCAATTTCAAGCTTCTCAACGCTTCTTCCAGGAGACGTAATTTTGACGGGAACTCCATACCCGGCTGGAACTTTACGCGCTGGTGACGAAGCGATTGTACACGTAGATGGTATTGGCTCGCTGCGCAATGTGATTGTGCATGCGTAACTAAAATCATCGATTTGACTTAAAACTACACAAATGCGCGTGGGCCAAAGATTGCCGAACCGATTCTAACCATTGTTGAACCTTCGGCAATCGCCCACGCAAAATCGCCGGACATTCCCATCGAAAGCTCTAATTTTGCAGAGTTTTCATCATGATCTTGCGCGAGTTGTTCACTCACACAATCTCTAATTTCTCGCAATTTTGCGAAACCACTTCTCACTATTTTTTCATCATCCACGCGCGCTCCAAGTGTCATAAATCCGTGCAAATTAAGCGCAGGCAGGCTAGATATAGCGAGAGCTTCGTCAATCGCGCGTTCGGAAGCGCACCCGGATTTTGTAGATTCTCCCGAAACATTCACTTCCAACATAACGTCTGTGCAAAGTCCCAAATTTTGCGCGCGAGCAGATATTTTTTGCGCAAGTTCAATGCCGTCAACCGACTGAATACCATTTGCAAGCGGCAAGACTTTGTTTATTTTATTGCTTTGCAGCTGACCTATTAAGTAGAGCGGAATTTCGCCGTTCACACCAACGCTTAAACCTTCTCTAGCAGCTTGTGCGCGTAAAATCTCGGCTTTTGCAACGATTTCTTGTGGGCGATTTTCCCCAATTACTCGCACTCCTGCTCTGAGCACTGCCATGATTTCGCCAACATCTCGCGTTTTAGTTGCGGCAAGCAGTGTAACCGACTCAGCTTTGCGACCATAATGCGATTCGGCTTGAACAATGGCGTCTTGCACACTGTGCACGCCGTCGGCAATTTGACGCGCACGAACACAATCAACCTCAGTATTCGCTAAATCTTTTTGCGTCATATATGCCATTTATTGCCCCAATCTATATATCGTAAAAACAGTCACACTAATTGAGGAATTTTATCACTATATTTACGACGTGCAGCTTCTGCAGTAACTCCAAGTGCGCGACCTATTGTATTCCACGACTGACCATTTTTGCGGCTTTTGTATACAACGTCACTTATCTCTTTTTCAATTGCGTGACGGCGATAATTTAATCTGGTCAATTCACGAGATGGATCCCAGCGAGAATCCAAAGTTGGATCTCCTGGATCTGGTTCCGATTTTGCTTCCATTTCTTTTGAAATAATCTCGCCATATTCCGCAAGATCTTTTTGCTCTTCTTTACTCAATTCACTAAATTTCATTTCAACCCTTCCTTTTCTCAGTCTAAATACATAGTTTAGTCGAGGAAAGGCACGGATTTGTCGGCTAGGTTTGCGCGAACAGAACCCCACGGCGTGTCATCGCTTTCAAACAACGCAAGAGCATTGTTTGCACTCATATCTACCGGTTGATTTTGACCAGGTTTTTTGTATCCCAGAAGATACATACAATATCCAATCATGCTCTCAGCGCTCCAGCCAGCTTCACGAAGAGCACCGACGTCTAGCGAATGCTTACTTTTTGCAAGCCTCTCGCCTTGTGCGTTGTCAATTAGCGGCAAATGCGCAAATTGCGGACGCACATAATGCACGCCGTGAGCCGCAAAAAATCCCGATTTTTCAAGCAACTCACCAATCCAAATCTGCAACGCTGCAGAACGCAGCAAATCGCGGCCGCGCACAATATCATTTACTCCGCTCAAAACATCGTCAACAACAACAGCAAGCTGATAAGAAAAAACGCCATCCGCGCGGCGAATCACCATATCTCCCAAATCGCGATCAATATTAAAAGATTGCGCACCAAAAATCGCGTCTTCAAAACTCACATTTGCTTGCAGCGAATCAGCAGGCGGCACAGCAAGCCTTAAGGAATGTTGCTTATTATTTTGCAAACGCTTTTCGATTTGCGCCAAACCTTGCGCAGTTTTGCGCAGATTTCTGCACGTACCCGGGTAGCGTATAAAACCGTCGCCTTCTTGCGGAGCTGCGATTGCACGAATATCGGAACGCGAGCAAAAACAAGGGTAGATTAACGAATTTCCGTCTTCGTCTTGCAAGGATTCTAGCGATTCGAGAGCTTCTTGGTAGATTGCAGTGCGCTTATGCTGATAAGTAGGTTCTCCAACCCAATCAAGCCCAGCCCATTTCAAGTCGTCAATAACTCGCGCGCTAGCATCCTTCGGCATTCGCGCAATATCAAGATCTTCCAAACGCAAAAGCATGTAGCCGCCCTGCGATTTTGCAGAAAGCCAAGCAGCCAACATTGCTACCATATTGCCAATATGCATACGCCCGGAAGGAGTCGGCGCAAAACGACCAATTGCAATAGTTGACTTCGAAAACATGATTTCGTCTTTCTTAAAATCTTTCTTAAAATCTTTTCCAATATCTTTCTTAATAAGCACAAGTTTGCAAAGCATAAACTTGCAAAATAAAAAGCGCGTAACGCATTCATACTAGCATTACGCGCTTCTTACAATCGCAATAAACCACAATCAACCGCAATCAACCGCAATCAATCACAGTTAAAAGCAATGTTTTATGCAAATAATGACTTATACATAACCACTCCCAAGATTGCGCCGGCAATAGGAGCAATAACTGGAATCCACGCTTCACCCCAGCGCGAAGAACCCTTGTGCGGAATTGGCAAAATTGCGTGAAGCAAACGTGGCATAAGGTCTCGAGCAGGGTTCAAAGCAGGACCAGTTGGGCCACCCATAGAAGTCACCAAGCCCCAAACAACGAAGCCAACTACGATCGAAGCGCCAGCCAAATTCTTCTCGCCCCATGGAGAAGTAAGGCAGCAAAGAGCAGCCAAAACAAGCACAAGAGTACCGAAGAATTCGTTAAGGAAGTAGTTAAGCTTGTTGTTATATGCGTCTGTGGTGCAGAAAGTGCCAAGAATTGCTTCTGGCTCCTCAGTTTCGTTGTAGTGCGGCAAATAAGTTACGTACACAATAAGCTGGCCAACCAACGCACCCAAAAGCTGAGCGACAATGTAAGGCGCAACATTAGCCCACGGGAACATGCCGTTTACAGCTTGCGCAATTGTCATAGCAGGATTGATATGCGCGCCGGAAATTCCGCCAAACATAAGAACTGGGAACATCACACCAAAACCGTAGCCCATAGCAATATTAAGCCAGCCAGCATGGTGTCCTTTAGTATTTTTTAATTCAACGTTTGCAACAGCACCGTTTCCGAAAATCATAAGAATAGCAGTGCCAATAAATTCTGCAGCTAACGTTGCCATAAACGAATGTTGCATGGTCCTTCGATCCTTCTTACCTGTTTCAAACTCCACACACGTAATCACGCGTAAATAAATTCACAACTCGCAATTGCGATTAGCACAGCATGGAACATAATATATTCTCATTTTCAAAGAAGCTAAGAAAATGAATTCCAACCTTTATTCTTTGATAGTTTCCCTTATGAGCGCGACAGTCTGCACAAGCAGTAGAATCGCTCCCACAACAAAAGAGGCCCGCCATTTCGGCGAGCCTCTTGTTCCCAAAAACAAACTCAGCGGTTTCATCTGCACAACATCCTCGTCGTAACGGTTACAAGTCTTAAAATCCCGTTCAACGTCCACGGATTCCATATCCATACACTTTTGTGGGTTACCGCTATCTCTTTTTTGTTTTTGTATTTTTATTATCGCCGCTTTTTGCTTAATAGTAAAGCTCAAAATAAGCTTTGTTCGCATATTGTCACTACTGTTCAATCGCACTAAAAAAACCGTAACTATTGCACACTTTTGTGAACATGCAAAGGTTATCATGTGCGTTTACGTTCGAATTACAAAACTGTCGGCGTGTCGCACCACCCGACACTCATTCGCGCACTTCCCTTACAACGCATACAATTACGGAGTATGGTACAAATTTTTGACGCTCCCTCAAAGGCGATTTTGCGAGGTCAAATTGCAGAACACATCGCCGAAGATGAAAAGGCAGAAAAACGTGAAGCTCGTGAGGGTGAGCTACCGTTGCCAAAGGATCGTTTCTTCGATCGCGAATTAAGTTGGTTGAAGTTCAATCGACGAGTGCTTGAGTTGGCTCAGAATACTGATTTGCCGCTACTTGAACGCGCTAATTTTGCTGCTATTTTTGCGTCAAATCTCGACGAATTCTTTATGGTTCGAGTCGCAGGCTTAAAGCGCCGCATTGATTCTGGAATAGCAGTAACTGCAGCATCAGGCTTAAGTCCTCGCCAGCAATTGCGCGCTATTAGTGAAGTCACTCACCGCCGCCAAGATGAGCATGCTCACTATGTTATTGAGCATATTCTTCCTGAGCTTGCAAAGCAGCGTATTGTTTTGCTCAGCTGGGATAAGCTTACAGAATCAGAAAAAGCGCGTTTGTCTGATTACTACAAAAAGCAAGTATTCCCAGTTCTTACGCCTCTTGCGGTGGATCCTGCTCACCCGTTCCCATACATTTCCGGCAAGTCTATTAACTTGGCTGTTATCGTCGAAAATCCAAATTCTGGAAAGTCGCATTTTGCGCGCGTAAAAATTCCAGATAATTTGAACCGTCTTGTACCAGTCGACGATTTAACAGATGAGGAAGGGCGCGAAGAGCGTTACGGCTTCATTACTATGGAGAAGCTGATTGCAGCACACTTGGAATCGCTTTTCCCAGGAATGATTATTAAGGAAGCCCGTTCCTTCCGCGTTACACGTAACGAGGATATTGACGTTGAGGAAGACGACGCAGAGAACTTGCTTAACGCCATGGAGAAGGAACTTCTTCGCCGCCGCTTTGGACCGCCTATTCGTTTGGAAATTTCTAACGAGGCCAGCCCATTCCTTTCTCAGTTGCTTGCAAATCAGCTTCGTGTAAGCCCTGAGGAAGTCTATCGCTTGCCTTCGCCGCTTGATATGACGGTATTGTTTGAATTGCAGGCGCTTGATCGCCCTGATTTGAAGTATCGTCCGTTTATTCCTACTACGAACCGTCAGATTGCGGAAGTTGAAACTAGCCACGCTCAAGATATTTTCGCTTCTATTCGCGAGCATGACATTTTGTTGCATCATCCTTACGATTCGTTCTCTACTTCTGTGCAAGCATTCCTCGCGCAGGCTGCTGCGGATCCAAAAGTGCTTGCAATTAAGCAGACTTTGTACCGTACGTCTAGCAATTCGCCAATTATTGACGCTCTTGTTGACGCAGCTCACGCTGGTAAGCAGGTGCTTGCGCTGGTTGAGATTAAGGCGCGATTTGACGAGGACGCAAATATCGCTTGGGCTCGTAAGCTTGAGCGCGCAGGCGTTCACGTTGTGTACGGCATTGTTGGTTTGAAGACTCACTGCAAGCTTTCGTTAGTGGTTCGCCAAGAAGCAGAAGGATTGCGCCGCTACTGCCACGTTGGTACAGGTAATTACAATCCTAAGACTGCTCGCTTGTACACGGATTTGGGTTTGCTTACTTGCGATCCTGTAGTCGGCCAGGATTTGACTCGCTTGTTTAATCAGCTTTCTGGTTATGCGCCAAAGTCTAGTTTCCACCGCCTGCTTGTGGCTCCTCGAACAGTTCGAACTGGTATTATTGCGCGAATTCAGCGTGAGGAAGCCGCAGCTCTTGCTGGCAAGGAAGCTTGGATTAAGATTAAGGTCAATTCTGTGGTTGACGAGCAAACTATTGACGCTTTGTATCGTGCTTCGCAAGCTGGAGTAAAGATTGACATTGTTGAGCGTGGAATTTGCTCGCTTAAGCCTGGAATTGAGGGGTTGAGCGACAATATTCGCGTTCGCTCTATTCTTGGCCGATTCCTTGAGCACAGCCGCATTTACGCTTTTGCTAACTCTTGCGGCCCGCAGATTGGTGATGGCCCTGCAAGCGGACCAGAAGTGTGGATTGGTTCGGCTGATTTAATGCACCGTAATCTTGACCGTCGCGTTGAGACGCTGGTTCGCATCAGCGCGCCAGATCAGGTTGAAGCTTTGATTCAGTATATTGATTTGCAAATGGCTGATTCAACTGTTTCGTGGTGGATGGATGGCGATGGCACATACACGTTGCATTCTCGCGATAAGGAAGGCCGTCCGCTCGTAGACAGCCAGGCTTACCTAATCCATACCCACACGCGTAAGCCTCGCGGCGCGAACTAATCGCAAGTAACTAACAAACGATAAGCAAGAGCCAGATTCAGTAACATGTTTCTGGCTCTTGTTGTGTTTATTACTCCTTCTAAACCGCCTAAATTTCAAGCGTTCCAGCAGTAACCAAAATCTTCTACAGCACCATTTGCCAGTTTTGGGATGTTTTTTGAGTAATTATTTGCCAGTTTTGGGATGTTTTTTACGCCATAATTTGCCAGTTTTAGGATAATTTATGTAAAAATTGAGCATTTATAATATTGTTACATGCTACATAACAGTTCCATTTATATCTTCTTAAGGCTTGGAAGTTGGAGCTGAATCACCTGATTACCTTAAGTTACAGCTCCTGCAATATCTAACTAATATTCTCAGCAACTATTTTGGCAATATATAGCCTATCTAGCCACCAACATTGTTTGGTAATAGTTTCACCGTTTGGAAGTGTTATAACATCATTGCCATTTTTACCGTGTGGCCTCATATGAAATACGTGATTAAATGACATCTTAGGAAGCTGATTTCCATCCGTTCCATAGCCAGTAGATTTACCAGATATCATAATCTCATGCACTTTATTCCATGCAGGCGCAACATATTTTTCAATATCTTCTTCGGGCATATTCCATAGAAAACCACCAACTAAAACATCATCTTTATAGCAAGTCGATTTTCTATTTTTCCCGTCGTTCTTAAAAACAACAAAATAGAACTTATTATTCTCAAAAAACTTATACAATCGCGAATCATGCCATTGCATATTTGGATCTGCTAATTCGGCCCAATCATCCTCTTTTAACGCAGGGAAAGACATATTCTGCTCTGGTTTACCATCATCATACAAAACAGTAGTTTTTAATTGAGTCACACTCGCTGCAGCAAACTGTTCAATTTCTTCTATTCTGTTCTTTTTTACACCCAACATCTTCAGTGCAAGCTGCGAATTAAAAGAATAATGCGTTTTAAGCTCCACATTAAATTTGTTGGCCAAATCGAAAATTTTATAACCAACATATCGCCCAATCTTCTTTTGCACATAATCATTAAGATTTTCGTTAATAGATATTGGCAACCGTTCAAAAAGACTACCGTCACCTAAAACTCTTTGTGCAACAATTGTCATGTAGCTAGGCTTATACGAAAACGCGCGTTGTTTTGCGCGTATATATTTACTTTCAAACCCACTTGGAGCAGGAGCGTCTCTCAACGACTTTGCAGCCGTTTCTCCCTTAGTGCAAGCAGCAAGATAATTGGTATCAGACTCACTTAACCTATCTGCATAACCAGAAGCTACTTTGTTTTTTATATATTCCCAATCTTTACGAATTGTTTCTAGCTCACCAGGTTCATATTTCAATACAAAAGAACCATAAATAGTGCAATCAAGTCTGGATTGGTTGGCTTTATCAGTCCTGTTATCAAGATAATAAATAATAATCATCTGACGCGCTTTTTGCCAAAATGATGAGTTATCAAAAACCTCATTACACAGCGTCAAATAGTTGATAATATCAAAGACCAAACGTTCTTTAGCAACTATCTTCTTTTTCTTGTTCGAACGAATCGGCGTGACTTTTAATTCATAAAATTCATCAGCAACCATAATATCCGGTTGTTTATCGGAATTTATAGAATACCCGAAAACTGATTCTTCAATAATATTGCCTAAAGAACCCTTGTTGCCTGCTTTTTCACCACGACCAGTTTTATCAATCTCACGAAAAGTTTTGCCATTGATTCCAGTAAGGAGAGCGGTTATTTCGTCAATGTCCGAAAACTTGCGATTGTCGCCTATATGATTAGACATACTTCCCACCATTCTGCATCTTCCCTGGCACAACTTTATTTATTACATTTTCCTATTAACTTAATTCCTCTGCAACCTATAAATAATCATAATTATTTAGATATGAATTTTATGCCAAAATGTCATTAGCAAGAACTTCGCCAATTTTATGCGGAATACCAGTGACCAATGCGTTTCCCATGCAAAACGCTCTATGACCATCACTCATTCCATCATTCGTCCAACCTTTAGGAAACATTTGCAACTGGTCTAGCTCATCTGGAACAAGTCTTCTCAATCTGCCATTTTGCATAACAACATGTTTGGTTCTACTAGCGCTTTTCCCACCTTCACCTGTAAGAATAGTTCTGCTTGGTGCATCAATTTTATCTGGAAAAGCAACAGGACCTTCGGAATACATGTACTCAAATCCATTTGAAGCTGTTCGCAACTCCCTTTTACCGCCTTTAAGATACTGCCAAGAAGCAAGCTTATCTTCTTCAATCCAATATTCTTTAGGCACTTGATTGGCATCAACTAGAACGCTACCTAGTGTCATTGCATTGCCAGAAAACACAGCATCCGTTTTAACTGTATAAACTATTCCATCTTGCATAACACCAGCATTCTGAAATAGGCTCACCTTAGCTTGTTTGCCAAAATCTTGAGATATAACATACGGATTGTCACTAATAGAAAATTCATATTGCGCAGCATTTTTTTCTGCAACAGATACTGGAAAAGCTCGTGCAATAACACCATTTTGTAAAAGCCGAGAAAGCTTGTTAGGCCATTTTTTAGAATCATGCTCTGCAAAAATATACACGCGTCTACGTCTTTGAGGCATTCCATAGTCAGCAGCATTAATAACTCGCCACTCTACACTGTATCCTAATCGAAAAAGGCAAGAGAGAATAATGGCAAAATCCCTACCACGCTGTGCAGCAGGTGATTTTAATAGACGATCAACATTTTCAAGCAGAACATATTTAGGATGACGTAATTCCAACATTTTGTTAATGCTCCACCACAGAACTCCTTTTTTGCCGTCAATTCCGGAAGATAATGCTAAAGGTTTTGCCACAGAATAATCTTGACAAGGAAAACCACCAACAAGCATGTCAAAATTTGGAATATCACATTCCCCATGTTCGAATTTTTTGAGCACTTCTGCTATATCTTCATTAACACAGCTACCTTTGCCAAAACGCTTCTCATAGCACCTCCACGCAAATTGCTTGGATTCTTGCCCGGCAGGCTCCCACTGATTCGCCCAAACTGTTTTGAAAGGTCCTGCTGGTTCTGCAGTAAAATTGTTTTCCTCAGAAGGCGTATACCCTTCAAGCCCAAGACGAAACCCACCTACTCCCGCAAAAAGTTCAGCAACTTTTATTGTCTTGGACATACAAACCCTCACAACACTAACAAATTTCAATAACTACATAACTTAGTATAAATTCAATACACAAAAAGATCAAATTTTACTAAACTGTAAAGTCCAATTCCGAATCTGATTTTTCTGCTTCAATAAAACATATTTAAACCATTTGCCAGTTTTAGGATGTTTTTTACGCCATAATTTGCCAGTTTTAGAAAGTTTGGGTTATCTAACAATCTGATTTACGCAGCGCATCTGCATCACAGTCATAACTTGAGATATCACAGTCACGGAAGTCAAAATGACTGTCATAAGTAGACGCATCTCGGTCAAAATATGTAAGATAACTGTCAAAATATAGCCAATCACGTTCAAAATCGAAAAAATGACAGTCATATATACGAAAATCACTGTCACAAACGAGAAAAATGACAGTCACAACACTTTTATCACAGTCATGGCCATGATATAATGACAGTGATGTTATGACAGAGGAAACAAACCAACTACAAAATATTAGAAAAACAATCATTAAAGCAACTTCCTCACCTAACTACAAAAACAAATTTAAGCATTAACAAATCACTACTAGCCACACATAAACACAGTTAATCAAGGAGCAAGCAATGGCAATCGTAAACGAACAAATTAAAGACGCCATCAAACGATTGCGCCTCCAAAAAACAGATGACTCCAATTATGAAGCAAAAAGCTGTGACGTAAAACTCAGCGTAAGTGTGTGGGAAACAGTAAGCGCTTTTGCGAATACGAATGGTGGCACACTATTACTCGGATTAGATGAAAGCAATAATTTTTCTCCAACAAAAAACTTTGATATCAACAAAGTTCGCGATCAATTTATTGAAGGAATAGGCGACGGCGGCGTAAACGGAGCGCGGCTAACCTATCCTCCAAGATATAACTTAGAAAGAGTAATCGTAGACGATAATTCTCAAATTCTAGCCATAAAAATCTACGAAAACACTGCCGATAAAAAGCCTTGCTATATTACAGCTAAAGGAGATAAAGGCGGAAGTTACAAGCGCGTTGACGATAAAGACATTCGCATGTCGAATGATGAAGTTTACGAAATAGAAAACGCATTACGTCCAAGCGATATAGATTTGTCGATTGTTAAAGAAGCTACAAAATCTGATTTAAACAAGGACTTAGTCGAAAATCTTATAGTAAGACGAGCAAATTCCAAGGCTTTACGAGGTACTACAACAGAAGATGAAAAACTTACGCGTCTTAATATTACAGATAAGCAAGGGCGCGTGCGAATGGCGGGACTTTTAACTCTTGGAAATTATCCACAGCAATTTTTCCCGCGATTGTTTATTGACGTAACAGCTCACGCTGGAACAGAAAAATCTTCGACTGGAGTGCAACGCTTTATAGACCGCGAAGAATGTAGCGGCGCAATATCCGAAATGATTGAGGATGCAGTAAACGCGGTTATTAAAAATCTTCGAGTTAGCACATTTATTAGCGGCGTCGAACGCATAGAAGAATCGGAGATTCCGCGCGAAGTTCTACGCGAAGCCATAGCTAATGCAGTAATTCACAGAGAATATCACGAATATTTTCAAGGTCAGCCTGTAAGCGTTGACATTTTCCCAGACAGGGTTGTTATAACAAATCCTGGAGGATTATGGGGAGGAAAAACGCTTGATAACATTGACGACGGCGAATCGAAGTGCCGAAATGCCACACTTATGCAATTGGCACAATACACACCAATCGAAGCAAATAGAATTGGAGCAGGGCCAGTTGAAGGCCAAGGTAGCGGAATTGCGTTTATGATTAACGAAATGCAAGCATGGTCGCTGCCAAAACCACAATTCATACCTAAACTTGGATCTTTTAGCGTGATTTTGCAACGCGCGAAAGCAAAACTTCCTAGCGACTTAAATTACGTAAATTACGTAAATCACACAAACTGCTCTCAAATAATGGATTCTAATAAAAACCATGTTGAGGAACGTAACGACACTGAACAAACAGTAGGAAATTACATTCACGTTGAACACACGCAAGCGGAGAGCAAAAACAATCCACTAAATGACAATATTTTACTAACGCTTATACCTGTTGACTCTACAATAACAACTCTAGAATTAGCTGAACTAACTAAAAAGTCTCCAGAAACAATCAGACGACATTTACGTAAGTTAATTGCAGAAAATAAAGTAAAAGCACTAGGAAAAGTAACAAGTAAGCAGCGTAAATATACGAAAATCAGCAACTGATTTTCTCTAAGTCAATACTAAACTCAGCGCGAGCGATTCGCCCGCGCCACTCACTTACACTAAATCTCAAGCGTTCCAGCGGCCAAATCGCAGGACACAAACGGCATGAAATAAAATGGCATGGTCGCAATTTTCTGATTTGCGTCATAACCATAATTATTTTTAGAAACTTTTATTGCAAACTCAAACTTGTTATGCGTTGCAAACTTATTTAGAGAATTAAGTGTTCCTCTGCCTTTTTTAACATCAATAGGGAAAAGTTTGTTATTTGATTCAACTATAAATTCCAATTCTGAATCTAATTTTCCGCGCCAATAAAAAAGTTTTAAACCATTTGCACTAAGTTCGTTCGCAACGTAATTTTCAAAGAAAATACCAGATAGTGTATTGTCTCTTTCATTTGAAATAAAAGATGCTGCATTCACTCCGCTTTGATACGAAAACATGCCAATATCGCACAAAAATAGTCGGAAATTGCTTTCATTCTCTTGCATAAGTGGCATAGTTATATGCTCTTTAAGCTGGAACGACTGATTAACAATATGAGTCATAAGCAGCCATTGAATGGATGTTGCAAAATCTCTAGTCCTGCCGTCTTTTTTAATAAGACCGGCTGAAAAGTTTTTTGACTCCTTGTTAAGCTCCCTAAAAATATTTTCAAATAGGAGTCGAGATCTTAAGATTGACTCGCTGCTTGCCTGATACAACTCCATGTCCGCAAGATAATTGTCATACAGCGAACGCAAAATCTCACGCGTTTCTAGTAAATCTTTGCGCTCAATATATGCTTCTACTGCTTCTGGCATGCCTCCAATTAGCAGATATTTATACACTTCATTTAACGCAAGATTGTGAATTTCTGTAGGCAGCGCTTGCTTAGAAGCATATGCTTCGCGCACCTTTGTGTAAAGAAGACTGTTGTTATTTAGTAGGAATTCGCCAAAAGTCATTGGATAGATCGTTATCTGGTCGATTTTTCCTACAGGAAAAAGGAATTGGTCTTTTGCTGTTTTTTCAGCATTCTGCTTACGAGATTCGCGATGCAATTTAATACGTACCATTGAGCCCGTTGCAATTACGTGAATTTTTCTAAAATCTTGGCAAAAATATTTAAGCGACGAAATAATATTTGGGCATTCTTGAATCTCGTCAAAAATCAGCAACGTGCTTTCATCTATAGGCTTTGAAAACCGCAAAGACAAGTATTCGATAATTTTTTCTGCGTTTGCCGTGCTTTCGCAAAAGTTACGAACCTCATCTTCTTTTTTAAGATCGATGTAAATATAACTATTTTTATAATATTTTTCTGCAAAAAGTTCTTTTACTAGATATGTTTTACCAACCTGGCGCGCACCCCATATAATTAGCGGCTTACGATTCGGCTTGCTATTCCAGGCGATTAATTTTTGTAATGCTAGTCGTTCCATGGCTTACTCTTTTTATTGTTGCTATTACAACGATTATACCATTATTTGCCAGTTTTAGGATGTTTTTTACGCCATAATTTGCCAGTTTTGGGAAGTTTTTTGAGCAATTATTTGCCAGTTTTAGCAAATTTAAGGATTATAAAACAATAACAGCTCTTTTGTTACTGCTACGACTGTGACAAAAGTAAAAGATTAGGGCACAACTAAAAATTGCGAAAGAAAACCGCTAAAATAGTGAATATGAGTGCAGTAACGACGCAATACGTTGAAGCAGCTGGCGGAATAATCTATCGCAAGCGCAATATTACAAACAGCTCAAATGCAGGCGAAGAAGCAAAAACAGGCAGCAATGCAATTAAGCCTAGCGACGCAATAAAGCCTAGCGACGACGATTTTGAACTTTGCATTGTTTACCGTCCTAAATATGACGATTGGAGCTGGCCAAAAGGAAAGAACGAGCCAAACGAATCACATCGCCACACAGCCGTGCGCGAAGTTGGAGAAGAAACAGGATATTCAGTCACACTAGGTCCGCATATTGCCAAAATAGAGTATCCACTTGAGCACGAAGGCAAAAAGCAAACTTCTAAAAGCGGCAACGCATCACGCAATTCTCAGCCGGAAGTAATAAAACGAATCCACTACTGGATGATGCGCTTAATTGACAAGCCAACTGCAGCTAAACGTCTTCCTGCTTTCGGGCCAATTAAGCCAGCAAAGCCTACTGAAATTGGCAATGTTTTATGGCTTACTCCTTCTAAAGCGCGCAAAAAGCTTACGCACGATAGCGACCGCGAAGTGCTGGATGCTTTCTTAGAGAAGCTCCACGCAGATCAAGGAGAATATAGCACGTTGCTTTTGGTGCGCCACGGGAAAGCTGAGTCTCGAAAAACTTGGCAAGGAAGCGAGGCAACTCGACCAATCACACCTCTTGGAGCAGCTGCATCATACGCTCTTGGTCGCGAGCTTGCCTGCTACGCGCCGAATAAAATCATATCGTCGCCTTGGAAACGTTGCGTTGAAACGGTTGCGGCTTTTTCGCACGATTCTTCACTTCCAATAGAACAAGTTGCGGAACTTACTGAAGATCATCACGAAAAACAACCAAAATCTACGTTATCTGTGCTTATAAACGAAATACAAAATCTTGAGCGCAACGCACAAAATACAAGCGAAACTAGCGACGCAAGCACAGCCAACAACGCAATCGCTGCCAACAGTGCAACAGTCATATGCCTGCACCGCCCAGTTATTGGCACTTTCTTCAATTATTTGCGCGAAATAACGAAACCTAGAGCACACAAGCGCATACTCAGCCAAAAATCTCCATACATGCCTACAGGAAGCGCAATAGTTTTGCACATAATTAATACCCCTAAAGGCGCTCGCATTATTGATATTGAAAAGGTTATTCCAAGTGTCTACTAGTTTAAATTCTCAATCGAGCTCTATTCATTCAAGCAGATCTGCTTTTATGCCAAGCCCCACTGGAGCTGCCCGCCCAAGCCGACCTGCACAAATGGATCCTGCAATGCTCGCGCAGATTGAAGGCGGCACAGATCCGCAGGTTGTAAACGAAATTAGCCACACTTCCGCTGCCGTTTTGCTTAACCGCGTTCATAAAACGCAGTCGCCGGAAATCGTCGAGCGCGTGCTGAATTTGGTTGAAAATGAAGGCATTGAAGTTATTGCAGATTTGTGGAGTCACACGGAAGCTGAGTCTCTTCCTGGAATGTTGTGGCGACTGTATTTATTGCGCATGTCGCTAAGAAAGCAGCGCGAAGCTTACGCCGAGTATTGGAGTCTTGGCGAGCCTGAAGCAACGAGCGCTTCGGCTATTACAGGAATCGACGACGCTCCTACAGGTGAAGATATTGCGCGACTTGCGGACTCTATTCTTTCTGGCGCTTTTACAGGCGATTTTGCCGTAGCGCTTTACCGCGCTTCAGCTTTTACTTCGATTATTGCGCGCGGAATGCGAGTTTACGCAAAAAAGTTAGATGAGCAAGCAAATACAATACACACGCAGAAAATTGCAAAAGTTTTGCACGTATCCGCGAATATGCACGCTCTTTCGTTATCTTTTGCGCATGGTGCAAAATTGTGGCGCGCAGGAAAGTTGGAATAAATTATTTGCGATTAAAATTATGCGGCGCGTGAAAACAGAAAACAAGGTATACTCAAAATGATGCTGGCTTGTGCTTAAGCCCCGGGCTCCATTTTTTGCCGCTGCGAGCGGCGTTTGCGCCGACAGGCGCTTTCGCAAGTCAGTATCGTTTCTGTTTTAGATTTTAGATTTTAGATTTTTGCTATCTAAGTTTAAATAAAATATATTTTTACTCAACATTTGTTTATATTTTGCGCAAAAATAACGGCACGCCGATAGCTTAACATGCCATGCTTGCATTACCCTAGAAGGTATGGATCTTCATGTTTTACATCATCCGCTGGTGGACCACAAGCTCACCGTTTTGCGTGATAAGAATACACCTTCTAACATTTTCCGCGAGTTGGTTTCCGAATTGGTAACCCTCGAAGCATACGAAGCAACCCGCAATTTGGAAGTTAGCGATCGCGAGATTGAAACTCCTATTTGCAAGATGACTGGCAAGCATTTGAACCGCCCACGCCCAATGGTTGTGCCGGTTTTGCGCGCTGGCCTCGGTATGCTCGACGGCATGACTCGCCTTCTTCCAACTGCTGAGGTTGGATTCCTTGGCATGAAGCGCGACGAGCAAACGCTCGATATCATCACTTATGCCAACCGTTTGCCAGAAGATTTGACAGGCCGTCAGTGCTTCCTTCTTGACCCAATGCTTGCCACTG
Organism: Gardnerella sp. CCPDSM; assembly: GCF_056754715.1. NCBI lineage: Bacteria > Bacillati > Actinomycetota > Actinomycetes > Bifidobacteriales > Bifidobacteriaceae > Gardnerella > Gardnerella sp. CCPDSM. The sequence goes on from NZ_JBQEQO010000001.1 coordinate 94,387, forward strand.
GTGGCACTCTTATTGCCGCTACGCATTATTTGGCTGAGCGCGGAGCTAAGGATGTTACTGCTATTAACATTTTGGCAGCCCCAGAAGGCTTGAAGCGCTTGGAGAAGGAGCTTGATCCTTCTATCGATTTTAAGGTTGTTGTTTGCGCTGTTGACGAGCATTTGAACGACAAATCTTATATCGTTCCAGGTCTTGGCGACGCTGGCGATCGCTTGTACGGTTTGATTGACTAATATACTTACCAAATCAAGCGAAAACTAGAATATAAAATCTAAAATCAAAAACTACAAAATAGCCTGCTGATTTGCAACACTTTGCAACTTCAGCAGGCTTTTGTATTAATTAATTGCCGCAATATTGCATCATAAATCAGATAATATAGCTACTAATATAGCTAGGCTTTATTCACAGCTCCTTTAGCATATAAAGCTTCTAAAGCATCACGCAAAGTCCCACTGTAGCTGATGCCAGCTTTTTGCGCCCAAGTGTCAAGCCAAGCTGGAAGAGTAACATTTTTACGAACTGACTGAGAACCGTATTTTGCAGCATAAGAATCCATATCAAGCGCAACCATCGATAACTTTGAATTAGGATTTTCTACAACAATATCACTAATATCGCTAGCTTTTGGTGCAGTCTTGCCACTTTCTAGTTCTGTAAGAACCCATCCGCTTGCTGCGTCTTCTGCCATAATCAAAGCATCTGCAAGATTACTACCGCCAGTTACACACCCTGGCAAATCAGGAACTTCTGCAACAAAACCCCCACTATTATCTTCGTATGGAGTAAGAATAACAGGATACGCTAATTTCATCATTTCACCTTTGTCTCACTAATTCCTGCCTGGCGCCAGATTGACTTAACAACCGACGTGTTAATATCACCTGGATGCTTAGGCACTGTGACTTTACCCGTTTTGGTTTTATGTACGAATTGGCAATGACTTCCACGCTGTGCAAAAAGTATCCATCCGTCTTTCTTAAGACGTTTTTCAATCTCTTTGTATCTCATAAAAAGATTATACACACTATGCGCATAAAATAAAATAATTAATCAAACTGCTATTAAATCACGCATACGCCTATGTTCATTTACCGCGGACGAGTTATGGCGACTTCGCGAGCGCGTTCTGCCAATTCGTCTAGTTTCGCAAGCTCTGCGCGTTGAGCATCAGTTTGCTTGGGCGAAAATTCGCCGTAACGATTTTGCGCAGCAGTGCAAATTAAAAAGTCAGCTAAACGCGGATTTTTTGGCAAAACGGAGCCGTGCATATACGTTCCAATAACATTGTATTTGCGAGCGCCTTCAGTGTGATCTTCGCCATTATTTCCGCAATTTTCACTATCAACTGAGCCAAGCGGCTGCGTGCCATCTTCCAAACTTGTGCGCCCAGAATGATTCTCGTAGCCAACAATGTCGCCAAAATCGGCGCTATGCTCCACAAGATTTCCAATCATGCGCACATCTTGACCAACCGTATGCTCACCGAGTATGCCAATTCCTTGAAGTTTTTGCCCCTCAACGGTTTCAAAATACTCTCCAAAAAGCTGGTAAAGTCCACAAATCATAAGCATTGGAACGCCATTTTTTGCAAGCACCCGAATCGCGTCCGCGCGAGCAAATAAATCTTCCGTAACTCTGCTTTGACCATGATCTTGGCCGCCGCCGCCAAGAATCATATCCACGCGCTTTGGCCAATCGTCACCAACGTTGTACTCGTGTAGCACAGGCTCGTAGCCGTATAATTCCGCACGGCGCATAATCGTAAGCACATTGCCGTAATCGCCGTAAATATTCATGTCTTTTGGATACAGCGACACAATATCTAGCACGCGATTTTCGGCTTCAAAAGTAGTATTTTCTTTACTAATATCACTGGAACCATTCATGACTATTACTTTCCAACTCCAACGTCTTTAACTTCCGCAAGTTGCGCTAAAGCCGCGCGCACGCGAAGCATGGCAGTATATGTGCAATATATGCGTTTAGCGTTTTTAGCGTTGCCACTAAAATCGCCATTCACAAAAGCTTTAACGTCTTCTTCCAAATCTGTGTTCACGTTTCTAGCTGCAACCTTATCGTATTGCAGCCGCAAAGCCATATCCCACGCGCGAGTGCCAGAAACGCACGCAACTCCAGTACCACTAAAGCTTGCAAAATCAACGTCCCACAGCCAGCTCATGTCTCTACCGTCCGCATATTCGTCGCAAATTGCAATCATTGTATCGTGATTTTGCGGATGATCCGAAGCAATAGCAAGCCTAAAACCAATAGGATTCTTCACTAAAACAAGCTCAACAGGAGCGCCATTAACTTCAATTACTTCGCCTCTACCAAAAGCAGGAGTTACGTGAGAAATCGCTTCCATAAGCGCATCGTCATCGAATTTTTTCAGCGTAGAATTTTGTTTTGCAGCGTCCGCTAATATAGCGCGAACTACTGTTGCTGCAGCAGCAGCGTTGAAAATATTGTAAGCGCCGTCAAGTTTTACAGATGTGGTTTTACGCTTGCCGTCAAGTATAAACTCAGCTTCATGATCTTCGACTTTTGAAAGAACAACGTCTGCTTTAGAAAGATTATTAGCTTTGCTTTCTGCAGCATCTTCGCAATTTTTGCTTTTTTCAGCACTATTATGCAAATCATCATCCGTTGGGAACATGCTTTTTACGGCAGTATCCAAGCCGAAATACCGCACGCTAGAGCCAGCAGGAACAACATTTGCGAGCGCACGAATACGTGGATCTTCGCGATTTAGCACTACTGTTCCTTCGGTTGCGGCAGCTACGTTGCTTAATAGTTTTGCAGTTGTGTCAATTTCGCCGAACCGGTCGAGCTGGTCTCGCATAACATTTAGCAATAAAGAGTAGCGCGGCTTGATTTGATTTACAAAATGCACTGCATACGCTTCGTCAAGCTCTAAAACTGCAATATCCGCGTCTAACTTTGTGCCAAAAGCCGGCATAGTTTTCGCAAGAGCTGCAACTACTCCTCTAGTAAAGTTTGAGCCTGTTGGATTAGTAAATACTTTAAATCCCGCGTCTCGTAGCATAGAAGTTACCATACGCGTTGTGGTAGTTTTGCCATTAGTTCCGGAAATAAGAACTATTCCGTATGGCAATGATGCAAGAGTACGCGCTAGAAAGCCGGAATCGAGGCTTTCAATAACTTTACCCGGCAATGCGCTTCCACCATGATGTAGCACCCTAGAAAGAGCGCAAACAAGCTTTCCTACAGCAGGCATCGCAAAACTGTAGAAATGCTTATGCAAGTTTTTATGAAAATTATTATGCGAATTGCGCGAATTATTATGCGATTCGTAGTCGCCGCTTGACATGCTAAATCACACTCCTGCCTGCTGGTAGTCTTGCGGCATATCCATAAACTTGGAAGTTGCACCCAAGAATGCAAGATTAAAGGTATCCGTAGGGCCGTTGCGGTGCTTTGCCATAATAATATCGGCTTCGCCTGGGCGATCTTCCTTATTGTAAAAATCAGGACGATGCACAAGGAACACCACGTCAGCATCCTGCTCAATAGAACCAGATTCACGCAAATCCGAAAGCTGAGGCTTTTTGTCGTTTCGCATTTCCGGTCCGCGGTTAAGCTGGCTTAAAGCCACAACCGGCACTTCAAGCTCTTTTGCAAGCAACTTAAGCGCACGCGAGAATTCCGAAACTTCTTGCTGACGGCTTTCAACGCGCTTGCCGGAACTCATAAGCTGAAGGTAATCGATAACTACCAATTTCAAATCATTCGTTTGCTTCAAACGACGACATTTTGCGCGAATTTCCATCAAGCTCATATTTGGACTGTCGTCAATAAAAAGCGGAGCGTTCTGCATTTTTGTCCAGAAATTATTTAGCGTATTCCAACGATCTGGAGTAATATCTTCCGCTCTTCTCATAGCAGCAAGTGGAATATTTGTTTCTGCAGCAATAATGCGCTGAGCTAATTCCACTTTGCTCATTTCCAAAGAGAATACGATAGTCGTCATATTGTGATGCAATGCAGCCGAACGAGCGAAATCAATACCAAGCGTAGACTTTCCCATTGCAGGACGGCCTGCAACAACAATCATTTGACCAGGTTGCAAACCTTGCGTAACTTCGTCAATATCGCGAAATCCTGTTGGCACTCCCTGCTCAAGCTCATGATTTTGCATTTTATCGAGCTGATCAAGCGCATTTTGCAAAACCGGGCCAATAGCAACGTAATCTTGGCGCACTTTGCCAGCACTCATCTCGTACACTTCTGATTGTGCAAGATTTACAATATCTTCTGCTTGCGCACCGGAGGCAGAATATCCCATTTGCGCTATTTTTGTGCCAGCAGTAATAACATTTCGCAATACGGCATTTTGATGCACAATATCCGCGTAATACATTGCGTTTGCAGCAGTTGGCACGGATGCTACAAGGCTGTGCAAATAGTCTGCGCCTCCAACTTTATCGAGATTTCCAGCTTTCATCAATTCGTTTGCTACAAGCACAACGTCAACAGGCTGGGATCCTGCAAAAAGCGTAAGAATAGCATCATAAATTGTTTGATGTTGTGGCAAATAAAAGTCTTCTGTTTCTAGCACTTGCGATACTTCACCAATAGCATCCTTGCTCATAAGCATTCCGCCAAGTACTGCCATCTCTGCGTCAACATCGTGCGGAGGAATGCGATCAAACAATGTAGCGCCGCTTGTGCCGTCCGCATTGCGAGACGCCCCAGAACCATATATTGAGGTGCCGCTATTGCCGTCACGACCGCTTCCCACGCGGCTAACATTGCCTTTAGTAGACTGCCACATATCATTATCTGCCATAAAAACGAGTATAAACGCGCGCACGTATTAAGGCAGAACAGCATTAGCGCTAACACAAATAACTATAAAGTGCAAATAAAAATATGATTTTGAAAAGTTATCCGCACATTATCCACAATGTTATCCCCACTGTGTGGATAATTTTGTGGGATATCCACTTAGACACGCCTAAAATGTGGATAACTCTTCTTTTTATGCACATCACTTAATCCGTGCGTGTTATATAAAGTGCATAATAATGAAAAACCGCACACTTTGCGTAAAGCATGCGGTTTATATTTTGCAAATATTTAATTTATTTAAATAAAATATTCGCTATTAAATTTAATTATTTTTTATTTTCAGAATTATCTGGAGATTCAGATTCTTCCTCGTCTTTTGTAGAAGCAGTTTCTTCTTCCGAATTATTTTCAGAATTATCTTCCGAGTTAGCTTCCGATTCTTCTTCCGAATTATCTCCAGAATTATCTTCAGAATTTTCTTCTTCCGACTCCTCCTCAGACTCTTCTTCAGAATTATCTTCCGAATTGTCTTCTTCCGGTTCTTCTTCTTCCGAATTATCTCCAGAATTTTCTTCTAAATTATCTTCAGAATCAACTTCCGAATCAGCTTCAACACTCTCAGCTTCCGCACGTTCAGCTTCAACGCTCTCAGCTTCCGCCTCATTATCATCATCAACTGCAATATCAACGGAAGTAAGAACTGCCATCTGCGTTTTATTAGCGTCATCATCAGCAACAGCAACTACAGCGCCACCATGACTTTGAGCAATAGCAGAGAAATCGTAAGCGCGCTCTCCTTGATCTACTAAATCAACACCCTTACGCTCTTTTGCCTCGGAAATACGCCATCCAAAAAGCTTTTCAAGCGCAAAAGCTATAACTGCGGTCACAGCGCCTGCATAAAGCACCGTAATACCAATTAAGCAAAGTTGCGCAACAAGCTGATGCCAATCTCCAACCGAAAGTAAGCCAGAGCCTTCCGCAAATAAACCTACAGCAAGCACGCCAATAAGAGCAGCAACGCCATTAACACTTACAACGTGCAAAGCGCCATCATAACGCATGAAAGTACGAGAATGAGTTACTAGGGATGTAATTACGCCAGAAATAATACCCAAAACTAATGCCCACATCGGCGCAATAACATCTGCCGCAGCCGCACTCGCAGCTAAACCAGCCATAACGCCGGACGCAGCACCAAGAGCCGTAAAACAGCCAGAGTGCAAACGTTCAGTTACTCCCCATGCAAGCATTGAAGCGGATGCAGTAATCGTGGAACTAACCCAAGCGTATCCTGACACACCAGAAATACCAGCAGAAGACCCAATCATCAAACCTAGCCAACCGAACCAAATCAGAAAAACTCCAAGCATAACAAATGGAACATTATGCGGGTGACGAGCAGGAATACCATTTTCAGCAGCAGACTTCATTGATGAAGTTTCATCTGAAACTTCAGTTACAGTAGCGATTGGAGAAACAACCGCTTCACTAGAATTATTTTTAACATGAGCAACATCAGCCCACAGCGCACGAGATAGGCGACTTTTATTACCGCGAGAATTTTCGCGAGAAGAAGCACTTTCAACATTATCGTTTGCTCCAACACGAGCAACATTCTTAATATGCAGCACAAAGCGTTTAAGAGGGAAATGAGCGTGCCCGCCAATAATCATCACGATTGCGAATGCGGAAACAGCTGCAGCCATGTGCAATAAGGATCCGCCAGCAAAATCATGAACATTAATACCCAATGCTTGAGAAATAGCTCCAGTAGGAGATAAAAGCCCTCCTCCGCACACCATATGCGCAAGTGGAGCAAATACTAAAGTTACCCACAAAGCAACGAATATGAGCCAAATAGCGTAACGCACACGCCCTGCCAAAGCGCCTGTAATTAAAGCTACAGCAACTACAGCGCACGCTAAACGGAAAGCCGCTGGAATACCACCAGCTAAACCAGAATTAGCATCCATAGACGTAAATACGCCATGATCAGCCACCATAGAATCCCTAAACAGCAAACCACTTAATGGATCACCAACAATTCCGCCAGCCATATCTTTACCGGCAAAAGCCATTGACCAGCCCCATAGCGTCCATACGATTGTTGTAACAGCAATAGCGCCTGCAGACAACATCATCATATTTACCATTGATGTAGCGCGCTCACGGCCGCCATAAAATAGGGCAATTCCAGGCGTAATAATAAACACTAATGCGCCTGCCAACAATGCCCATTGCGGATCCATCGTGGTCATTTTTCACCTCAATTACTTCAAACAGCGCAATGCAAACATCACTGCAACTGATGTATCACTTTATTTCTATTGTACCGAGAAAAGTTACGTAGAGAAAAGTTTGAAAAAATAGAAAATGCAATAATTACTGTAGAAATTGCAAAGCCTGCTCATTTTTACTTGAGCAGGCTTTATTTTGTAAAACTTACGCTAATAGTCCATCAACGAAACTCTTAGGATCAAATTGAACTAAATCGTCAGGGCCTTCACCAAGTCCTACTAGTTTTACTGGAACACCTAATTCACGTTGAACCGCAACGACGATACCGCCTTTAGCTGAGCCATCAAGTTTAGTAAGTGCAATTCCAGTAATACCAATAGCTTCAGCAAATACTTTTGCTTGAGCCATACCATTTTGACCAGTAGTAGCATCCAATACCAGCAGCACTTCATCCACTGGCATAGTTTTTTCTACAACTCTACGAATTTTGCCAAGTTCTTCCATAAGATTTGCTTTATTTTGCAAACGACCAGCTGTGTCTACAATCAACACATCCGCATTCTCGTCTTTCGCTTTATTCGCTGCAATAAAAGCAACTGAAGCAGGATCAGCACCATCTTTATCTGCTCTAACAACTGGCACGTTCACAGCAGAAGCCCAAGTTTCAAGCTGATCGGCAGCAGCGGCGCGGAAAGTATCTGCAGCAGCAAACATTACAGAACGATGTTGAGCTACAAATAGTCTTGCTAATTTTCCGGCAGTTGTGGTTTTGCCGGTTCCATTTACGCCAACCATCATAATAACGCCTGGATGATGAGCATCCGGCTTATCAGCATTCAATCGGCGATCAGCATTTTCGTCCACTACTTCTAAAAGTTTTGCTCGCAAAGCTTCACGAATATCATCAGCACTTGAAGTGCCAGAAATACGAGCATCCTTACGCAGTGCATCCACTAATTCTTCACTAGCTTTAGTGCCAACATCAGCCAAAAGCAAAGTATCTTCTACATTTTCCCAATCTTCTTCTGAAAGATTATCTTTGCTTATTATGTTGAAAAGCGCGCGCCCAAATGGGTTAGCACTATGCGATAAGCGCTCACGAAGCCTTGTTAAGCGAGAAGAATTACTTTCCGGCAACGAATCAGCTTTCGCTACTTTCTTAGCGTCTGAATCTAACTTCGTCTTCACACGTTTAGATTCAGCCGCGCCAGCATCCTCAGATGCCTCTATATCTGCAGAATTATCAACGCTTTTTGGAATTACCGGCCCGTGGCTATTTCCACGAATGCGCAGAATCACAGCCGCAGTTACTAATAGAACAGCAATAATAACAGCTGCAACTGCAAACCAGATAACCATATCCATATCCATAACCATATTCATGCCATCAAGCCTATGAAAATCAAGGGACACTAGCAATACATTTCACTATTTTTTCTCATATTTACCACAGTTTTGTTTAAATCTACCGCAGTTTCAAAGAATCTATTACACTATTAAAGACAATAAACGACAATAAGCGTTGTGTTTAAAAGTGAATTTTATAATTCTAAATAGCATAACAAGGAGTAGTTATGGTAGATAATGCAACTGTAGAAGTATACGGTGCAAATTGGTGCGGTGATTGCATACGTGCGAAAGCTGCTTTGAATCAATATGGCGTAGCTTTTGTTTGGCATGATATTGAAACAGAAGATGGTGCTGCAGATAAAGCAATTGAGATTAGCGGTCAAAAGCATATTCCAGTAGTTACTTTTGAAGATAATACTTTTATGGTAGAGCCTTCAGCTACGCAAATTAAAACAAAGCTAGAAGATTTAGGATTATTAAAATAATTCATGCGTAACACGCTCAAATGCGCTAGTATTCACTTCGTCGCTTGAATGTAGTACACTTAGCGTTTGTTGCCCCTTTAGCTCAATTGGCAGAGCAGAGTCCTTTTAAGTCTTGGGTTGTGGGTTCGAGTCCCACAGGGGGCACTTTTTTATACCCAAATTTAGACTGCAGCGTTGTAGCGTTACTAAACACGAATCATATATAAAACAATTGCATAAAAAAAAACGGGGGAGCCGAAGCTCCCCTTACGAAAAATTCGCTTAAAAGTCAAAGACGACAATTTACGTCGCCCTTATTGAGAATTAGCTTTTTTATTGTATAACACTAGCTACAAAAAGCGCTATAGAATCACACAGATAAAATCAACTTGCCCAAACACTGGCGTCTTGATCGTCTTCGTCAATATCAGTTCCGTGATTAGTTGGTTGAGAATACGTGTATTCATCGTCCACTACGCCAGAATCAGCATCTGCGTTTATTGCAGCAAGCACACGCTTATCCATCTTGTACTGTGGAAGCACATTCTTAATGTAACTTGTTACAGCATCTTGCATAGCAACGTCGTGGCCAACTTTTTCTGCCATAAACCAACGATGATCCAAAACTTCGTGGAAGAACTGAGCCGGCTCGATTTGTGAACGGAATTCAGTAGGAATCATACGAACTGTAGGCTCGAATACTTCTCGCATCCAATCGGTTGCAACAATCTCCAGCTCTTCGCCTTGACGCCATGTAGAAGTACGATACGCGTCCAAATCGTTAAGCAACCTGCGAGCCTGATTTTCTTGCACATCCAAGCCTGTTAAACGAAGCAGCTTGCGCGACGCATAACCTGCATCCACAACTCGAGGACGAACCAATACTCGACGGCCGTCTTCCGAAGTCTTCATTTCCAACTCATCAACGTCGAATCCAAGCTCATTAAGCCTATTCACACGACGCTCAATACGCCACATTTCATCCGGACTAAACTTATCTACGTCAGTAAGAGTGCTCCATAACGAGTGATAACGATCAACCAGACGATTTCCTATTGTAATTTCATCTACTTCTGTAGGCAGAAGCTGGCCTGAACTCAAATCCATAAGTTCGCCAATAATATTGGTTCTAGCTAAATCAATATCGTATTCGCGCTGGCCTTCTGTCAAACTTCCGTGCAAATCACCAGTTTCTGCGTCAACAAGGAATGCGGAAAACGCATCTGCATCTCTTAAAAACAGTACGTTAGAAAGCGAAACATCGCCCCAATAAAAACCGGAAAGGTGCAAACGCACCATCAACACAGCCAATGCGTCTATAAGACGCTCAGCGGTATCCGGACGTAACGTTCGCGCAAATAAAGCACGATACGGAAGAGAAAACTTTAAATGCTTAGTTACAAGTATTGCTTCAAGCTTTTCACCATTAGCGTCACGCCTACCTGCCACAACCGCTATAGGCGTAACTGTTGGAAGCTCAAGTTTGCGAAGTCGTCGTAAAAGTTCGTATTCTCGTTCTGCAACTTGACGAGTAATTTCCTTCATTGCATAAACTTCGTCGCCAACGTGAACAAATCGAACAATATGTCGAGAAATACCACGCGGCAAATTTACGAACAAATCAGCTGGCCATTGAGAAAGTGGTAGCTCCCACGGAAGCGTGAACATTCTTGGATTCGAGCTAGCCGCAGTAATTTTAAGCGCCTGAGGTTCTTGATACGACGCACTCTCATCCTGCGCAGATACTGAAGTTGCCTGCATAGCGCGCGGATCCAGTTGAGGAGCGTCATTCCATTCCATAATGTCCATTTACCAATCAGCTCAATGCCAACAATATCTCTGTATTGCGTATGCAACACAGATTAATCACTGACTAATTATTGATAACAACTATATATAATAAGCCATCCACAATAACGATTTTTTTAAACACGCTATTTTTTAGATTTTATGTAACTTTTATAGGTCTTTTTGTTGGCAAAAACGGGGTTCGCGTTATTTTGCGAACCCCGCATACCTTTATACCGAAAGTTTGCTTATCATGCTTATGCTATAGCACTCAAAGCTACTTACTAGTTCAAACGCAATTCAGTAGAAGGCGCGAACAAGTGCATCTTAGACGGATCGATCTTAATCTTCACCGTGTCGCCAACCTTTGGCAATGCACGAGGATTCACGCGGATTGTTGTGAGCTTGTTCTGATCAGACATCATCGTAGATGCTTCTTCAGGAGAACCATCAGTGATGATATTGCCGTAGATGTAGCCATCGGAACCGAGATCCTCTACGTTCACAACCTTCAAGGAGAAAGCGTTTGGATCATCGGAAGTTGCAAGGCTTGCATCTTCTGGACGGAAGCCAACAATAATCTGTCCATTATCTTCTGCAGTAAGCTTATCAACAGCTTCTGCTGGAAGAACGATGGAATCCTCGCCAATCTGAGCGCGGCCATCGACAACTGGATGCTGGTTGATGTTCATAGATGGGGAACCAATGAAGCCTGCCACGAAGACGTTTGCTGGGCGATCATAAAGCTCAGTTGGAGCACCAACCTGCTGAAGAATACCAAGCTTAATAACGGCAATGCGATCACCCATAGTCAAAGCTTCGGTCTGATCGTGGGTCACGTACAGTGTAGTAACACCCAATTGACGCTGCAAAGCAGCAATCTGAGTACGAGTCTGAACACGAAGCTTAGCGTCAAGGTTGGAAAGAGGCTCATCCATAAGGAAGACCTTTGGTTCACGAACAATTGCGCGACCCATAGCAACACGCTGACGCTGACCGCCTGACAAAGCCTTTGGCTTACGATCCAAATACTCAGTCAAATCCAAAACTTCTGCAGCTTTTTCAACGCGCCTGCGAATTTCTTCCTTAGGAACACCTGCAATCTTCAAAGCGAAGCCCATGTTGTCTGCAACGGTCATATGAGGATACAACGCGTAGTTCTGGAATACCATTGCAATATCGCGATCCTTTGGCTGCATAGTAGTAACATCTTGACCGCCGATGAGGATACGTCCCTTGTTAACCTCTTCAAGGCCTGCCAACATACGCAAAGTAGTGGATTTACCGCAACCAGATGGACCAACGAGTACGAGGAATTCGCCATCCTTAATAGTCATGTTCAAATCGTCAACCGATGGCTTATCGTTGCCAGGGTAAATACGCGTGACATGATCAAATACAACTTCTGCCATGATATGTTCCTTTCATCGGCAGGTACGTGCCGAACGATCCGTAGTGAAGGGTGTGCACTCATAACCCCTTTTCCTACATCGGCGGGAATCAATCGTACACAGTTTACTTACCTGGTCCATTGAAGGTTTCTCTTCGTTGAGCCATGCCTTAATATACCATGTTTAGCTCAGAAAAACAGCAAAAAATCAGTATTTTCTCAATACTCGGCGTGTCGAATACGCAAAAAGTTGCTAATAAATACTTAAACAATAGTTAGTTTTCGCTATAAAAAATATGCAATTATATAATCATTTGTTTGTATTAATAGTGTCTGTTTTGCAATACAAAAACGGACGTTAAGCATAAGCCTAGCGTCCGTTTTAATCAAATAATTTATTTTATTAGCTATAGAGCAATAGGGGAGTCAGTGTTAGAGATTTTAGGCATTTGACCTGCAACTCCAACTTGATTTTTATTCAAACCAATGCAATGCAAAATTGCATCAAGCACGCTCATATCCTTGCTATTAACAGCATTAATATCGAGCAACTTTCCATTGATAGTTACGGTTGGCGTTGTCATCGAACCCTTATTAGATCCAGAAACATTCAACAATTCTGCAAAATCAGGAGTGTATTTGTTAATCAAATTCTGCCACTTGTCGTACCTGCGTTCGAAAGCCTTGCTTGCAACAGATTCGTCTACACCAGCTTTCTTAGCTTGTTCAATCAACATTTCATTGCTTACAGGCTTATATCCTTCGCCTTCTTCTGGCTGGAAGTCTTCCGCAAAAATGTTGTTAATAAATTGCAACAAATGCTCTGGGTCACTGTCATTGTTTGCAATATAAGCAATAGCTCCGTATACGCGGCTTGAATAGTGATCTGTTGAAAGCGAATCCAAGAATGACATTGGGTGTATTTCTAAATTAATTTGGCCTGCTCGAACCATCGCAATCAGCGCTTTGTCTGCTTTACGATTAAAGCCGCCGCACCCAGGGCATAAAGGATCAAAATAAGTTGCAACAGTTGGAACTTTAGCAACAGGCTGGTTATAGCCAAGCTTGCTTATAACAATTCCGCCCATAGGAGTCATAACTTCTGGCTTATATTTAGCGCCAAGTTTCTTTAATTGCTCTTTAGATTTATTAGAGCGTTCAATTTGCGTTTGTTCAACATTGCTTTTTGGAGACTTATAAAAAGCTTGGTAAGTAGTAACACCAACAGCAGCTAACATAGCCATAACAATCAGCACTACAATAATTCCAATAATTGTTTGCTGACGACGCTCACGAGCTTCACGCTCAAGACGCTCACGATTTTCTTCAGTTCTTTCACGCCTACTCATTAACGAAGCATTCTGGTTGCTATTATCTACTTGAATATTAGGCATCGTAATCCTTCAATCTATTTTTTAATCTTCCCCACTAAGATATTCTCCCAGCGGCACACGTAAAACAAATAAACAACTTTCACACAGTTTAATTGATGGTATCAACGGAAAATAGAGTATTTGAAACAATAATTTTATTCTTCTTTAGATTTTTTGGAACCAAATAATGCTCCTAATCCTAAGCAAAATAATGTAGTTCCTTTGAATAACGCAAGAATAATCCAATAAATAAGAAAACCTATTGCGTAGCCAACAGAAGTTTTAGAAAAAATAGTTGGAGAATAAGTCGGCAAAAGAATATTCAAAAAGCCGAGTTTAATAGACAATAATTCCGGAGTTGTTCCACACAACAGCGGATAAATAACAGATCCAGCGCAAGAAACAATCACAACTCCAACCATTCTCGGCAGCGAATATAACAAACCGCGAATAATGTGCCACGGCAAAGATGCAATGCGAATAACCGCATCATGGCGCGGAATAGAACCGTTATTAAGTTGTAATCGACGCAATCTAGCTGAAATATTGTAGCCTAAAGTTGAACTTACACACATCATGAGTATGCAAAGTCCCGCAGAATCTAGCACGCTTAAACATGCAATAAAAGCACATATCAATAAACAAGCTATTAAAATCCACGCTCCACGATACGCATACGTAGGTTGGTTTGATATTTGATGCGCATCTTGCGAAATAGCAGTTGTAGAATCAACAGGCTCGTCGATAGCATAATTTTTATTATCTGCGCTTATTACACTTCTTGCGCTTGTTGCGCTTCTTGCATTTGTTGCGCTTATTACGCTTGTTACGTCAGAAACGTCGTTATTTATGCAATCTTGCTTTGTTACGGCTAACGTTTCGCTAGTTGTTTCAGATAACGTTTCGCTAGTTGTTTCAGATAACGTTTCGCTAGTTGTTTCAGATAACGTTTCGCTAGTTGTTTCAGATAACGTTTCGCTAGTTGTTTCAGATAACGTTTCGCTAGTTGTTTCACAAGTTGTTTCACGCCACATTCTGCGCATGTCTCCAAGCGCAGAATTTTTATCAAAAGGGCGGTTCGCCTCTGGCCAGGCTAAAGGATCCATAGCATCTTGACTAATCGCTTTTTCTAAATCAGAAGGAAGACACCTCTGCTGGCGAATCGGATTCAAAGCTTTACGGAAAGCATCCATTGTTCTAGGAGGCAAGCCAGTTAAATCCGCATTGCCAGAAGCTGCACGCTCCAAAACCGCCATCATAGGCTTTGTGCCAAAAACCGGCTTACCTGTAGCCGCAAACGCAAGCACAGCTGCAACTGACCACCAATCTGTAATCTCGTCTGAATCTCCGCCCTCAATAATTTCTGGCGCAATAAAACCAGGAGTTCCCATAACTAATCCAGTACGAGTAACATGACTTTCACCTTCGCCCATAGCAATACCAAAATCCACTAATACAGGGCCGCGAGAAGAAATCATAACGTTAGTAGGTTTAATATCTCGGTGAATAATTCCAGCATCATGCACTGCTTTAACAGCAGCAATAAGCTTATGCGCAAGTCTCTCTAAATCATCCGCAACATAAGGACCATTTTCTGCAACATCTTCGCGCAAATTATGACCTTCAATCAATCCTGTAACAATAAACGCAATAGAAGCATCAAGCTCCATATCAACAATTTCGCACACTCCAGGGTGATGAATGCGTTTTAATGACAAAGCTTCGCGCTTAAGTCGCAATCGCGCACGCTCCTGCTCAGAATCCTCATTTTCATTGTCTTCTGCACGAACCGAAGCTCGCAGTATTTTCATAGCATACTGATTTCCACCATCATCGCGCACACGCCAAACTGACCCCATTGCTCCACCGCCAAGTCGGTCAATAAGCGTGTACCCGCCAACATTATTGCCAGGCTGTAAATCAAACATGCTCATATCTTCCATACTGCATTATGTTAGTGCGCTACGATGCCAAATTTGGCATATTATTTTCGGTTTAAAGCATCATTACGAAATTTAGCAACACCATAATTTTGTAATGACGTGGCATATGGTACACTAAACAATGTTCTGCATGTCGTACGCGTTATGCTTAAGCTTGCGAACAACGCCTCCTTAGCTCAGATGGCCAGAGCGGCCGCCTTGTAAGCGGCAGGTCGCCGGTTCGATCCCGGCAGGAGGCTCCATTATTATTTGCTTGCGATTCGTAAATTTTTCTTAAGTTTTATGCTAATTTCAAAAACAATGGTTTTTCTTATCTTTAATATCGCATATAATGACGTGAAATGATTAAAGCAGAGGGGATAGTAACTAATTAACTATTTAGATTAACTATTTAAAATAGAAAAATTTACTTTTCATATAAAGTGCCGAATTATGGCGTATTATGAAAATAACAAATCTATATCTGCGCACATAATCATCTGTATAACAAAACTTTTCGCGAGTAAGAACTCGGAAACCTTCCCCCAACTCAGGGTTTCCGGGCGAGAGTGGAGCGTCCCCCAACCAGCTCCACCTCATAGGGGGCGGGAATATCCCCTTCTCTCCCGCCCCCACTTTTTTATTTTTGCTTTTAATACTCTTCTAATTACTTTTAATGCCAATGCAGCGTAGAAGGTATAATAAAAGTTGGTTTGATAATGAAGGGAGTGGTTATATGGCACGTCGATGGACACCTCGACGCTTAATAGTAATGCGACGAACACGCATTATCGCTTGCATCTTGTCTCTATCGCTTGCTGCTTTAAGCACGTTCGCATTTACAGCGCAAAAATCTGTAGCGCTAGTTGTGAACGGCAAAACTCGCATAGTCAACACTTACGCAACCACTTCAATTCGCTTACTAGAAGAGCAAAAAATACCTGTAAAAACGCATGATCAAATCATTTCTTCATCTGGAGATATTCTAGCTAATCACGCCACTGTTACTGTACGTAGCGCTTATCAAACTTCTATTACTGTAGACGGTGTAACAATACCATTTTGGACAGTTGCTACTAGTGTCGATCAATTAATTGGTTTCTTTCGAGCGAATGCAAAAAACGCTAAGAGAATTACAGTAAATTTGCAAAATATTTATGACAAACTTACGTGCGGATTATCGATTAATAAAAAAGGCCCAATAACGGTTATTGCTGATGGAAAGTCGAGAGTAGCTCCAGACGGCAGCCTGCCGGCAAGCTCTATACTTGATTCTCAAGGTATTGTGCTTGGAAAAGAAGATCGAGTTAGCGTAGAAGAAAATGATGGAAATACTATTTTGCGTATTTCGCGCGTAACACACGGCAAAGAGACTCGCACAGTTTCGCTACCTTTTGCCACACAAACTGTGGTTGATCCTAAGCTTCCAGCAAATGCTCGAGTAGTGCAACAAGCTGGTGTTAATGGAGAAAGAGAAGACGTATATAACGTAACTTACGTAGATGGCAAAGCTGAAAGCGCAACTCTTATTTCGCAAAATATAATAAAGCCTGCAATTAATCAAGTTATTGCAGTAGGAAAGTCAGCTCCTGCGCCGGCACCGCAAAAGCATGAAGAGAAAAAGCCGAAGCATAACAAATCTCAGGTAAAAAAAGATACTAAGCTTGCAGAAAAGTCTGCAGAGAAGGCTTCCGAAAAACCTGCAGAAAAGCAAAAGCCAACAAAACAAGAACAAAAACTGCAGCAAAATCAGAATCAAAATAACCAAACAAATCAAGCCAAAAAGCAACAGAGCGCAGAAAAACCTGCAGAACAAAATTCTCAAGCTCAAAACAGCCAACAACAAGCTGGAAAATCTGCTACACAACCTTCTAATACGGCTCAGCCTAACCCTAATGGCCAGGCTCAAAGTAGCGGAGATGCTCAAAAGAATGCGCAAGATTCTTCAAATAAAGCAACTCAGCCACAGCAGCAAAATACTGCAGCAACAACAACTACTCCGGCACCAGCTCCTGTAACCAATCCTCCGGCGCCAGCACCGGCAGATAATCCTAACAGCCTAGTTCATGCAACTCCTGAACAAGCTAAGCTTTTTGCGCAAGGAGCAGCCGCACAGATGGGCTGGACTGGAAAAGAGTGGGAAGATCTTCTTTGGCTATGGAATAGGGAATCAGGCTGGAGATGGAACGCTGAAAATCCCAGCTCGCATGCTTACGGCATTCCTCAAGCTCTTCCTGCTAACAAAATGAGAAGCGCAGGAGATAACTGGCACGAGGATGCAGCTGTGCAAATCAGCTGGGGATTAACATATATTAAAGCGCACTATAAGTCTCCTAGCGGCGCTGTGAAACATTCTCGCGATATTGGTTGGTATTAAACAATAATTAACTACTTAAATCGAATACTACTAAATATTAATTGGACGGTACACATTGACAGAACTCAACACTGAAAATAATGGTCAACTTTTAGGCGCAGCAGAAATACGAAGGATTGCTGCAGAAGAAGGTATTACACCAACAAAAAAGTTCGGTCAAAATTTCGTTATCGATCCTGGCACAGTGCGGAAAATAGTTGCAGCTGCAGAAGTAAAACCAGGAGACACCGTTATGGAAGTTGGGCCTGGTCTTGGATCTCTTACTCTTGCAATATTGCAATCGGGAGCACATCTTACAGCTGTAGAAATTGATCCTCACCTAGCTAATCGCCTTCCACACACAGTAGAAGAATTCATGCCTGGCGCTGCAAATAGGTTTAACGTGATTCTTAAAGACGCTTTAACAATAAGCGCTGATGACGTGCCGCAACTTGCATCTGCTCAAGAATTTACACTTGTTGCGAATTTGCCATATAACGTTGCAACACCTATTGTTCTTACGCTACTTGAAAAATTTAGTAATTTGCAGCATTTCTTAGTGATGGTTCAAAAGGAAGTTGCAGATCGCTTATGCGCTCAACCAGGAAGTAAAGTATACGGCACGCCTAGCGTAAAGTTAGCATGGTATGGAAAGTCTCAGCGTGCAGGTCTTATTGGCCGCAACGTTTTTTGGCCTGCTCCAAACGTTGACTCCGCACTTGTATCTTTTACAAGAGATTCAGTAAGCAAAGGAAGTAACAGCGAGCGCGAAGGCGTTTTTAGGCTTATTGATGCAGCTTTCCAGCAGCGCCGCAAAACATTGCATGCAGCTCTTAAACATATCGTTGCCGAAGAAGCGTACGAAAAAGCTGGAATTGACCCAACTAGACGTGGAGAAACGCTTACTTGCGATGAATTTATTTCTTTATACAAAGCGTGTGAAGTTTGCAAATAAAAAATAATTCAAAAAAATAATTCAAAAAATACTGGCACGCGCTAAATATCAGTCATACATAACAAGTAAAATGCGATTTATATTTACTGCAACTTGCGCGGCTTGTTGCGAATAAAATAATAAACTTACAGATTGGAAGTGTACATGACGCAAGAATACGATGAACGTATTGCTCGTAAAGCTTTCATATCTCAAAGAAAACGTTCCGTGCTAACTGTTGTAAGTGCAGGTTTGGCTGTAGCTTTTGTGCTTGCGCTGCTTGTTCAATTCCACGTTTTTGGAATTAATTCAATAGCTGCTCCAAAAGATAATCCAAATTATGGAGTAACTGCTCCGTGCGCAGTTAGAAGTAAAGACTACGCAAAAACGACTTATCTCGATAATCGCGCTATAAAAATTCGCGTATTAAATGGCACAAAGTTCCGCGGATTTGCTCGCGCAGTTGGTGAAGCTTTAAACGCGCGAGGCTTTAATCTTACAGAAGTTAACAATAATAAAGTTAATAACGTAAAGCGCACTACTATTTACTTCGGTAAAAATGCTATTAACGAAGCTTATACAGTAAATTCTAACTTTGTTGATGCTGTTATGCGTATGGATGATCGTCAAGATAAGCTTATTGATATTGTGCTTGGCTCAACTTTTAATAATCTTCGTCCAAAAGTTGACGTTCCTGCAGCTGGCGCATCAATTAAAGAAATACAAGGATGCGTAAAAGCTGATTCCATGAAGAAGCTACCTAAAGCTCCTGCGCATAAAGAGGCAAAATAAAAGCAAAATAAGCGCAAAATAAAATTAGTAGCCAAAAGCTAACGCTTTCAACGTTACGTTTACTTATTATGCGCTACGTTTACTTATTATACGTTTCGTTATACCAGCGTTGCAATTCTGCAACCGCAATATCATGCTCCACAGGACCGTTATCAAGACGGTAATCAAGCATATGCCTGTACGCTTCGCCAACTACAGGGCCTGGCTGTAAATTAAGCAATTGCATAATTTCATTACCATCAACATCTGGGCGAATAGCGTTAAAATCTTCCTGCTTTTTAAGCTCTCGAACACGCTCTTCCATCTCATCCATAGCATGTTCAAACATCAAAGCTTTGCGACGATTCTGCGTAGTAGCATCCGCTCGAGTAAGCCTGTTTAAACGCTCGTATAAGTGACCTGAGTCTTTTACATAGCGACGCACTGCAGAATCGGTCCATGGCTCATCAACGTAACCGTGGAAGCGCAAATGCAAATTCACTAACTCGCTAACATCGTCAATAATATGATGATCGAAATGCAAAGCTTTCAAACGTTTGCGCGTCATTTTTGCACCAACAACATCATGATGATGGAAGCTTACTTTCCCGCCATCTTCAAACTTTCGAGTGCGCGGCTTACCAATATCGTGCAATAATGCAGCTAAACGCAAAGTCAAATCAGGAGCTGGCACAGGGCCTTCATCGTCTGTTTCCAATGCGATTGCGCGCTCAAGAACCATCATTGTGTGCTCAAACACATCTTTATGGCGATGGTATTCATCAATTTCAAGTTGCAACGCTGGAATTTCTGGCAGAACGCGCTGTGCGATACCTGATTCAACAAGAGCTTCTAAGCCTTGACGAGGCCTATCAGAAAGCAACATTTTGGTAATTTCGTCTCGAATACGCTCTGCAGAAACAATATTCAGCCTATCTGCCATATCTACTATGGCTTCAGCAGTATTAGTTTCGATAGTAAAACCAAGTTGCGCTACGAAACGCACAGCGCGCATCATACGCAAAGGATCATCATCAAAAGATTGTCGAGGATCTACTGGAGTGCGCAATACGCCTTTAACCAAATCGCTAGCACCACCAAACGGATCTACAAATTCCAAATCAGGCACACGCAAAGCCATTGCGTTTACAGTAAAATCTCGCCTGGAAAGGTCACCTTCCAAAGTGTCACCATATTGCACTTCAGGTTTACGCGAATCTGGATCATACACGTCAGAACGGTAAGTAGTAATTTCAACTTTTACTTCCGTACCATCTGCACGTCGACGCATAGCGCCCAATGTTCCAAATTTGCGACCCATATCCCAAAAACCGTCGTGTCCCCAACGACGCAAAATTGGTTCGAATTCTTCAGGACGCGCTGAAGTGCAAAAATCAAGATCGTGCGACACGCGATGCAAAAGCATATCGCGAACAGGACCACCAACTAATGCAAGTTCATAATTATGCTCAGCAAAAAGTCGCCCCAACTCTACAGCTTCAGGCCAAACCTCAAAGTTTTCACTCACCCTTACCGACACCCTTTCAGCAAAAATCAATCTATATTCCAGCATACAGTTACCCCAATGCACAGCGGATTGAGTAATGTGGAGTATATGATTACTCCTGCAGATTTACGACGTATGCTCGCCAAGCCTGCGGATAATCATGCCCAAAATAAGCCTAAGCCTGCTATTACGCCACTTGATTTAGCTAAAAAGCATAACAAAAAAACTTCTTCGGAAGATAGTAATCAACCGCAAATTTTCGTTGATATTCCAATCTTTTCAGAAGAATTGCAAGCTCAAAAAGAAGTTGCAGAAGTTAACGAAATATTGGTAAAAACGCCGAAAATTTCTACTGCTTCTCCAGCACTTATGCCACAGCGTAGAACAGCAGATACGCCCACAACTTTTGCTTCTTTAGACGCTCAAGATTTGCCAATTATTAGAGAATATTCCGCAGGCGGACTCGTTTTTGACTCTCTTGGGCGTGTCGCAATTATTGCTCGTCACTCCAGAAGCGGACATCTTGAATGGTGTTTACCAAAAGGCCATATTGAGAAGGGCGAAACACCTCAAGAAACTGCAGTGCGTGAAATTCACGAAGAAACAGGCATTATGGGTGAAGTAGTAGATTCAATAGCGACAATTGATTATTGGTTTACAGGCACAACACATCGTGTTCACAAGTTAGTGCACCATTTTGCGCTACGTTACGTAAGCGGAGATCTTTCTGTACTTGGTGATCCTGATCATGAAGCAGAAGATGCTATATGGGTGAATTTTAAAGAATTGAATGCAATATTAAGTTATCCAAACGAACGCAAAGTTGCATGGCTATATTCAAGAAAAGCGCATAGGCGGTTCCACAGTGAATAATCTCGCTTATAAGCAACAAACATGCTTGGCACAAGATTTGCCGAATAGCACGCTATATTTCACTATGCTTAAATTAATGAAATTTACTTGGAAAACATGCTACAAATTGGCACGTTTTATGCTTGTATTTATCACTATATTTACGCTAACTGTTGCTGTGAGCTGCACTGAAAGTGCTAAATACGTGGGTTTTACTCGTTTCGCAAGTGCACTCACAGAAAATGAGGATTCGAATAACAATTCTGATTCAAAATCAAAATCTCAAACAACATATGAGGATAAATTCAGCAAGGGCATAGAGCTGAGCATAATTAAAGCAACTCCAATAGTTACTGATCAAAGCGGGTATCATCTTACTGCAACTCTTAAAGCAACAGGTGAACCTTTACCAGAAGGAATGGTTCAAGTTGCTATTAATTCAAACTATACTTTTGCGTCCCGCACAGACTTACAGCATTGGGCTCAAAACGAGTCACTAATACCTACACCGCAAATTTTAGGTTCTGTTAAAACTGATGGCTTAAGTGCAGGAAGCAGCTCAACATTCAATTTTGATATACCAGCAGATAGTCCTGAGCTGAAATCTATATGGCAGTGGGGGCCGAAACCTTTAAAAATTACGTATTTTTCTAATGATTATTCTCGCTATAAATCAATACGCTCTTTCTTAACGAGAACAAACGACGGATTGCACGTAGCTAACTCTCCTGCAATGAATATTACAGCAGTTATGCCAATGCTATCTAATACGCAATATGCTTTAAAACCAAACTTAATTCAACCTGTTCGTCACTCTGCTACGCTGCTTCAATCTACTAAAAAAGATACTCATCATGTTCTTGAACAAGCTGATTTAGTTAGCAAACATGAGAAATTGCAAACTATAGCCGATATTAATACTTTGCAAGCAGCACGACTGCTTTTCCGCCCAAGCGCTTATATGCAACAGTCTGGATTTGATATTAGCGCGTACGCAGATGACCATAATCCTGAAAAGTACCGATTAGCTGGCATACCTAAATCAACTTGGTCTGCTAAAAATTCGCAAATACCGCAAGTTGCGCAATCTTCGCAATTCTCCCAATCTGCTCAAGCTATTCAAGATTCAAAGTCTTCTTCTAAAGAAAATAACGTAAAGCAAGTTGCGTCAGCTCAAAGCAATTCACTTAAAGCATATGCTTGGCAAACGCACGGAAAATGGACTATTGAGGCACTTGAGCAGGCAAAACTTAATGGCTATAACACTGTTATTGCAACCGATGAATTCTATTCAAAAGCATCACAGTTTGCTCTAAGCGATGGAGTATACGATATTGAAACTCCGTCAGGAAAAATTCGAGTATTATCTCCGCAAGCTGTTCTTACAACATTAGCTAACGGAAACCCAACTAGCGATAAAGCAACTTGCGAAAAAACTCAAGCCGGAAGAATAAACCGTCTTATTGCTCAAAGCGCGTTTTATCAAATGGAACAGCCTTACGTAGACCGTCATATTCTTGTTACTTTTTCTAACAAAACGCCTATTGCAACTATTGACGCAACTATGAATGCGCTTGAAAAATCGCCTTGGCTATCGCTTAGCGATTTGTCAACATTAAATCAACTTAAACAAAACGAGTTACCTCGCTGGAAGCTCAACAGCATTATTCGAGAAACGCCTCATAATAGTGGAATCAGCGCAAGTGCCACTAAATTAAGGCATTCTACATTAAAAAATTTATTACGCTCAAGAAAAGATATTTTGCGCTTCACTAATAACATTCTTGACTATAATGCTGCAGCACAATTTAGTAGCAACGAAGGCGACGCTCAAGCTCTTGCCAAGCAGACTGCTAAATCAAAAACTAAAATTAATGCAAAAGCTTGGGGAAATTATTTGTTAAAGATGTACGACAGTATTGCCTTACATGATTTTACAAACGAAATAAGCAAAAAGAATGCAAAAAAACAAACAAATAATTGCAAACAGGCAGATTCGTGCATAGAAACAAATACTTCTCAAAATTTCGCACGAAGCATACTTTCTAAAATCCACATTATTCCGCCGCGCGATATTACTGCAGTAAGCGAAACAGCAAGTATGCCTATTACTATCAGCAATACTCACCCGTACCCTGTGCAAGTGTATTTATCCGCAAATACGAATGCTATGGAAATTGTTACGCGTCGAAAAACTTTAGTAAAAATTCCAGCAAATAGTGAAACGCAAGTTACTTTACCTTTGCGTATTACAACTTCTATTCGCACTAAAGCTACTTTTATGTTGGAAGATACTGAGCATAATGGATTTTCTAAACCGCAGTACACAATTATTACAAGCACTCTGCAAATTAGCGATAAAAGCGGTACGATTATTATAATATTTGCTTTCATGCTTGGGTTGCTTGGTCTTTGGAGGCAATTCCATCGTAAGAAGGATCCAGACGAATGAGTTCAGTAGGACGCAATTCTGTTATTATGGCTAGCGGCACCGCAGCGTCGCGTGTAACAGGCCAAATACGCACTATTCTTCTAGCCGCAGCTCTTGGCACAACTGGTTTAGCAGCTAACGCTTACCAAGCAGGCTCAATGATTCCTCAGCTTATCTATACTCTTGTTTCCGGAGGAATTTTTAATGCTGTGCTTGTGCCGCAAATTGTGCGCACCTTAGAAAAGAAAAATGCGGAAGAACGCTTAAATAAGCTTATTACTTTTGCTATCGTACTGTTGCTTGCCGTTACGATTCTTATGACGTTTGCTACTCCTGTGCTAACAATGCTGTATGCCGGTGGTAGCCCAGAAATGCAGGCTCTTACTTACTCTTTCACACTTTGGTGTATGCCACAGATTTTCTTCTATGGACTTTATACCGTGCTAGGCCAAATTCTTGCAGCTAAAGGTCGCTTTGCAATGTACGCTTGGAGTTCAGTTGCTGCGAACATTATAAGTTGCTTAGGATTTGGAATTTTTATTTTGCTTTTTGGTAAAGCGAATAGAACACCACTTGAATTTTGGAATGGAAATACTTTACTTCTAACTGCAGGATTTTGGACATTCGGCGTAGCTGCACAAGCTTTGGTATTGTTCTGGCCGCTAATGAAAAGCGGCATACATTATCGCCCAACTTGGGGCATAAAAGACATAGGCTTACGCTCTATGGGTCCTATTGCTGCGTGGAGCATGGGAATTGTTGTGGTTTCGCAAATTGGCACAATGATTACTACGCATATCACTACTAGCGTTCCTTTTGTTGCAGAACAACGTTTAGGTTTGGATCAGTTTGAAGTCGCCGGTAATGCTAGCTACCAAAACGCTAACACCATGTTTTTGCTGCCGTATTCTTTAATAGCAGTATCAGTTGCAACAGCTATTTTCCCTAAAATTTCTCGCTCAATTGCCGAACATGATTTATGCACTGCGCGAAACGATTTAAGTGAAGCAATCCGCCACGTAAGCTTAATTATGTGCTTCTTTACTTCCGTTTTTATTATTATTCCAACTCCAATTTCTTTAGCTCTTATTCCTTCTATAAGCTTGCAAGAAGCTAATCTTATGGCAGCTCCATTAATGATGCTTGCTTTTGGCTTACCTCTTATAAGTAGTTATTTGATTATTCAGCGCACATTCTTCGCTTTTGAAGATGGCAAAAGTCCGTTCATTTTTACTTTTGCGCAACTTATTACGGAGCTTATTGCGTTTGTTTCTTGCGTTAATTTGTTGCCTCCTACATATTGGGTAACATCTTTGGGAGCTTCAGTATCTATAAGCTATTTCCTTACTTTCCCTTCACTTGTTCACATGTTGCGGAATCGTTTTAATCACAATTTGGACGATAAAAAGCTCATAATTACGCACATAAAAATTGTTGCTGCTTCTGTAGTGTCGATTATTTTAGGACTTGTAATTCGCGAACCAATTATGCGTGTTCTAAATATAAATGCTTCTAATTTGCATGGCGTTATTCGTTGGGTGCACGCAATACTTATTTGCGTTACTGTAACGATTATTGTTGCGATTATTTATATTGCTATTCTTTTGCTTTTAAAAACAAAAGAACTTATAGATTTAACAGCTCCAATAATTAGTAAGCTTTCTAGGAAAATCCCGGCTCTTGTTCCTCTTTCTAAAATTTTTGAAGACACTTTGCACAGTAAATCGCAAGAAGCTTCCAATAAAATTAATGAACGGAATCGAGTTCCTAGAAGAGTTCAGTCAAGCGCGTACATAAATACTGAAGTAAATATTAAAAAGTAAATACTTAAGTAAATACTTAAGTAAATACTTAAGTAAATACTAAAAACTAGCGATTAAAATTAGTAAATTAAAGCATGCGCTACTACACTTTCATAGCGGTATGTGATTATTTTGGAAATTATCGCAATATAGACAAAATTATTGTGTATAACATGCCGCTTAATCAGTACAATGAATTGTAGTAAAAATATTATCGTTATCTATTGCACGCGCGTAGGAAGATGAGGAATACATGGAACCTCGGTTGGGAGATATTGTACTAAGCAGATACGTTTTAGTATCGCTTTTGCGCAATGAAGCTGGTCTGCAAGTCTGGCAAGCTAACGACCGCATACTTACGCAAGATTGCCAACTATTTATTGTGCGCGACTCTCGATTTTTACCAGAAGTAAATACCGTTGCTTCCACTTTAGCTTTATCACATAGCCGTAAATTTACACAAGTTTTGCAACTACAGCACCATGATGAACTAGCTATTATTGTTACATCTTTGGATCGCGGCACTACTATAAACGACTATTTAGCTAAAAAAGACGCACCTTTAAGCTATGAAGCTATACGAACAATTGTTGCGGAAACTGCGCAAGCATTAAGCAAACTTCTTTCGAACAATATCACTCATCATGCTGTATCTGGAGATACTGTACGAATAAGCGCTTTTGGTATTGAGCTTGCAGACACTCCAGTTAGCTCACTTTTAGAAGACGTAACGCAATTCCACGATGAAAACAAGAAAATACAAAAACAAAGCGTAGAGCACACTGCAACTCGTCAACTTGCATCATTGCTATACAGTCTTGTTACAAGAACTTCTTCGCGCATTCAAGCTCATTTTGACGCTTCTATGCTTCCGGACACCACGCCTTCAGAATTTAGGATGATTTGTACTCGAAGCCTTAATGCTGACGAAAATTCAAATATAGTTCCTATGGCTTCTATTGCAGAATTAATGGCATTATTAGGCTCTTATACGCCGTTATCTCAGTTAACTAGCGACGATATTGAGCTTGACTGTAAGCCTAGCGCAGCTTCTATTAGCAATGTTCGTTTGCTAGATGCAGACAATAATTCAATACTTCCTTTACCAGAGGGTCTTACTCAAAGTGAGGAACAGTTTGACGCGCAACTTATGCAGCAAAATGCGCAAAATGGGAACTCTCTTGATTCTTCTTCAGCTTCTTTTAATTCGCCTTCTGCTAGCAAGAGCACGGCAAAAATAAGCAACGGCTTTAAAAATGCAGGAAGAACGCTTGGCTCGCTTCTAAAGCGCAACAATTCCAGTGCTGAAAATCAAGACAGTAACGAATTTGACGATGACAGCAACACTAATACAGACATTGATTTCCATGATATTGCTGCAGCAGAAATGGCTAGTATTCTTGCTCCTACAGAATTAGATACAGATGATGCTATTTTCCCAACATTATCGTCATCATATAAGCATTTCCCTGATTCTGCTACATCTCGTAATCTTCTTGAACAATCAAATGCGCAAAATCAAGAAACTAAGAATGCTTCAAACGAAACAAGCGTTATTGGAAGATTTGATTTTGAAAACTTATTAACCGAAAATACGCAGCATACTGAGTTGATGTCTCGACCACAAAGTCTATCTTCTGAAGGCGAGTCTACTGGCCGCGTTCCAGTTGTAGATACCCATGGTAGGTTTATTGCTCCTGGAGAAGAGTCCGCTCGCGCTCTTAGAGATGAACTTGAAAATAGTGACGAAGACTCTTCTGCAGATAGATCTCGTTCGTTACCTCCAAGTTTCCAACCTAGGGAAAAATCTGATACTTTAAAGCAACAGAAAAAAGATACTCAAAAGAATAGCAACACTATTGCAGACGCAAAAATTTGGTGGGGACTTTCCACCAAAGTTATTGCTATTGGTGCAGTTTTCTTATTGCTTATTCTTGGATTAGTTTTAGCTTTACATAGTTTGTTTGGTACGCACGAAAGCCCTGATAGTTTTGGCAATAATGGTTCTTGGGATAGCACAAGTCTTGAGAATGTGCCGTTTGGCAGTCAAGGCATTTTGCCTCAAGATAAGCAAGTAACAAATGGCAAAACTAATCTCAAGCATCACACTGGATACAAGCAGGTTCGCCCTGTTCCTAAACCTAAGGTTCCTACGAATACTGTGGCTTACAAGGCTGATCGATACCAATTCCTTAGCTATCCTGCACAGCAGCCTGGATACGGTTACTACATTCATCTAACCGAACCTCAGACAGTGTATCGTTTCGTTATTTCTATACGCTCTTCAGGTGGTCACGCATATCTTCTTGCGAATACTAAGAATGATCCAACAGAAGGTACTAAAGTTGCAGAATTTAGTTTTGACGAAAGCGGAACTACAGATGTTAAGCTTAAGAAGATTGTGAAAGCGCAAGATTTCATGCTGTGGGTTCCAAAAGACAGTATGCCAAATAACAGTCTTTACATTAATTCTGTAAAACTGTACTAATACTTGTACTAATACTTGAACGAATACTTTTAATAAGGAAATACGTTGGAAAATAAAATTAATAAGGTTATTATCATCGGTTCTGGCCCTGCAGGATATACTGCAGCAATATACTTGGGTCGCGCAGGATACGAGCCTCTTGTTATAGCTGGCGCTCTTACTCCAGGCGGACAGTTGATGAATACAACTGAAGTAGAAAATTACCCAGGATTTCCAGAAGGTATTTTAGGACCTGACTTAATGGAATCTATGCAAAAGCAAGCTGAAAAGTTTGGTGCAAAAATTCTACTAAACGACGTAACTTCAGTAGATTTAAAATCGCCTGTAAAACGCGTAACCACTGACGAGGGTATAACTTATGAAGCAGAGGCTGTTATTGTCTCTACGGGCTCTAAAGTACGCAAATTGGGCGTACCTGGAGAGCAGGAGTACTCTGGCCGCGGAGTTTCATATTGCGCCACTTGCGACGGATTCTTCTTTAGAGGAAAACCAATTACCGTAGTTGGCGGAGGAGATTCTGCATTCGAAGAAGCACAATTCCTTTCTCGCTTTGGATCTTCTGTTACTTTAATTCATAGACGCAGCGAATTCCGCGCCTCAAAAATCATGGTTGATCGCGCGAAAGAAAATGAAAAAATTAAGTTCATACTTAACAGTGTTGTAGAAGAAGTCCACGGCAACGATGTAGAAGCTACTTCGCTTACTGTTCGAAATGTTATTACTGGAGAAACTCAAGAAATTGAGTCATCGGGATTGTTCGTAGCAATTGGTCATACCCCAGCAACAAGCTTCCTAAACGGTGATTTAAAGCTTAATGAAGATGGAACTATTGCTGTTGACGGAGCAACTACTCGCACGTCTGCTGAAGGCGTTTTTGCTGCTGGAGATGTTGTTGATAGCATATATCGCCAAGCAATTTCTGCAGCTGGAATGGGGTGTAGAGCGGCTCTTGATGCTCAAGCTTATCTTAATGAGAAAGATAACTAAATATCATATATAAGTAAGCTACAGCTTTTATAGTTATTAAGCTAGCGAAATTTCTTATTAAAATATTTTCGGCTGAGTGTTTCACGTGAAAACTCAAAGTTTATTTGTTACACAGGGTGATTTTATGTATGCTTTCCTAATTGCACTGCTTGTATTGCGTATACTTATTCGTGCTTATTTGTTAATTATGATTGTTCGCATGATTCTTGATTGGACGATGGTTCTGATTCCACGCTTGCGTTTACGTTTGCATTTGCGCGGAATTTTTAATTTCATTGCGCGAATTATTTATTTCTTAACAGAGCCACCATTGCGCTTGTTGCGTAAGTTTGTTCCTCCAATGAATTGCGGACGCATAAGCTTCGACGTAAGCTACATGCTTTTATACTTTGTGCTATACGTTCTTCAAATTTGGCTGTAGCTTTTACTGTTTTTCTTCAACAAGCATATTAACAATGCGTTGCATTTCTTCAGGAGAAGAAAATACGATTTCAATACGACCGTGATTTTCTGTACCTTTAATAGCAACTTTTGTAGCAAACTTCTTTTCAAGCTGTTGCCTTATAGGAGAAGCTGCCCACTGATTATTGCGGCGATTGCGTGTGCGAGTTACGCCTTGCGCAGAATTCTCAGTTTTAAGAGACACGATTTCTTCAGTGCTACGTACTGAAAGTCCTTCTGCAATAATGCGATTCGCTAACTCCTCCATGTCTTCCGGCTTTTCAAGACCAAGCAAAGCTCGAGCATGTCCTGCAGAAAGCACTCCAGCAGCAACATGTTTTTGCACACTAGCAGGCAAATTAAGAAGCCTTAAAGTGTTAGCAATCTGAGGTCTTGATTTTGATACAGATTGAGAAAGCTGAACCTGTGTTAAACCAAAGTCGTCTATCATTTGCGAATAAGCAGCAGCTTCTTCCAAAGGATTAAGTGCTACTCTATGCAGATTTTCTAGCAAGGCATCCCTTAGCATATTTTCATCTGCTGTTGTACGAACTATCGCTGGAACTGTGCTCAATTCAGCGATTTGAGAAGCGCGCCACCTGCGTTCACCCATAATAAGTTCATAATGCGCAATATGCTCATCATTTTTATCTGCACCGTCAATAGGTCGAACAACTATAGGCTGCAATACTCCAACTTCTTTAATTGAAGAAGCAAGCTCTCGCAATTCGTCTTCATCAAAAATAGTACGAGGCTGATGAGCATTTGGCTTAATATCAAGAGGCTTCAAAAATGCTAAATAGCCACCTTTAACTGGCTGTAATTCTTCATTTTCTGAAGTTTTATTAGTATTTTTAGAGTCAAGTTTTGAATTTTCGTCACTATTGTTGCCATTATTTAAGTCATTATTTTTTGACTTTGACGATACGAAAGTAGATGAAGCAGAATCACCAAAGAAGAAATCCATAGGACGCGTAACATCGCCAAGAGAAGGCATTGTAGAACGCTTGCGGCCATGTTTATTATTTTGTATTGATGGAACAGTTTCACGTGAAACGTTCTTTATTTTATTGTTTTCTTTGTCCTCATGAGGAGCAATAGATTTGCTCATACTCGGCACACGTGTTTCATGTGAAACACTTTTTGAATTAAAGCTATCATTTTTTAGCGTTTCACGTGAAACTTTGGATTCAACTTCTTGCTGACTTGTTTCATGTGAAACATCTTCTTGAATATTCGGCATTGTTTCAACAAGAGCATCTTCTCCAGGCAAAGCTGGGAATAACGCACCCAAACCCTTACCTAAGCGAGACTTATTTGCACTCATTATTTATTCTCCTCTTGTTGATTTTGATGCATGCCGTCTTGTTTTGCAGAAATAACTGATAATACTGTTTTTGAACGTTTCGCTATTTCTAAAGCTGCTTCACGATACGATATTGCGCCAGCACCGTGCGGATCATACGTAATAACGCTCTGATTAAAACTTGGAGCTTCCGGTATTTTCACCGTGCGCGGAATAGTGGTTTCAAGAACAATATTTGGGTAATGATTTTTAACTTCTTGAAAAACTTCCCTACCTAGCAAAGTTCGCTTATCAAACATTGTTACCAACATTGTTGAAACAACTAACACAGGATTGTAATGTTGCTGAACTAATCCTATCGTACGTATTAATTGGCCCAATCCTTCCAATGCATAATACTCAGCTTGAATTGGAATAAGCATTTCTTGTGCAGCGCACATTGCATTAATAACAAGTAATCCAAGAGACGGAGGGCAATCAATAAAAACGTAATCGTAATGCTGATCACTATTTTCAAGATATTCCTTTAAAGCATCCTTTAAAAGATTATTGCGATTATCCATTTCGGCAAGTTCTAATTCAGCACCGCTTAAATCAATAGATGCTGGAACAACATCAAGACCTTTAATATCTGGGCATTCACATTTTACTTCGGCAATAGTTTTTCTGCCTTCAATAATGTCATACACAGACGGGTCACCTGAAGCATGTGGAGCATTTAGTGCAGTTGATGCGTTACCTTGAGGATCCATATCGATAAGTAAAACTCGAGCTCCACCAACTGCCATCGCTGCAGCAAGATTAACAGCAGAACTTGTTTTCCCAACTCCACCTTTTTGGTTTGCGACTGCAATAAAACGCGTTTTACTTGGCTTAGGATATTTCACTTTTTCAAGGGCATGAAAACGAGACGTTAAATCTGCTAATTCAATACCTAAAGAAGACTTTGAGTCCCCAAAAATGCGTTGAATCGTTTCTGCAGCTGATTCCACGACGCATCACCCCCACTTAGCGATGAAAATGCCTAAAAAATACAGTGTCGTGTTACAAGTTTCCTTGTTTCTATGGACATAAAAAGTGCAAAATTACTCAATGTTTCACATGAAACATTAACACCTTATTTCATAACTAACTACATATTTTTCTAATCATAGAACACTAACATTCATGCTGCTGCACACACCACAACAGACATAATAAATAACCTCACCTTCTCCCAAAACCTAATTTAACAATTTATATTCGTGTGGTAGAGATTTGAGATTTTTCGCACTGAACGAAGGCGGACGTCAGAGCCGAAGGCTGCTGACAAGCCGAGCGAAGAAGAAAAATCGAAAAATCTCTGCGATTGAATGAGGTTATTAAAGATTAAACACGCAGAGTTTGGGGGATTTCTCTACGAGTACTAAAAGAGGACTGATGGAGCAACATTCTTAAAGAAAGGCGAACACACTAAACGCCTTTAACAGACAAAGCGACTGAAGGACGGGACGTACGAGGAGAGAAATCCCCCAAAACTCGCGCCACATTAAGTAGGAACACCCAAAACTGCGCCACAGTAAGGGGATCCCCCGAAACTCGCGCAACGCAAAACGAGAATTTGCGCAAACACAATTTTAATTAAATAAATTAGGCTTTATCAACTATTACAACTGTAGTCGGTTGCAAGCCAGGAGCAACAGGCGCTTCAAGAACGCGAGGATTTACACCGCCAGCTTTGCGAATCATTTTTGCTGCTTTTTCTATTTCTGCTTGAGCAGATTTTCCTTTTAATGCAACTAAACTTCCGTGCGCACGAAGTAAAGGAATTGTCCAAGAAGCTAATTTAGTCATTGGTGCAACAGCTCTGCAAGTAACGGCGTCAAATGCTTCAACTTCATGTGAAGCAATTTTTGTTATTAGTTCATCAGATCTACCATGAAAAATAGTTACGTTTTGCAATCCCATTATTTCTACGCACTCACGCAGCCATGCCACGCGACGTTCCATTGGTTCAATCAAAGTAACATCATAATCAGGCAAGCATGCAGCCATAACTAAACCAGGGAAGCCGCCGCCGCTACCAACATCGGCAACTCTCTTTTGCTTACTTTTACCAGCTACTTTACGAATAAAAGGCACAACAGCTGCAGAATTTAATATATGTCTTTCCCACAAAATTCCCATATCGCGCGGGCCAACCAGTCCTCGCAATAATCCTTCTTTTTCAAGTTTCACGTGAAACAGCGTGCATTTAGGCAATGCGTCACCTAAAGTACTAGCTAAAAGTGGGGAATCATTCAATTCATCAACTACATGCTCTGGATTTTGATTTAGCTGAGTAGATTGATTTTCCATAATTTTCCACACTTTTTGCTCATTAAAATTTAGTATTTCTATATAAAAAATATAAAAAATAAAAGAAATAAAAGTAACACAACCGAACATTTTTGTTAAATCATGTTACTTTTATATCTTTTATTATTAAATCTAAAATACGTATTTATTGCTCTACCGCACTAAATACGTAGCACATTAAGTTACTACTCTTCTACGTAACCTTCGTCAACTTCGTCTAAATCTTCAGCTTCTTCTGCATCTTCATCCAAACGAGCTGGCAAATAAATAGTTACATAACGATGTGGCTCTTCACCGTGAGAACGTGAACGCAAGCCCTCATCGCGCACTGTGTCGTGCACAACTTTACGCTCAAAAGAGTTCATAGGCTTCAAATTCACAGGCTCGCCAGTTTCGCGAACTTCATCAACAGCATCCAAAGCAATATCGCGCAAATGCTGACGCTTACGCTTTAAGAAACCATCAACGTCAACAATAAGATGCGAACGGTCTCCAGTTTTTTGCTGAATAGCAAGACGGCTTAATTGCTGTAATGCTTCTACAACTTCACCTTC
Organism: Gardnerella sp. CCPDSM; assembly: GCF_056754715.1. Classification (NCBI taxonomy): domain Bacteria; kingdom Bacillati; phylum Actinomycetota; class Actinomycetes; order Bifidobacteriales; family Bifidobacteriaceae; genus Gardnerella; species Gardnerella sp. CCPDSM. The sequence goes on from NZ_JBQEQO010000001.1 coordinate 128,496, forward strand.
GCGGCCAATTAAATGCTTAATATCCGTGTCATCATCCGCAACAATCTGAATCATTGGTCGATTATTGCGCACGCCCATCTCAATATCGCCTTCATAATCAGCAATATCAAGCAAACCTTCCAAATAATCTGCAGCTATATCAGCTTCCTCGTTGAGCTGATCAACAGTCCTCTTCTCGTCTTGTATCATTACTTACTCCTTATCGTGATTAAATTCACGTTACAAATACTGCAGTCCAGTTTAGCGGATAACAATCCCAAGTTAATATCTTATTATTAGTTATTTTCTTAAGCTGCTACCCGCTAAACTTAACTTTATTATTAACGTTTTGACACCTTACGCTTGCGCTGTGGCTGCTTACGCTGGAATCCTTCATTTTCCCTACGCTCAGCCTCTTCACGGGCTTCCTGAAGCTTTTCTTCCTCAATAGAAGGCAAACCTTCGCGCTTACGGCGTTCAGTTTCTTTCTTATAATCTCGCTGTTCTTTTTCCTCGGCAGCTGGAGAACCAGGCGTTGGGAATGCATATACCTGCCAAATAGAGCGAAGCATGTTCATAATGTTGTTTACAAGCCAATAAACAAGCATTGCAAATGGAAGAGCAAATGCAGAGAAAACATAGATTAACGGGAATCCCCACATCATAAGCTTTTGCATTGTGTACTGGCTGCCTTGCTTAGATTCTGGAGGCAAATTCTTACGAATATTGTTAAACTGCATATACCACATTGCAGCACACATGAGTATCACAACAATAACAATAATAACTTTCCCTAATGCCCCAACCGTCATAAATGTGTCAGCAACACCTACGCCAAACACGTGCGTTTTAATAAATTGTTGCGCTGTAGAAATATCAAAAGCTCCAAGAGCATCATGCTTACCGCGCGCAATAAACGGAATTACAGAAAGCGTATACCAAATACTCATAAATGCTGGGCCCTGAATCATCATTGGCAGGCAGCTTCCAGCAGGATTTGCATTGTTATCCTGATACAGCTTCATCATTTCTCGCTGCATAGCTTCTTTACTTGCAGCGTCGCTTTTGCCTTTATATTTTTGCTGAATTTTCCTAATCTTAGGCGCAATTGCTTGCATATTACGCATGCCTTTAATGCTTTTAATAAAAGCAGGGAATATGCATGCGTGCACAACAAGCACAAGAAAAACGATTGAAAGAACCCAGGAGAATCCAATTTCGTTCATGCCTATAAGAACTAAGAACTTATGGCACAAAGACATTATTTGTGTCATAAGCCACTCGATTGGGGTAAGAATCTTATAGAACCATCCCCAGAATCCGCTATCAAGTAAGAAGTGATCTTGATTAAACATTAGTTTTCCTTGTCTTCTTCAGCCAAGGGAGTTAACCGAGGCTCTTCATGCGCTTTAGACCAAGCACAACGATAAAAAATTGAATATTTTCGTGGCACATCGTCAATACTGCAACTTGTCCAAGGTCTGCAACGAAGCAGTCGCAATATTGCTAAAATACCGCCCTTTATCGTTCCATATCTAGTCACTGCTTCAATAGCATAACGTGAACAAGTTGGATAGTAACGACAGCAAGCGGGTCGATTTGCGGATATTTTGCGCTGATACCATCTAATGGCTTTGATTAGCGTTCTAGTAGTGAAACTTTGCTTATTACGCATCTTAATTACCATTCCTCTGAGTAATATTTACCCATTTTATTGGTTATTCTCATGCGTTTCGCAGTCTTCACAAGAGCTTATTGCTTTATTTATTTGGCAAAAAAGCTTTTGAATCTGCGTATGCAAAGAATCAAATGAAGCTTTTGCTGCAGTAGGTTTTGCACGTAATACAACATCGCAACCTGAAGGCAATAAAGATTCACAATCTTTAGCGATAACTCGCAACCGACGCTTCACTTTATTACGAACCACAGCTTTGCCTACTGTTTTAGATACAGCAAGACCTAGCCTTTTGGCATTCTCAATATTTTGAGCATGCATTAAGGTATCAGAAAATGCCGCGGGAATATCACTTTCAAAACCCGTGGCAGTATCTTCTAAAATTGCGCTTCTATCTTCGTTAGGTTCGCTATTTACGGCTATATCGTCACGCATCATGTAATGCGCGACGATATCCCGCGAACTTACTTTGCGTCGTTTTTTTAGTACCGTAACAAAATCACGGTGACTTTTCAGCCTTTCCATGCTTTACGACGCTACCTTAACTCAGGCAGAAAGCGACTTACGGCCCTTAGCGCGACGACGATTGATTACGGCGCGGCCAGCACGCGTACGCATGCGAACTCGGAAGCCGTGCTTCATGTGACGACGACGATTATTCGGCTGGAATGTCCTCTTCATAACTAATGCTCCTGTATTCAGCCATGCAAAAGCATGGCCCCGTATGGGTCAAGCTCTACTAAAATACTCTTACCCCTCACCAATAGTCAAAACTCCACATTTTTTGAGCTTATTGGCTACATGTCAAGATTATACTAAAAAACATATCCTTCACATTTTTATTACATTTTATAACATTCCAAAACTGTTGAAAAATAGCCAAAAACAAGCTTTTAACTTATCCACAAATTACACACATGTTATTCACATTTAAGCATTTTCAACACGCTAGACTGTGGATAACTTCGCGGGTATAGAGTAAACATATTTTACTGGCATTTATTGAACGTGGTGATTCACGTGAAATTTGATTATTTTCATGTGAACACTTTAAAAGTTTGGGGGTGACATGGCTGATACATTAGGCGACACTGCTTCGCAAGCTGCTTTAATCTGGTCTAATACGCTTACTGTTTTACAGCATAATGCCCTGCTAACTGCGCGCGATAAAGGCTGGTTTGAGGGAGTTAAGCCAGAAGCTATTTTTGGAACGACTATTATTTTGTGCGTGTCAAATACTAAGGCTCAGCAAGCTTTACAAAATGAGCTTAATGCGCCATTACTTACCGCACTAAAAATTTGCACAGGAAAAGACATGCTTCCTGCTTTTAAGATTGTTCCACAATCTGAGAATACGGATCAATCTAATCAAACTGTCTCACCTGAAGTATCTAGCGATGCTACGTATCAAGAGAATCTGGTTCAGAAGTCAGAAAACAATAATAATTTCGCGCCTTCTTCTGATGATTCTTCTTCTAAAGATTTTTCAAAAGACTTATTAAATAATCAAAATAATCAGCAGAATCAGAAGAATGTATCTAATTCTTCTCAACCTGATTTTGATTATGCTACTGGATTAAATACACTTCAAAAAACGGATTTGTCTTCGTCTTCAGTGCAAGCTGCTCGTGAAAAAATGCCTGTTTCTGTACGACGTGATTCAGTAACGCATTTAAATACTTGCGCAACTTTTGATACATTCGTTCCTGGAGATTCAAATCGTTTTGCAAGAACTGTAGCTTTGGCGGTTGCAGAAGGTTCGGGACGTGATTTTAATCCGTTATGTATTTATGGCGGTTCTGGACTTGGTAAAACTCATTTGCTTAACGCAATTGGCAATTATGCGTTAGTGAAAGATTCTTCACTTAAAGTTCGTTATGTTACTAGTGAGGAATTTACAAACGAATTTATTGAAGCTCTTCAAACACCTAATCAAAGTCAAGGCCAGATTGCTGAATTTAATAGGCGATACCGTGAAGTTGATGTTCTTCTTATTGACGATATTCAGTTCTTGGGCGGTAAGGAAGCAACGCTTGAACAGTTCTTCCACACTTTTAATTCTTTATATCAGGCAAATAAGCGAATAGTTATTGCTTCGGATGTTGCTCCAAAGAATCTTAAAGGTTTTGAAGCTCGATTAATTTCTAGGTTTGAATCTGGTCTTACTGTTGATATTAAGCCGCCTGATTTGGAAACACGTATTGCAATTTTAAGAATGATGGCTTCAATGAGCCATTGCAATGTGCCAAGTGATGTGCTTGATTTAATTGCTGAAAGGTTTACTGAAAATATTCGAGAACTTGAAGGTGCATTAACTCGTGTAACAGCAGTTGCATCTTTAAGCAATCAGCCTGTAAGTAAATCATTAGCAGAACAAGCTTTGCAAGATTTCTTTACAACAGATATTGAGGTTCGACCAAGTGACATTATTGGTCAAGTTGCTCAATATTTCCATATGACTTTTGATGAACTTGTTGGCCGCCAGCGCACAAAAAATGTTGCGCTTGCTCGTCAGATTGCCATGTATCTTGCTCGCGAAATGACAAGCATGAGCTTGGTTGATATTGGCGAAGTTTTTGGCGGCAGAGATCACACAACTGTAATGCACGCTTATACGCGCGTAAGTGGGGAAATGCAAGAAAAGCAGGAAATCTATAACTATGTTATGGAATTAACTGTTAGGTTAAAGCAAAATCCTTCTGATCGTAGAAAATAATCTCTTTTCCACAAAGTTACGCAATAATGTTCTTAATTTTCTAAAAAGTTATCCACATACTTAATAACAAATGTGGGTAAAACCTGAGCATAACTCGTGGAAAACGCCGTTTTAAAATGTTATTAAGTCGTGTATAAGAGCAATTGGAATGTTAATATCTCAAAAAATAGCTTCGAGTGTGTATAACTCGCCTACTTATCCACATGTTTATTAATACGTTATCCTCAAGCTAAAAATGTGCATAAGCTTTTTATTTAGCTCTTTTTGAAGAGTTTTCCACATATACACCACCCTTATTATGCCTATTATTTATTTACTTATTTAATAGCAAAATTAATAAGGCACTTCTTAGCCGAGCAATTTTTAATGTTCTTATAATTTCACTTATAAGGTAGAATAAATGCAGACTTTACAGAAAAGAGGAAGCATGAAAGTAGAAGTCAACTCTGCATCATTTGCCGATGCTGTAGCATGGACTACTCGTGTTATAGATACACGCCCTGCAAACCCTATTCTTGCAGGCTTAAAAATTGAAGCATCAGATGGTACTTTACAACTTTCTGCCTTTAACTATCAGATTTCTAGTCTCAATCACATTGAGGCTGGAGTTGATGAAGAAGGTAGTGTACTTGTACTTGGTAAATTAATGGCTGACATAACTAAGTCACTTCCTGCAGAAAATACTTATTTAAGCACCGAGAACAACATACTTACTATTACTTCTGGAAAATCAACTTTTACTCTTCAACTTATGCCTATAGGAGAGTATCCAGATTTACCTACTTTGCCTAGCAAACTTGGCCAAGTTGACGCACCTACTTTTATTCAAGCAGTTAATCAAGCTTCAGTATCTATTTCTAGAGAAGAAAATAGGCCTGTTTTAACAGGAATTAGAATGCAATTTGAAGATGATACTGTTACTATGACTTCAACAGATAGATTCCGCCTATCTCGCTCTACTTTTAAGTGGACTCCGGAAAATAATGACACTCATGCAACAACACTTGTTCGTGGATCATTATTGCGTGATATCGCTCGCTCTTTTGACGATCATCAAAATGTTGTTATTGATTTTAATGATGAAGAGCCAACTTTGTTGGGCTTTGAAAATTCTGGACGTACAAGCACTTCCCAACTTATTGACGGAGAATTTCCTTCTGTAGATAGGCTTTTTATTGAAGAATATCCTATTCATGCTGTTATTAACAGGCAAGCACTTATTAACGCAATTAAGCGCGTATCTTTAGTTGCTGAAAGAAATGCTCCTATTCGTATGATTTTTAATAATCAAGAATTAACTTTGAGTGCTGGTGCTGCTGACGAATCTCAAGCAAAAGAAGTACTTGATATTGATATGGATGGTGAAGATATTACTGTTGCTTTTAACCCACTTTATTTGGTTGAAGGCTTAAGTGCTATTACTGAACCATTCGTTCATATGAAAATGGCAACAGCTGTAAAACCTGTTGAATTTAATGGTCAGCAAGAAGCTGATGGTGACGAATCTATGAATTATCGTTACCTTTTGGTTCCTATGCGCTTTAATAACTAATTTTTTGCGATATTACATTTTTAGCAATATATTTTATTTGCGAAATGTAATATCGCATTTTTTGTTGATAATATTATTTGTGAATAAAGAAAGGATAATTAAGAAATGTATGTTTCAAAAATTGCCCTTGATTTATTCCGTTCCTGGAAACATATTGTTTGTGATTTTAAACCAAGCGTTAATATCATATATGGTAATAATGGTTTTGGTAAAACAAACATTGTTGAAGCTATTGAATTTGCTAGTACAGGAATTAGTCATCGCACTTCTTCTACTATTCCTCTTATTACTCGAGGCAGCACAACATCTACAATAAGACTAAATATTTGCAATAATTCAACTGAATTAGTAGAAAATAATAACCAAACTACTTATGAAATTAATCTTTCTTTAAAGGGAAGTAATAGAGCTCGTATTAATGGCGGGAAATCTTTATATATCAAAGATATTGTTGGATTATTACCTGTTGTTTCGTTTACTCCTCGTGATCAATCGCTTGTTATAGGTGATCCTACAATTCGTCGTACTTTTCTTGACCAAGCTGGAACATTATTAATACCAAACTATGCTAAATATTTGCAAGATTTTAAGCATATTGCTAAACAGCGTGCAGCCTTATTAAAAAATATTCGAGAATTTTCATATGCTAATCAGCCAGTTTCTTTATCGGGATTGGAAATTTGGACTGGAAAATTTATTGAAAGCGGAATTAGAATAACTAAACTTCGCAATAAAACTGTACAAATTCTTAATAAATATTTTTCTAAAATTATTAAATCTCTTACTAGTAGTGAGGAAAATGCGACTTTAAAATATGAACCTTCTTTTGAAGAAGTTTTTATTAATAAAAATTTAGAAGAAGATAATTTAGAAGATATTTTAGAGAATTCTTTAGAAGATAATACAGAAGATACTTTAGAAAATAATATTGAAATAAATAATTTATTAAGCGAACATTTTAAGCGTATTTATCCTGGAGAATTGGCTCGAGGATGCAATTTAATAGGACCGCATCGTGACGATATTAATTTTATGCTAGATAATATGCCAGCTAAAGATTTTGCTTCTAATGGTGAATCTTGGACTATTTCAATAGCTATTAAAATGGCATTATGCAAAGCTTTGGAAGAGATTAATAACGAAAATCCTATTATTATTCTTGATGATGTTTTTGCTCAACTTGATGAAAATAGGCGTAAACAAATATTAAACTTTTCAAAAAAGCAAGGACAAGTTTTTATTACTACATCCTCTCTTAATGACATACCTGAAGATGATGAAATTAATAGCAACAATCTAATAAATATTGAGAAAATTTATGAAGAGCAGAAAAATATTGATAATCTAAATTCTCTTCATAATGATTTTATAAAAGAAATAATTGCTAATCGTAATTGTGAGCAGAAGGATTAATTATGATTCCTGTTTATAAAATGCTCAATATTGATACTAGAAAGTTGCCGGCAATTATTTTTAATCCAATTATTGCTAAAGAAGAGCGTGAAAAAAATCGAGTAAATAGTGCGGAAAAAGCTTGGGAAAATTTTGGTAAACCAGGCAGAGATCCTAATGCATTTTCTGGTGTATTAGAAAATTTTGCTTCAACTAATAGATGGAATAAACAGCTTTCTATAGCAAAATTGCGTTCTTCTTGGGAAAATGTAGTAGGTATTAATATTGCTCAACATTGCGAAATAAGCCAAATCGTAAATGATGTGCTTATTATTAGAGCGCAATCAACAGTTTGGGCAACGCAACTTTCTTATTTATTGCCTCAATTAAAGAAAAAAATTAGTCAAAATCTTTCTGATATTGAAATTAAAGAAATTAAAGTTATTGGTCCTACTACTACTGGATTAGGTGCCTGGAAAAGATAGTTTTTATAATATTTGTCTAATATTTTTAAAATATTTATTAGAAAATAATAAAAAGGCCTCTTATTAACGAGATGCAATATTCTATGTATAGAACGTCATGTATTATGGTTGAGGCGCTAGAATGCCCTTTTATGTGCTTTCTAGCATGTGTTGGCTTTATAAATGCCTTTTAATATGAGGCAAATTGTGAAGGGACCTAAAGTGACAAACACGGAAGATAATTCGATGGATAGTACCGTCGAAGAGCATAAGCTTGATGATGCTCAACTTGATGATTCACTTGCTCCTGAACATTATGATGCGAGTGATCTTCGTGTTCTAGAAGGTTTAGAGGCAGTTCGTATTAGACCTGGTATGTATATTGGTTCTACAGGTCCTCGTGGTTTGCACCACTTGGTTTACGAAATTGTAGATAATTCTGTTGATGAAGCTTTGGCAGGTTATGCTTCTCATATTGAAGTAACTATTTTGCCAGATAATGCTATTCGTGTTGTTGATGATGGTCGTGGTATTCCAGTTGATGAAGTACCAGGCGAAGGCGTTTCTGGTGTTGAAACTGTTATGACTAAGCTTCATGCTGGTGGTAAGTTTGGTGGCGGCGGTTACGCTGTTTCCGGTGGTCTTCACGGCGTAGGTATTTCTGTAGTAAATGCACTTTCAACTCGAGTAGAAATTGAAGTTCGTCGTCAAGGATTCCATTGGACTCAAACTTACGTAGATCAGCATCCTACTGCTCCTTTGGCAAAAGGAAAGCCAATGGAAGAAGGAGAATCTACTGGTACTTCCGTAACATTCTGGCCAGATGGTGCAATTTTTGAAACAACTACTTATGATTTTGAAACATTGCGCTCTCGCTTCCAGCAGATGGCATTTCTTAATAAAGGTTTAAAGATTTCCTTAACTGACTTGCGCAAGCCTGATGAAGCTGGCGACGAAGTTGCTGGATATAATGAATCTTCTGGTGAAAATAAGCATCAAAGTGTTAGCTACCAGTATGAGCATGGTATTAAAGATTACGTTGACTATTTAGTAAAGTCTCGTAAATCTGTGCCTGTTGAACCAGATGTTATTGATTTTGAAGCTGAAGATCTTGAAATTGGTATTTCTGCAGAAATTGCTATGCAATGGACTGTTGCTTATTCTGAAGCAGTTCATACTTTTGCAAATACTATTTCAACTACTGAAGGTGGAACTCACGAAGAAGGATTCCGCGCTGCTTTAACGACATTAATTAATCGTTATGCTCGTGAAAAAAATATCTTAAAAGAAAAAGATACTAATCTTTCTGGCGATGATGTTCGTGAAGGCTTAACTGCAGTTGTTTCTGTAAAGCTAACTACTCCACAATTTGAAGGTCAGACTAAAACGAAGCTTGGAAACTCTGAAGCAAAAACTTTTGTGCAGCGAGTAATGACAGAAAAGCTTGGAGACTGGTTTGATTCTCATCCAAGTGAAGCTAAGAATATTATTCAAAAAGCTATGGAAGCATCCCGCGCACGTTTGGCTGCAAAGAAAGCTCGCGAAAATACAAGACGTAAGTCTATTTTTGAAACTGCTGGAATGCCAGATAAGTTGAAGGATTGCCAGTCAAGTAATCCTGAAGAGTGCGAATTGTTCATTGTTGAGGGTGATTCTGCAGGTGGCTCCGCAATTCAAGGTAGAGATCCTATTACGCAAGCAATTTTGCCTTTGCGCGGTAAGATTTTGAACACTGAGCGCGCTTCTATTGACCGAATGATGAAGTCTGAAACTATTGAATCCTTAATCACTGCAGTTGGCGGCGGTTATGGTGAAGATTTTGATTTAAGCAAGGTTCGATATCACAAAGTTATTATTATGGCTGATGCTGATGTTGATGGTGCTCATATTGCAACCTTGAATTTGACTTTATTCTTCCGATATATGCGTCCTATGATTACAGCAGGATACGTTTATGTTGCTATGCCTCCTTTGTACCGTTTGAAGTGGAGTAAGGGAGCACACGATTTTGTTTATACTGATGCTGAACGAGACCGCGTATTAGCAGAAGGAAAAGCTGCAGGACGTCAACTTCCTAAAGGAGAAGGTATTCAGCGATATAAGGGCTTGGGTGAGATGAGCTATCAGGAATTGTGGGAAACCACTATGGATCCTGAACACAGAATCTTAAAGCAAATTCATATTGAAGATGCTGCTCGTGCTGACGAAACCTTCTCAATGCTTATGGGTGATGAAGTGGAGCCACGTAGACTCTTCATTCAACGAAATGCTCATGATGCAAGGTTTATTGATGCTTAAAAGTTATTGCTATATCTAAAAGATATAAAAAATAAAACGTTAGTAACTTATAAGAATAAAAAGGAATTGCAGTGGTAGACGAAATAAACTCCGCTAACAATGATAGCGAAGAGCAAAATCAGTTACCTGATGGCTCAATGGAACCACAAAGCCCTCAAGAATCAGATAATACTGATTATGGTTTAATGAAGGGCGCTAGAGTAAAGCATATGGATTTGCAGCAAGAAATGCGCGAATCTTATCTTGCTTATGCATTATCCGTTATTATTGAGCGAGCTTTGCCGGATGTTCGTGACGGTTTGAAGCCTGTTCATCGTCGTGTTATTTACGCAATGTATGACGGTGGCTACAGGCCTGATCGCGGATACAACAAGTGCTCTCGTGTTGTTGGTGATGTTATGGGTAAGTATCACCCTCATGGTGATTCTGCTATCTATGACACTTTGGTACGTATGGCTCAATCTTGGTCTATGCGTTATATGCTTGTTGATGGTCAAGGAAACTTTGGTTCTCCTGGTGACGATCCTGCTGCAGCAATGCGTTATACAGAATGTCGTATGGCACCTTTGGCTATGGAAATGGTGCGCGATATTGATAAAGATACCGTAGATTTCCTGCCAAATTATGATGGTAAAACTCAAGAGCCTACAGTTCTTCCAGCAAGATTCCCGAATCTTTTAGTTAATGGTTCTGCAGGTATTGCTGTTGGTATGGCAACCAATATTCCACCTCATAATATGCGTGAAGTGGCTGATGGTGTGCACTGGGCTTTGGATCATCCTGATGCAAGTAAAGAAGAATTGCTTGAGGCTTTAATTCAGCGCATTAAAGGACCTGATTTCCCTACTGGCGCAACCATTTTAGGTCATAAGGGAATTGAGCAAGCGTACCGTACGGGCCGCGGCTTAATTACAATGCGTGCAGTAGTTAATACTGAAGAAATTAAGGGACGCATGTGCTTAGTTGTAACTGAGCTTCCTTATCAAGTCAATCCTGATCGTTTAGCAGCTTCTATTAGGGAGGCTGTGCGCGACGGAAAGATTCAAGGAATTGCTGATATGCGCGACGAAACTTCTGGTCGTACAGGTCAGCGTTTGGTTTTGGTTCTTAAGCGTGATGCTGTTCCAAAAGTTGTTCTAAATAACTTGTATAAGCATTCTCAGCTCCAGCAAACTTTCGGCGCGAATATGCTTGCTTTGGTTGATGGTGTGCCTAGAACTTTGAGTTTGGACGCTTTTATTCGTCACTGGGTAGCTCATCAGCTTGAAGTTATAGATCGTCGTACACGTTACTTAAAGCGTGAAGCAGAAGAGCGCGATCATATTTTGCAAGGTTACTTAAAAGCCTTGGATATGATCGATGAGGTTGTAGCTTTAATTCGCTCGTCTAAAGATGTTGATACTGCGCGTGTAGGCTTAATGAATTTGCTTGATGTTGATGAAGTTCAAGCAGACGCTATTCTTGCAATGCAGCTTCGTAGACTTGCAGCTTTGGAACGTCAAAAGATTCTTGACGAGCATGAAGAATTAATGCGCAAGATTGCAGACTATAACGATATTTTGGCAAGTCCAGAACGTCAGCGCAAAATTGTTGGCGACGAACTTGACGAAATCGTTGCAAAATATGGTGATGATCGCAGAACTAAGATTCTTCCATTCTCTGGTGAAATGAATGTTGAAGATCTTATTGCAGAAGAAAACGTGGTTGTTACCGTAACGCGCGCAGGATATATTAAGCGCACTAAAGCAGACGAATATCGCGCTCAGCATCGCGGTGGTAAAGGTATTAAGGGTGCAAAGCTTCGTGAAGATGATGTAGTAGATCATTTCTTCTTAACATCTACACATAATTGGTTGCTCTTCTTTACTAATCGTGGTCGAGTTTATCGTCTAAAAGCTTACGAACTTCCAGAAGGTTCAAGAGATTCTAAAGGTCAGCACGTTGCTAATTTGCTGCAATTTACTCCTGGTGAAACAATTCAGGCAGTTTTGTCAATTCAAAACTATGATGTAGCAAAATACTTGGTGTTGGCAACTCGCTCTGGAAAAGTTAAGAAAACAGCTTTGCAAGAGTATGATTCTCCTCGCCAAGGTGGTTTAATTGCTGTTCGATTGATGGCTGATGAAGAAACTGGTGAGCCAGTAGATGAGCTTATTGGAGCAGCACTTTGCAATCCAGAAGACGATATTATTCTTGTTTCTAAGCTTGGTATGAGTTTGAAGTTTAGAGCGGATGATGAGCAGCTTCGACCAATGGGACGTCAAACTGCTGGCGTTCAGGGCATGAGATTCCGTGAAGGTGACGAATTGCTCGATATGGATGTTGTTGCCGCAGAAACTAGTAAAGATCTTCTTGTTGTTACTAACGAAGGCTTTGCTAAGAGAACAGCTATTGAAGAGTACCGTTTGCAAGGAAGAAATGGTTATGGCGTAAAAGCTGTACAGCTTGCAGAAGGTCGCGGCTCATTAGTTGGTGCCTTGATTGTTGAGGAAACTGATCAAGTAATGGCAATTATGAAGTCTGGTAAAGTAATTCGTTCTGATGTAAACGAAGTTAAGCGCACAGGTCGAACTACTCAAGGCGTAACATTAGCTAAACCAGATAAAGGCGACGAAATCATCTCTATTGCTCGAAACGAAGAAACAGATGATGAAGAAAATCAAGTAGAAGAAAATCAAGTAACTTCAGAAAATCAAGTAACTTCAGAAAATGAAGAAGCTTAATTAATCTACTTATTTTTAAATAATAAAAATAAAATATTGAATAAAAGCTAGTGAGAGTGCCATAATAAGCGGATATCGTCCGTTTTGATTGGTACTCTCATTAGTATAATTACACTGATTATAAAAAATAATTAAGAGAAGGAACACTTAAGATGAGCGAAAATTTTGAGCCATCGCAAAATCCAATTAACAATATTGGTGAGTCTGCAATGTTTTTGTCTAATAATTCAGAAGCATCTGCAGAAAAAGAAGTTCCTTCTGAGGAAAATAATTACTTCAGTAAGGAAGAAGACAAAGCTGATGAAGGCTTACGTATTTCTTCCTTAGGTAATATTGTTAAGAATTCTTTATCATCCTCATCAGCAGGACGATTTAGCAGCTCTTCTACATCGCGTCGCACAATTGGCGGAATTGCTTCTCCTACTGCAAATAAATCTCATACATCAAAACCAAGTCGTACACCGCGTGCAAGAAGAATGAGTCTTTCTTTAGTAAGAGTTGACGCGTGGTCTGTTGCAAAAGTTACATTCCTATTAAGCGTTGCAGGTGGCATTATTCAAGTTATTGCATCTGGTTTAGTGTGGCTTTTCTTGAATATGATTGGTGTTTTTGATCAAGTAACACAAATTGTTTCTTCAACTGGCCTGGATAGTAACGGTTTTAACCTTGCAGACGTGTTTTCTTTGCCAACTGTATTAAGTGCTACTACTATTTTTTCAATTGTTGAAATAGTTATTATTACAGTACTGTCCGCAATAGTTGCGCTTCTATATAACGTTGTTGGTTCACTTGTTGGTGGTATACACATCACTCTTGGTGACGACTGATAACAACATTTTTAATTAATAAAGTTCCCGCTAATTATTTCTAATTAACGGGAACTTTTTAAATATAAGAATATTTAAGTAGTAAGAATATTATCTTTTTGCTAATTCGTTGCGAATATCTTGCAAAATTTGAATAGTCTTTTCTTCGCGTTCTTTACGCTTTTCTTCCTCAGTTTTTTCTTTCTCAATTTGCAATAAGTTAACTCCGATTTCTCGCAGCTTATTAATTGGCAAAACAATGCAGAAATATACTGCAGTTGCAATAATAAGGAAGTTAAGAAGTGAGCCTATTACAGCTCCGAAAGAAATTGTTGCGCCATTCATTGTAATGGTAAGAACACCATCAAGTTCTGGCTTTCCGCAAATCATTGCAATAAGCGGGTTAATAATATTCTTAACAATTGATGTTACTACTGCTGTTACAGCACTACCCATAACAACACCGACAGCCATATCAATAACGCTGCCTCTTAAAATAAATTTTTTAAATCCTTGAATCATCAGAATTTTCGCTTTCTTTAGAATTTTCATTTATAAAATTTTTAATAGTGTATTCTTCAATTTTTCTATTATCCGCATATAAATTATGACGTTGGAATGCTCGCAAAATTGAAATAGAAAGTAGAGGATACATAATTGCTGCTGCTAGTACGTCAGTAGGGAAATGAGCAGCAACAATAAGACGTGAAACTGCAACTATAACAACTATTAGTGAGCTAAAAAGTAAACCAATTTGAACTAATGATGGTTTAGCAACATAAATAATAAGCATTGCCATAACGCATATTGCAACAGCTGCAGAAGTGTGACCGCTTGGGAAACTTGGGTCAGGAGGTAATTTAATATTAATACCAATGTATGGTCGAGGACGATGTACAGCAAACTTCACTGCAAAAACGTAAATCATAGGTAGAAGTGAAATTAGAAGCTGAGTAAGCGTAATCTTCCAATTTTTGCTTACGAATAAAGATACTATTGCAAGCAAAACTAATATTGCTAAACATCCTTTAGTAGAAAAAACAATAGCTAGTATTTTAGAAAATGTTAGTAAAAAGGAAGGAACACTATTGTGGAGCCAAGCAACAATATTCTCTTCATAAGCGCGTTCGTTGCTAGTAACTAATAGTGCTTTAGCTAAGCAAGGTATAATAATTGCTAGCAAAAATGTAAATATAGTAGCGGAATTACGAGTGATTATTGACAATCCGCCATGATTGTTATTATTTTTTTGCGTCATACTTGTTAAGAGTACACTTACTAAGAAGTAAATGCACGTTATAAATACGTAGTTAAGTCGATAATAAATAAAATATAAATAATAAACAAAGTGTGTTGGTTGAGTACCGTACCTGGTGCGAGTACTATGGTGAACAGATAGAAAGGGTTTACCATGAGCGTTTTTGACCGATTTGAGAAGAGCGTGGAAGGTGCAGTTAACGGTGTCTTCGCAAAATTCGGCTCCAAAGATTTACAGCCAGTTGATTTTTCTAGTGCTTTGGAACGTGAAATTGATGCTGAAGCAATGCCTATTGGACGCGATCATACTGTTGCTCCGAATGAGTATCGTTTTAAGCTGAGCACACCAGATTTTGATCACATTGAGCAATGGGGCAGTGAAGCTTTAGCTAATGAGCTTGCTGATAATCTTACGCAATATGCTAAAAGTCAACATTATGCTTTTGTAGGTCCTGTGGTTGTTATTTTTGAAGAAGATTTGGAATTAACTAAAGGTAATTTCCACTTAACTTCCGAGTCTGTGCAAGGCAATGCTGTTCCTGTTACAACCGATGATCAGCAGCAAAATCATCCTATGCTTGAGATTAATGGAAATCAGTATTTGCTTACAAAAGATCGTACAATTTTGGGCCGCGGATCTGGTTGCGATATTGTGATTGATGATCCTGGTATTTCTCGTCATCATCTTGGGATTGATATTACTCCTGATGGTGTTATTGCTCGAGATTTGGGTTCTACTAATGGCACTTATGTAGAGGGTCATCAAGTTCCAGCGGCAACGTTGGTAGATGGTAACACTATTACTATTGGACGTACGCGTATTCTCTATTGGGCATCGTCTCAAGAGCAGGAGTAGTAAGTATTTCTGGTTGAGGAGACGATAAAGCGCATGATGTTTACTGAATTAACTTTTGCAATACTCAAGTATGGTTTTTTGGCTTTACTTTGGGTTTTTGTATGGTGCGCTATTCGCTCACTTCGTTGCGATATTGAGGTTTTTAGTCCTAAAAAATCGCATTTTTGGAAGAAAAAATCTCGACGAGCGTCTCATGATGTAGCATACTCGCAAGCTAATCAAAAACCTGTATCTAATATTTTGAAAACGCAGGCTGCAAGTAATTCCGAAGTTGAACCAACGTTACTAGTTGTTATTGACGGTCCACTAGCTGGATCATCTTTTCCACTTAACGCTGCTGGAGTTACTCTCGGACGAGCTGCATCAAATACTGTTGTTTTAAATGATGAGTTTGTTTCTTCTCATCATGCTCGCGTGTATTTTAACCAAACTGTTCATGCTTGGGTTCTTGAAGATTTAGGTAGTACTAACGGAACTATGATTGGTCATACTCGAGTTAGTGAGCCTGTTGTGTTAGCACCTCGCACTTCGGTGCGAATAGGCGCAACCATGTTTGAATTGAGGTGACGATATGACACAAATCAATTCAAATGATGAAAAAAATCCACAATCTGCAATTACTAATCAAATTGAAGAAACTAAATCTTCTAACAATACAAACGATGAGCAGACAAAATATGCTGAGTCTGTTGAAAAAATACTATTTATGTATGCTACTGCAGTAAGCGATGTTGGAACTGTAAGAAGCAATAATCAGGATTCTGCGTTTGCTGGAGAACATTTAGCTGCTATTTGTGATGGCATGGGTGGTCACGCTGGAGGAGACACAGCGTCTACTATTGCAATACGTTCTCTTGCTCATATTGAACAAGATTCTCGTCCGCATGATGTAAAAGCAGTATCTTCAATGATGGAAACATCAATTATGGCTGCTCATGATGCAATTGTTGGTAAAGCTAAGCGTGAGCGTCGTCTTGCTGGAATGGGAACTACTGTAACAGCTGTGACTCTTGTGTGTGGATATTGGGTTTTGGCTCATTTAGGTGATTCTAGAGCGTATTTGCTTCGTGACAATCATCTTATGCGCATGACTACTGATCATAGTTATGTTCAGCATCTTATTGATACGGGTCATATTACTCCAGAAGAAGCTCGTAACCATCCTCAACGTAATGTTGTTATGCGAGTATTGGGCGATTTTGATATAGATCCTCGTCCGGATATTGCTTTAAGACAAGCCCATCCTTCTGACCGTTGGCTTTTATGCTCAGACGGTTTGTGTGGTGTTCTTGAGGACACAACTATTCAAGATGTTATGAGCACTATTTCTAATCAGGAAGAGTGTGCTCAAAAATTAGTAGCTATGGCGCTTAGAGCTGGAAGTACGGATAACGTTACTGCTGTTATTGCTGACGCGACTCTTGCTCTTGATGCTGATGCTTTTGATTTGCCGCACCAAACGCCGCTTATTGGTGGTGCTGCAAGTCAAGATCTTGAATCTATTGCAGATATTGTTAATAAAGCAGTTTCTTCAACTCCTGAATTGCGTGAAGATAAAAATTCGCCAGCGCAGCGTGCTGCAGCATTAGCGCAAAATGGTGATGATGACAGTTCGGTTTTAAATAGTGATTCTACAGTTTCTATGACACGAATTGTTCAACCTTCTCATATTCGCGAAGAAGCTGGTTATTTACATACTCCTGATACGAATGAAATACCGATTGTTACTAAGAAAAACGGTAAAATTTCTACGGATCCGCATGATCCGGATGTTGCTAGAGCTGTAAAGAAGGAGCAGGATGAAGCTCATCGTGCTCATTCGCTGCGCTTAAGGTGGACTCGTATAGGTATTGCTTTAGGAATTTTGCTTGGATTATTAGTTGTTTCTGGTGCCGGATATGGTGTGTACGCTTGGACGCAAACGCAATATTATATTGGCCAAAATAATAATCGTGTTGTTATTTATCAAGGTGTTCCAACGAACATTTTTGGTATTGGATTATCTCACGAAATTGAATCTACAAATATTCCTGTAAAAAATCTTGATAAATCTTGGCAAGAACAATTACGAGAAGGTATTAGCTTTGGCAGCTTAGCTGAAGCTCGTGGACACGCTACTTTAATTCGTAAAGAAATGCATGCTCGTGCTAAAGAAAAGCGGCGCGAAAAGCAACAAAAGAAAATAGAAA
This sequence comes from Gardnerella sp. CCPDSM, assembly GCF_056754715.1. Lineage (NCBI taxonomy): Bacteria > Bacillati > Actinomycetota > Actinomycetes > Bifidobacteriales > Bifidobacteriaceae > Gardnerella > Gardnerella sp. CCPDSM. The sequence continues at coordinate 146,403 of NZ_JBQEQO010000001.1, forward strand.
ATAAGACGGAAGATAATAGAGCGAAGCAGGAGGATAAAACCTCATGAGTCTAATTGCTACGCGAATACGTCAAGTTGCTTTACTTCTTTTTGCAACAGTTCTTTCCGGAATGGCATTTTTACAAATGTTTTTCCGAATAGATGGTTATATTTCTGCAAATTATATTGCAATGATGCTTCTTGTTGCTGCATTATTCTTTGTGTTTTGGGGAGTGCTTCTAGCTAAGCAACCATACGCAAGCCAAGCAATTTTGCCATGCATTATGCTGCTTACTTCTATTGGAACAGTACTAATTGCAAGAATCGACAGGCAAAATAACACGAATATTGCAATGAAGCAGATGATATGGGTTTGTGCTGCTCTCGTATTATCTATTATTTTTGTTATCTTCTTGCAGGATTATCGTATACTTAGACGATTCTCGTATGTGAATATGGTTATTGGCTTAGTTCTTTTACTTTCTCCTATGATTCCAGGATTTGGAAAAGAAATTGGCGGAGCTAGAATTTGGGTTGGATTCGGCAGCCACACATTACAGCCAGGAGAATTTGCTAAGCTTTTTCTTTCGTTCTTCTTTGCAGCATACTTATTTAACCACAGAGATCGTCTTGCTGTTGGAGGAAATAAGGTTCTAGGCGTTCATTTGCCTCGTTTAAAAGATACTGGTCCTATTGCGCTTGTTTGGGCTATTTCTATGGGCGTTCTTGTAGTACAGCATGATCTTGGAACGTCTTTAATGTTCTTTGCAATGTTCGTGGCAATGCTGTATGTGGCAACTGGGCGTAAAGGCTGGTTAGTTGTTGGATTTGTTGCATTTACTTTAGGATGCTTGGTTGCAGTAAAGTTATTCGCACATGTGCAATACCGTGTGGATTCATGGTTGCATCCATTTGACAATGCTGTGTATAACAGGTTCCCTGGAGGTTCCGCTCAGATTGTATCTGGACTTTTTGGTTTGGCTGCTGGAGGAACTACTGGAACAGGATTAGGCCAAGGGCATCCTTCTATTACTCCTTTAGCTAATTCTGATTTTATTTACGCTTCAGTTGGTGAAGAACTTGGTCTTACAGGACTTTTATGCGTATTAGTTTTGTATTTGATTATTATTTCTTCTGGCATGATTACTGCCATGAAAATTAAAGATGGTTTTGGAAAACTATTAGCTTCCGGCCTTGTTTTTACTATGGCATTCCAAGTATTTACCGTTGTTGGAGGCATTACTTTAGTAATTCCTCTAACAGGTTTAACCATGCCATACATGGCTGCCGGAGGATCTTCGCTAGTTGCGAATTATTTGCTAGCAGCTTTGCTTATTGTTATTTCAAATGCTGCAAATAAGCCTGAATCTGCGATTATGTCTGACGCATTCCAATATGAAGCTTTAGCAGCATTGCGTGAAAGAGAATTGCAAGAGCGTGAAAATAATAATATTGCAAAAAATAGTGAATCAAATAATAGTGGCGAAAATAGCAGCAGTGAAGAAATAAATTACGCTAATAAAATAGTCGTCGCCTCTGAAATGCGAGGTGATAGCAATGAATAAATGTTTGCGAGAACTTTTTACAGCTGTAATAGTACTTTTTATAATTCTTGGAATTTCAAGCACAATTATTACTTCTATTAATGCTAACGCTTTAAACGCGGATCCTCGCAACAGAAGAGCTTTGTATCATGAATTTGGAGCTCCAAGAGGTGCAATTCTTACTTCTGACGGCACAGTTATAGCAAAATCTGAGCCTTCTAAAGATGCTTTTGTGTATCAACGACAGTATTCTAATGGAGATGTGTACGCTCCGGTTACTGGATACTTCTCTATTAGCCAGCGTGCAGACCGCGGAATTGAAGCTTCGCGCAATAGTTTATTAAGCGGTGAATCTGATGAACTATTCTGGCAAAGGTTCCGCTCATTGTTTACGGGAGCTACAAACCGTGGTGCTTCTATAGAAACATCTATTGATGCTCGTTTGCAAAATCTTGCGTATAATCTGTTGAAAAATAAGGATGCTGCTTTAGTTGCTATTGAGCCTAAAACTGGCAGAATTCGTGCTATGGTAAGCACACCAAGTTATGATCCAAACGTTCTTGCTCTCCACAATATTTCTTCAGTAAATAAATCTTACGAGCACATAACTTCGGATATATCAAATCCGATGCTAAACCGTACTATTTCCGAGCTTTACGCTCCTGGTTCTACGTTTAAAACAGTTGTTGCTGCAGCAGCGCTAGAATCTGGAAAATATCAGCCAAATACTTTAATTCCTGCAGGAAATAGTTATACTCTTCCTGGAACAAACACTTCTTTGACTAATGTTGGTTCTCAAGCAAATGGTGTAGACGGTAAGATTTCGTTCGAAGATGCTTTAGCATATTCTTCTAATACAGCATTTGCTCAGTTAGGTAACTCTTTGGGCGTTGATGCGATTGTAAAACAGGCAAAGAAGTTTGGTTTCTTTGACTCTCTAACTGTTGATGGTTCAGATTCTACTGGATTCCCATTGCGCGCAGTAGCATCTACTTTTTCTTTGAATCCAACCCCCGATAAGCTTGCTTTGGAATCTATTGGTCAAGCAGATTCAAGAGTAACTCCATTACAAAACGCAATGGTTGCAGCAGCTATTGCAAATGGTGGTACATTGATGAAGCCTACGCTTGTTGATTGCGTAAGATCTAGCGATTTGTCAGTATTGTCGCAAACTAAACCATCAGTTATGAATCAAGTTATGAGTAGCGATAGTGCGGCTAAATTAACAGCTATGATGCAAGCTGTAGTAACAAAAGAAAATCCAAACCTTTCTTTGCCAAATATTCACGTTGCGGCAAAGACTGGTACTGCGCAAATCGGTTTGCATAATCAAGCTGCAAATGGTTGGGTTATTGGTTTTGCTCCGGCAGAAGATCCTAAAATAGCTATAGCGGTAGTTGTGCACAATACAACTACGTTTGGCTCTTATGCTGCAGGTCCTATTATGCGTGAAGTGATGAAGGAGGCGCTTACACAATGAAACTCGTTGAAGGACAGTTAGTTCATCATCGTTATCGACTCGATCGCCGCCTTGCACAAGGTGGTATGGGAGAAGTCTGGAAGGGCTTTGATATTCAACTTGGACGAATTGTTGCTATTAAAGCTTTGCGTACAGATACGGCAAACGTGGAAGCAAAGTTGCGCCGTCTTCGTGCAGAAGCGCACAATTCGGCCAATTTAGCGCATCCTAACATTGCAGCATTATTTGATTACTATGAGCATGATGGCATTGGTTTCCTAATTATGGAATACGTGCCAAGCAAATCGTTAGCTGATTTGTATCATAAAGAAAAAGTTATTGAACCAACCAAACTTTTACCTATTCTTATTCAAACAGCTCGTGGTCTTTTTGTAGCTCACTCGCACGGAGTTATTCATCGCGATGTGAAACCTGCAAATATTATGGTTTCAGACACTGGCAATGTAAAAATTACTGATTTTGGAGTGTCTTACTCCAACGATCAGGAGCAGATTACGCAGGATGGAATGGTAGTTGGTACCGCACAATATATTTCTCCGGAACAAGCTCAAGGAGAACAAGCTACTGCCCAATCTGATATTTACTCTTTAGGCGTTGTAGCATATGAAGGCTTGTGCGGACACAGACCGTTTACTGGTGCTACGCCAGTAGATATTGCTGCAGCACATGTTAACGATCCTGTGCCACCGTTGCCGGAAACTGTTGACTTGCAATTAAGACAATTTGTTATGTCTATGCTCGCAAAAGATCCTAAGGATCGTCCAAAAGACGCATTAGTTGTGTCGAAAGTATTATCTCGTATTGAACGTAGGCTGCTTGATCAAGAAACAGCTTTTAACAATACTACTGGAGTGCTTATCACAAATTCGCGGCATATACGATGTATTAAGAGTATGCCGCAAAATCAAGTTAAAATTATAAATATTTTGAACATCAATAATCGCAAGGAGCAGCAATGAGTACCGCAATGCCAACTTCATTAGCGAATGGTCGATATGAATTAGGAGAACTTATTGGCCGCGGCGGCATGGCAGAAGTGCGCGTTGCTGTGGACAAGCGTCTCGGTCGCACTGTTGCTGTGAAAATAATGCGTTCTGATTTAGCAAACGACGAGATTTTCTTGTCGCGATTCAGAAGAGAAGCGCACGCAATCGCGCAAATGAACAATACTAATATTGTAAATATTTACGATTCTGGCGAAGAGTCTGTTATTGCTGAAAATGGCTTAGAAGAGCGTCTGCCATATTTAGTAATGGAATATATTAAAGGCAAAACTTTACGCGATATTCTTAAAATGAACGGCGCTTTAAGCCAGCGTGATGCCGAACAAGTTATGATTGGTGTGCTTAACGCTTTGGAATATTCGCACAGAATGGGAATTATTCACCGCGATATTAAGCCTGGAAACATTATGATTTCTGAGCAGGGCATGGTAAAAGTTATGGACTTTGGAATTGCTCGCGCTCTTGATGATTCCGCAACCACAATGACACAGTCTCAAGGAGTTGTTGGAACTGCACAATACTTGTCTCCTGAACAAGCTCGTGGAGAACAAGTAGACATGCGCTCTGACTTGTACTCTGCAGGATGTGTGTTATATGAGATGCTAACAGGGCGTCCTCCGTTTATTGGAGATTCTGCTGTAGCTATTGCGTATCAGCATGTGTCAGAAGTAGCTACTCCGCTTAGTACGCTTGTTCCAGGCATGCCTGTTATGTGGGATAAAATCTGCGCTAAAGCAATGGCTAAAGATCGTCAAAATCGTTACGCCACAGCTTCAGAATTTAAGAATGACATTCTCGCATTCATGAATGGTGGAGTTCCTGTTGCTGCAGCTTTTAATCCTCTTACTGATTTAGCTAATATGAAAGCTCGCAAGCAAGCAGAGCAGAATGCTGCAACAATGGCTATTAGCGCAACAGATGGTGCTGCAACGCAATCCTTCAATCCTATTACTGGTCAGGTTGGTTCTTCAAACGCAGCAGCATTTGCTCCAAGTACTCGTGCAGTACAGCGCGCAACAATGCAAGCGCAACGTAGAAAGCGCGTGGTAATTGGTTCGATTATTGGAGCTTTAGTTGCACTATTAGTTATTTTTGGAATTCTGTTCATGATGAATCGTAGCCGCATGGCTGGCGATGTGGTAGTTCCATCGTTTATGGAAACAACAACGCAGGATGCTGCTCGTGAAAAATTGCGAGCCTTAGGATTAGTTCCTGATATTCGTGAAGATGATCATTCTTCGCAGCCGGAAGGCACTTTTACTAAACAATCTCCTCGCGGCGGCGAACATGTGGCAGCTGGAAGTAAGGTTACTGTTTGGTTCTCAGTTGGACCTCAATCAACTAGAGTTCCGGATGTAAGTGGTAAAACGCAGGAAGCTGCTCGTAAAATACTAGAACATGCAGGATTTAAAGTTTCTAATGTTCGAGTTGAAGATAGTCCTGAAGTAAAGAAAGATCACGTAACGCGCACTGATCCTGATGCTGATTCATATGCAGACAAGGGAACATTAATTACTTTATACATTGCTTCTGGATTAACGAAGATTCCTGATGGTCTTGTGGGACAGAACAAAGATATTGTGGTTAATCAATTACAAAATCTTGGCTTTACTGCAGATATTGTTAAGGAAGATTCAGATAGCGTACCTGAAAATTCTGTAACAAGGTTGAATCCAGATTCTGGAACGTCTGTTAAACCGCATAGCTCTATTACAGTGTATGTGTCTCAAGGATCGCCAAAGATAGAAGTTCCACACATTGATCTTGGAACTATTACGTTTAAGCAGGCAAAGAAGTTACTTGAATCTAAAGGATTAAGAGTAGTTTCTGATTCCATTGCAAAAGATGACGATATTGTTATAAGTATGTCTGAAGAAGCAGGCAGCAAGGTTGATAAGGGTTCTGCAATTACTTTAATTACGCGCCCTAGCACGTCTCCTTCTGCCACTACTAATACAGATTCTGACAGCTCATTAAAGTAAATATCTAAATTAAATAATAACTACTAAAAATAAGCTGCTTGCGCTGCTAGTAAGTAACGCAAGCAGCATTTTTATTCCACATTTTTATTCCACATTTTTATTCCACGTGTTAAGTAACAATAAAACTATGCTTCAAGAGTTACATAAACCAAATGAAATTAATTGCGCAACAGAGCAAACACTAACTTTTATTAAAGAAAATGCGCAATTAGAACCAACTAAAGCTGCTCTTAAAGCACCTAGAAATGCTGGTATTGATATTCCTTTTGCTGTAAATCAAATTAAAGGATTGCAAATAGCACAGCAGAAACTGCCTAAATGGGCCTCATGCGACGAAATTATATATCCTGCACATATTTCTATGGAGCAATGCTCTTCGCAAGCTACAGCGCAATATAAGGCAGATTTTGCGCAAGAATTACTTAAGAATCTAAATGTAAAATCACCTACATTAGTAGATCTTACTGGTGGCTTTGGCGTTGATTGCATTATTATGTCTAAATATTTTGATTCTGCAATATTAGTTGAGCAGCAAAGTGAACTATCTAGTATTGCTCAGCATAATATAAAAGCATTCGGCATTAATAACATTCAATGCTATAACGACAACTGTCTTGACGCTCTTAATAGCATTCCTTGCGCAACAATCATATATGTTGATCCTGCAAGACGTAATACGCAAGGTGCTCGCACTTATGCTATTGAAGATTGCACTCCAAACGTTTTAGAACTTAAAAATCAGCTGCTTAATAAAGCTCAAATAGTGATGATTAAGCTTTCTCCAATGCTTGATTGGCATAAAGTAGTTGACGATTTTCAAGGAAATGTGTCGTCGGTGCATATTGTTGCGCATCGTAATGAATGCAAAGAATTACTTATTGTTCTCGACAATAAAATACATGCGAATATTCAAATATATTGCGTTAATGACAATCAAAAAACTGTTATACAAAACGCTTACAGTAATCAGAAGCAAATTTCAGCGCAAAATGAGCGAAATGCGCAAAATGAGGTAGATGATTCTACAAAAAATTACGATAATCTCAGCATTAAGAATTGGAAAGATTGGGCGCAATATGTTTATGAACCTAATGCTGCAATTATGAAAGCAGGTTGCTTTGTAGAATTAGAAGATCAATATAAAATGCATCAGCTAAACATTAATAGTCACGTTTATGTTTCGGAAAAATATTGTGCCGATTTTCCTGGAAAAATATGGAAAATTGATAGCGTATGTAGCATGAATAAGCGTGAAATAAAACAAGTCCTAGCAAATATTACTCACGCGAATATTGTTACGCGTAATTTCCCTATTTCTGTTGAATTTTTGCGTAAACGTTTGCGTTTGAAAGATGGTGGTAATACTAGAATTATTGCGACTACCGACAGTAATAGTGAGCACGTGCTGATTTTTGCATCTGAAGTAAATGTGTAAAAATAAGTTGCAATAAAAGTAAGTTGCAATAAAAGTAAAGCGGCTGCAAAAAATAAAAGCGGCTGCAAAAATAAAAGTAGTTAAAAAAATAAAAGTAGTCACACGAATTGTGCAACTACTTTTATAAAACTTAATAAAAATTATTTTAAAAAGTTAACGCCACCACATGGTCATTATGAAACCAACCATTACAATAACCAATGCAATAGCCAAATTCCATGAACCAATGCCTGGAATTGGAAGCATAGGATTCAAGTAATAGATTACAGCCCAGAACAAGCCAATAAGCATAAGTGTGCAGAACAGTGGCACAAACCAGGATGCATTAGCTTTTGTGCCTTTAATGCTTTCTTCAACGCGTCGCCTATTTTCTGCTTGTCTTTGCATCATCTGCTGAATTTGTGGAGAAAGCGTCGCTTTATCTGCGGTAGCATTCAACACAGCCTCAACTTCTTCCATAGGAACGCCGTAAGTATCCTCATTCGACGTGTCGCTCTTCTTTGCAGCGTCGTCAGCTGCAGTCGTGTGCAATTTTTCGTCAGCCATAACTGTAACTCTCCAATCAATCGGCTACACGCTATAATAGTGGTTACACTCGAACGTAGAAAGATTGAGAATAAATTATGGTAAAAAGAACAGGGAAACACGGTGCTCAGCATTCGTTGTTAGGCAGTGTTGCCGTTGCTGTTGCTATCTTTCTTACTGGATATTTGTTTGTTACAAATCTACGCGTAAATCGCACATCTTTCGTTACTTCAAATACGAGCCAAATGGTTGAGAGAAATTCTCAACGAACGAAATCCTTGCGTGAAGAAATTAAAGATTTAGATTCTAGAATTAATTTGCTTAATAAAACGCTCGTAAGTGGTAATAACGAAAGTAAAGATTCTTCGGATACTGGTAGTAGTACGGTTCTTCCTAAACTCGAAGGTCCTGGAATTGTTGTGACTCTTAATGATTCTCCGCTTTGGAAAGGAGCCGTAAACGGTTCTGGAACATCTAGAAATATTAACGACTATGTAATTCATCAGCAGGATGTTGAATCTGTTGTGAATGCTTTATGGCGTGGTGGAGCAGAAGCTATGACAATACAAGATCAGCGCGTGCTGTTTAATTCAGCTGTAATTTGTATTGGGAACGTGCTTATCCTGCAGGGACATCAGTACTCGCCACCATATAAAATATCGGCTATTGGTCCAGTAGATAATATGGTTGATGCTCTTAACACGTCACCAGCCATACGCACTTATAAGGAATATGTAAGCTCTTTTGGATTAGGGTGGCAAGTTGAGAAAAAAAGTAATTTGCGATTCCCAGAGGCATCTGTCCTGCTGCAACCACTAAGGTATGCGACAGTTCCTAAAGTGTTTAATAAACAATAATGCTGCACGATTTTCATGCATGAATAAAGGAGTGGCAAATTATGCGTTCTGCTTATGCGCAGGAAAGAAACTCAAGACGCAAAGGCTCGAGCTTTGGTTGGCAAGTTGTCGGCGTCCTTAGCGAAGTATTAATATCTTTTGCGATTATTTGCGCACTTTATATCGCGTGGCAAATGTGGTGGACTGGAGCTCAGTCTGAGCATAATCAAATCGAAACACGTCAGTCTACTTCTTGGCAGAATCCTAAAACTGGTGATAAAACAAAAATTGCTTTACCACAAAATGGTGAGCCGCCAAAATTAAGTAAGCCAAACGGCGGAGATCTCGTGGCGCGAATGTATGTTCCTCGTTTCGGTAACCAATGGGAGCGTAACGTTGTAGAGGGAACCAGCCTGGAAATTTTAAGCCTTAGAGGTTTAGGGCATTACAATGAAACGCAAATGCCTGGCGAAATTGGTAATTTTGCTGTTGCAGGACACCGATCTGGATACGGTCAGCCTTTAGGAGATGTTGACATACTTAAGCCAGGTGACTCAATAGTTGTGCGAACTAAAGATTATTGGTTTGTTTATAAGTACAAGTCTTATAAGATTGTTACCCCAGATCAAGGCCAAGTAATTGCTCCAAATCCTGAGCATCCTAATGAAAAGCCTACTAAGCGTATGATCACTTTAACAACGTGTGAGCCAAAGTATAGTATGCCAACTCATCGTTGGATTAGTTATGGTGAATTCTCTTATTGGGCAAAAATTAGCGACGGTATTCCTAAAGAGCTTTCCACTATTGACGATCAAGGAAAAATAAAGTTTATTAATAATGAGCAGCAGTCTTTGGTTTCTTATTTGTCTTCATTGACGCCTGTTATGACTGTTGTTATTTTGCTTTACATAATTATATTTGCGGCTGGCGCTATTGCTTGGCAGTGGCCGGAACTTCGCGCAATTCGTGCGGGAGTAAAGAGGAAGCCGGATGCAAGTATTTTTGGTGGAATTCTTCGCATACAACCTGGTATAGCTGTGATTCGTTGGATTCTGTCACTTCTTATTTACTTCTTAATCATACTTATTTTATTCCAGTGGATTTTCCCGTGGGCAGCGGCCAACATTCCGTTCCTTCAGCACATGTCTAACTACGCGACGACTGTGTGATATAAATCCATTTGATATGAATACGTATGACGCGAGTAAGCTGAAATAACAAGTAAGTTTTAGCTTACTCGCTTTTAAAAAACTTAAGATACAAATAAAGGCGACTGCGTATGTGCAATCGCCTTTATTCTTAGTTTCCAACGCAACTACCATGTTTTATTCTTCAACGGCGGCAGGAGCGTCTTTAACTTCTTTCTCTTCCTTATCTAACCCCAGATCAATTGGTGAAGAGCTATTCTCCCAAGGCTCCTCCCAAGGGTCATAATCAGGATTATGCTGCTTATATACGTACAAAGCAGCAATACCTGCGAGCAGTGCTCCGAAGAGCAGTGCAAAGAACTTCCAACCTCCCGAGGATTTGTTCTCCATAATGGCTCCTTTCGTTAAGCTGACCTGCTCATCCAAGTCAACAATCTTTATAGCGTTTTTTGCGCGTAATAACCATCATAGTTGCTTTTTGCTGGAGTTGCATCTTTTTTAGCTAATGATCTTTACTAATTTGTGAAGCAAAGCAGATACTATAAAGATATGAAAAATTTGGATATGAAAAATCTTTGGAAACATATAAAACTGCGTTGTAATACAACTACTGCAATTTTGATATATGCATGCGTTTTCGTGTGGTTTGTAGAAATAGTGTTGAATTTTGTGTTTCCAAACGCATACTCAACTTTTATTGAATACACAGCATTCGTTCCAATAACCGCGCTTAATACGCCGTGGACTTGGTTTACTTCGACCTTCGTTCATGCGCCAAATATTACACATATTTTCTTTAACATGGTGTGCTTGTGGTCTTTAGGCGCTGAGCTTGAGCGATTCTTTGGAAAGTGGAAGTTCCTTGGGCTGTATTTAATTTCTGCGCTTGGAGGAGATGTTGCGGATATTATTTGGTGCAGACTGACTAATAATTGGTTAGTGGCATCATATGGCGCTTCAGGAGCCATTATGGGTCTTATTGGTGCGTTGCTTGTGGCTCAATGGCGTTTAGGCGAGAACATGCGTGGTACTTTAATTTGGATTATTATTACGCTTGCTTTGCCGCTTTTTGTTCCTAATATTGCGTGGCAAGCGCATGTTGGAGGATTGATTATTGGAACAGTGCTTGCAGCACTTCTTGGAACGCAAAATCCAGTATTGAAAAAAGCTTCGTTTAATACGCGATTTTTGACGTATTTTATTTCGCTTTTTATTGTTCTTGTTGCTTGTGCAATATTCTGCTTAAGCGGAGTAATTATTTAAATTACACGCGTGTAGTTTTCCACCAATGTGTACATAAATGTGTATAAGTTGGGCATAAGCTGGGCATAAATTGGTAACAACTAGGCAAGTTATCCACATAGTTACGCACAAACGTTGATAACTTGCCTTTCTTTTACTTGTTAACAAGTGCACAAAAGTTATACACAATTTCGTTTTCTTGTGGATTAATCTAGAAAAACTTATTAAAAATGGCGGAAACTGAGCTATTGTATGCGCATTATAACTAAGGATTATATGAAGTATTGATTCTTATTTAAAAATCATTTTTTGCGCACAATGCGTGCTTAATATACTTTTCTCAGTTGTGTAGCTGAGTTAGTAACGGTGTTGAGGATATGAGTGTTACTCTCTCAGTTAGTTGACTGAGAAAGTAACAGTGTTGAGGCCTTGTCTTATGCCACAGAATATTCATCATCTTAGCTTTAAACACTTTTGGCCTATAATTTAAAAACCGTAAGTTCTTGTAATAGGTATAACTAAGAACTAAAAAAGCGGAAGCTGATTAACAGCCTCCGCTTTTTCTTAAGCGATTAAAACGCTAGTTGATTACTCAGCAACGTGTGCTGGAAGAGCACCAGTGTGCCAAATGCGATCGAGGTAATCTTCGATAGAGCGGTCAGAAGAGAAGTAACCAGAGTTGGCTACGTTCAAAACTGCCATGCGAGCCCACTTCATTGGGTCGCGGTAAGTTTCCTCAATCTGAGCCTGAATATCCATGTAAGAGCTGAAGTCAGCCATTGCCATGAAGTAATCGTGGGTAAGCCAATCGTTGACGAGTGGCTCGTACACGCTCTTGTCACCGTTGGAGAAGGTGCCGTCAGCAACCATATCCACAGCGGTCTTCAAGCGAGGATCAGACTCGTAGTACTTGCGGGATCCGCCGTGATCGTAGCCTTCAGCGTAGAGCTTATCAACTTCGTCAACGGTCATGCCGAAGAGGAAGAAGTTCTCAGCGCCAACGCGCTCACGAATCTCAACGTTTGCACCATCGAGAGTACCAACAGTCAAAGCACCGTTCAAAGCAAACTTCATGTTACCAGTGCCGGAAGCTTCCTTACCAGCCTGAGAAATCTGCTCATCCAAATCGGTGGCAGGAATCAAGTTCATTGCCAACTCGATGTTGTAGTTTGGTGGGAAGAACACAGCGAGCTTGCCCTTGCATGCTGGGTCGTTATTCACCACGCGAGCAACATTGTTAATGAGCTGAATGGTGAGCTTTGCCATAGCATAGCCTGGAGCAGACTTAGCGCCGAAGAACACGGTGCGTGGAAGCATCTTGTCTACGTCGATTGTGCCGTTCTTAATTCCAGCGTATGTGGAGATGACCTGGAGGATCTTCATGGACTGGCGCTTGTACTCGTGCAAACGCTTAACAATGGTGTTAAACATAGTGTCTGGGTTGATTTCAAAGCCATACTTCTGCTTTGCGAAATCAACGAAGGCAAGCTTGTTCTCTTGCTTTACCTTAGCGAACTTCTTTACGAAGGATGGATCGTCAGCCAATGGCTTCAAACCTTCGAGAAGCTCCAAATCACCCTGCCATGCGTCGGTGCCCAAGCCCTCAGTAATAAGAGCAGACATACGTGGGTTGCTCAAACGCACGAAGCGACGAGGAGTTACACCGTTAGTAACGTTCTTGAACTTATCTGGGTAAACGCTGGAGAAGTCCTTCAAAGTGACATCCTTCAACAACTCAGAGTGAAGCTCAGCAACGCCGTTAACGTAAGAGCCGCCGTAGGTAGCCAAGTAAGCCATGCGGACTACAGCACCTTCGCCATTTTCGTCAGCGTCGGTAGCAATGCGCATGCGCTCAACCTGATCCTCAGCAACGCCCTTGCTGCGAAGCTCGTTGCGGAACTGCTCGCTAATGCCCTGAATGATTTCAAGGTGGCGTGGCAAAAGTTCGCCAATAAGCTTGGCTGGCCAAACTTCCAAAGCTTCTGGAAGCAAGGTGTGGCAAGTGTAGTTGAAGGTCTTGGTGGTGATACCCCAAGCGGTGTTCCAATCGTAGTCGTACTCGTCCATAAGAACGCGCATAAGCTCTGGGATACCGATAACTGGGTGAGTATCGTTCAACTGGAAGTTAATCTTGCTTGGGAATGTTGTGAGATCCGGCTTATCCTGACCTGGGTAGAATACGCGGATTGCGTCATGGATAGAAGCAGCTACGAAGAAGTACTGCTGCTCAAGACGCAAAGCCTTACCTTCTGGAGTGGAATCTTCTGGATAAAGAATCTTAGAAATGTTTTCTGCTGCAACCTGTGGCTTTACAGCATCCAAGTACTCGGACTTGTTAAAGGTGAGCAAATCAAACTCATCGTAAGACTTAGCAGTCCACAAACGAAGAGTGTTTACGCGGCCAGAATTGTAACCTGGAACCATGTAATCGACTGGTACTGCGCGAACGGACCAAGCTGGCTTCCACACGCGCTTGCCGTTTTCTTCTACAACTTCACCACCGAAGTTGACGCGCTGGTCACGACCGTAATCAATGTGACCCCATGGCTCTTCATTGCTCAACCAGTAATCAGGAGTTTCAACCTGCTTACCTTCTTCATCAAAACGCTGCTTGAAGATGCCGTAACGATACTGGATGCCGTAGCCGAATGCTGGAACGCCAATAGAGGCGAGTGAGTCGATAAAGCAGGCTGCGAGGCGACCCAAACCGCCGTTACCCAAACCTGGTTCATACTCAGCATCGATTACAGCGCGTGGATCAAAGCCAAGCTTGGTAACAGCTTTGTTGAACTGATCGGTAAGACCAGCGTTAATCAAAGCGTTTTCAAGCTGCTTGCCCATCAAGAACTCGGCGCTTAAATAGCCGACAGCCTTTGTGTTGCCATTAACCATGTCATGCTGTGTCTGCATCCAAGAGTCCATCAAGTGACGACGAACTGCGGTAGCAGCGGCAACATACACATCTGCCGTAGTGGCCTGCTCTGGCGTTACACCCTGGGTGTACTTGAGGTGCTCTTGAAGTTCTTTGGCAAATGCCGTCGCAGTAGTTTTGGCTTTCGGCGCGACGTGTTTAGTCATATTTGACTCCTTGTGCCGTTTGATATATTTACTTAACAGTGTGCAGCCTGAAACTTTGTTTAGGCAATTAAACCATCACCATGATGCAGGTAACTATTTTTTTTTTAGATAACTACAAAAGGTATGTGAATGCACACGATGTTCCTAATAGTACCACAACCCCAATCCCTTTAATTATTGGTATATAACGTATCAGCGCAAATATTTACGCAAAGTAGATTGTTTATAAGATAATGGTTTGCATGGCTGTAATACTTGAGCGCGATATGAAACAAGGGGAAAGCGCATGGGATTTTTGGCGTGAATCCGCGTTGAAAGCATCTAATAGCGGCTTAAACATAATGCTAATTAATAGCGCTTATTTAAACATTAGTCGGTCTAAAGAAGCGCTGGCTGTAAGATATTCGCTACATATTCTTGAGTGTAAAGTGCCGGGAGAAGGCGTAGAAGTAAGGGTTGCGCCGTGGGGAGCTGTAAAGATTTTAGAAGGTCCAGCTTCAGATCCGCATAATCTTACTCCCCCAGATGTTATTGAGCTTGAACCAGAAGTGTGGCTACGTTTAGCAAGCGGTATTACGAAATGGCAGCAAGAATGCGAAGTAGGACATATAAGCGCATGCGGAGAACGCGATAATTTAAGCGATATTTTGCCCTTATAATAAATTTTTTTAAAAAATAGAATACTTACAAATATCCTGGGTCAAAAAATCTAATTCAACCCAGGATATTTAAAAGTAATTATTGATAAACTAAGCTCTATTTACCGATTACCGGAATCCTTATTTATCACTTTTATGCATGAAGCTTGGAACAGGCATAGGTATGTGATGATGCACAGGAGTATGCGCGCCAGAATGCGAAGCTGAATTTTCGCTATTTACAGCTTTT
Organism: Gardnerella sp. CCPDSM; assembly: GCF_056754715.1. NCBI lineage: Bacteria > Bacillati > Actinomycetota > Actinomycetes > Bifidobacteriales > Bifidobacteriaceae > Gardnerella > Gardnerella sp. CCPDSM. The sequence goes on from NZ_JBQEQO010000001.1 coordinate 161,543, forward strand.
GCAGCAGCTTCAGCAGCCCACTTAGCATATTCGTCTAAATCATCATCGTTAGAAGTATCGGCAGATGCGTCCTCTTCAGAAGCATCATCCTGTTCCTGAAGATACGTATCTTCTTCATAACCTTCGCTCGATGCAAATGGATCGAAGGATCCCTGTCCGGGTTCGCTGGAGTTAAGCTCCTTAGCAAGCTCGTCATAATCCGTATCGGTCGTCAGGTATTTGAGCTTACGGGCAATTTTCTGTTGCTTTGCCTTCTGTCGTCCGCGGCCCATCTGACCCCCTCTTAAAAAATTACCGTAACAATCAGTTCATCACACAAGAGCGTACCACTTAACCGCAACCGTGTGTATTGTCTGTGTAAACTTTTACCATAAAAGCCATATTTTAAGCGTAAAAGTACGTGTAATTAAGGAGCTAAAAATGCCGGAAGAAGCACAAATTACAGCTGCAGGAAACGAGATGAGCGCAAGCTTTCTTGCGGCGCGTAAGCGTTCGGATGCAACTCTTGAAAAGTTGAAAACTAATCCAGCCTCGTTTACGATGCTTACCGGCGATCGCCCAACAGGCCGTTTGCATTTAGGACATTATTTTGGTTCGATTCGTGAGCGTGTCGCAATGCAACAGCGTGGCGTAAAAACCAATATCATTATTGCTGACTACCAAGTTATTACAGATCGCGACACAACCGAGCATATTGAAGATAATGTGTTGAATTTGGTGCTTGATTACATGGCAGCTGGAATTGATCCAGAAAAAACCATGATTTTTACGCACTCTGCTGTGCCTGCTGCAAATCAGCTTATGCTACCATTCCTGTCTCTTGTTACGGAAGCAGAATTGCATAGGAATCCTACTGTAAAGTCGGAAATGGAATCTTCCGGTCACGCTTTAACTGGGCTGCTTCTTACTTACCCAGTGCATCAAGCTTGCGATATTCTGTTTTGCAAAGCAAATGTTGTGCCAATTGGCAAAGATAATTTGCCTCACGTTGAAATTACTCGCACAATTGCTCGTCGTTTTAACGAGAGATACGCAAAAAAGAATCCAGTATTTCCAGAGCCTGCGGCAATTTTGTCTGACGCTCCAGAAATTCCAGGTTTGGACGGTCGTAAGATGAGCAAATCTTACGGAAATTCTATTATGCTTGGAGCAACTGCTGAAGAAACTGCTAAGTTAATCAAGAAAAGCCCAACTGATTCTGAGCGAATGATTACTTTTGATCCAGTTGAGCGCCCGCAAGTTTCAGCACTTTTGACTACAGCAGGATTAGTAACAGGCAGGGATCCTAAAGAGATTGCTGAAGAAATTGGTAACGCTGGTGCCGGCGCGCTGAAAGCTTACGTAATTGAAAACGTAAATAATTTCTTGGCACCTCATCGCGAGCGTCGCGCGGAATTAGCAAAAGATATGGATACTGTTCGAGATATTTTGCACGATGGTAACAAGCGCGCCAACGCTATTGCTGAAGAAACACTTTCTCAAGTGCGAGACGCTATGGGAATGAAGTACTAGAGGTACTAGAAGTACTAATTAAATTTTAATAAGCAAATTAATAAACAATAAAGCCGCTCGCAAGAAAACTTGTAAGCGGCTTTTTGTTGAAAATTGATAGACTGAAATTTAGAAAATCACACGTCGTAACGCCAACTTTTATCTGTAATAACTCGCGCTACAGCAAGACCAATCGGCAAGCAAATAATCACCATAAAAGCGCGGAAAGTCCAATCTAACGCTGGAAGCGTGTGGAATTGGCCAAGATAAAACATTGCGCGATACATATAAAGTCCTGGAACCATAATCACAATTGAAGGAACCGTAAGACCTATTCGCGGATAGCCCAAGTATTGAGGTGCAAGTCCGTGACGAACAATAGAGCGCCAAGCAGAAGCCAGCAAGCCAGCAAGTAAAGCTCCAGTGAAAGCCGCAATTTCTGCAGCAATACCGAAATCTGTCATAGTTAAACGCAAAGTATCGGTAATAGCGCCAATAACGCCGGCAACTAAGCACATGCGCTGTGGAGAATTAAACAGAACGGAGAAGCCCCACACGCCAGCAAAAGCTGTAATAAGTCGAAGAACAGCATTAAGCCAAGGGTTCAATCCGAGCGGAGGGAAACCTTGAGGGTTAAGCTGCACAAGGCTTGCAACTGTCCAGCCTGCAAGAGTTCCCATCAAAATAATCGCAAGCGTATAACACAGACGTTGAATGCCGGAAGGGAAATCTATTTTTGCAATATCCAAGCCGCCTGTAATAAGCGGGAAGCCTGGAATAACAAACAGTACTGAGCCAATATACGCAGTTGTATGATTTAGTGCGCTTGGGTCGAAGTAGCCAATAAGTCGCAGTGAGCCGATGCAAGAAAGTGCGCCGATTGCAACAGCAACGAATGTGACTACAAATTGGTTAAGATGATGCATAAACATGCGGCGACGAATATAATGGCCGATTCCTGCACCAATAAAAGCGCCAATCATGTCGTAAAGTCCGCCGCCAAGCAAGAAAGCAAAGGATGCGCAAGCTATTGCGGAAGCAAGACCTGCAAACCAAGGTTTATAAAGCGGCTTTCGATTTTTAATCAAATCAAGACGGTCATGCACTTCTCGAACAGTAAGAGGATGATTATTTTTAGAATCGTTATTACTGCTGGAATTGTTTACGTGCGAAAAATGTTCAGCATAAGCGTTTTCTGGCTGTAATGCAAAAATTCCGCGCGGCTTTTCTTTTCTTATAGCTTCTTGTAAAGCTTTTTCTTCCGCAACTTTTGCAGCATGCTCTTCGGACTGCTTAGCGGTTTGTACAATATCGCGCTCTGCGTCGCTTTCTTGAAGAGTGTCAACTAATTCCTTAGAAACAGCTGCTTTAGAGTGGTACAAGGAATCGTTGCCAAGCTTTACGTTAAACCAGTCTGCAAAATGCTCCAAAAGCCAAATACGCTCAGTGTTTACGCCGGTGGTTGGAAGATCAACAACCTCAGTAATACGCTCATGCTTATCGGTGCAAGTTGCTTCAATATCGGTGAGATTCACGTCCGCGCGCACGTGAACGCCCATCGGTTCGCCGATTCTGTGCATAAGTTCGCGAACGCGGTAGCTTCCGGTTCCTGCTCCTAATCCGAGCGCGCCAACGCGAATAATAATGCTTGATTTTGCAGCTATGCACGCTTCAGTAACAGGCTTATCCCAATCGCGCTCAACATCGTCCATGTCAAGCGGGATAGCATGAGTATGAAAACGTCCAGAAGGTTTGCCAACTACATGCCCGGTTGAAAGAATTTCAGGTTTGTTGCTACAACTGTCACTATCTGCAGTATTACAGGCGTTATTGCCTGTATTGCTATCTGAATTACTGCTTGCATTATTATCTACTCTACTCACAATTTTTCAGTATACGACCCCCTTTGCCTAGCAGATTTTTACAAACAAAATACGCTTCGAACTACGTCCGGTGGTAGTTTCACAATTAACTTGGTATCTCGCTGGAAACAAGGCTGTGGGCTTGCAACTTTTGACCTACATAACCGCGGAGGAGCCGCGGAAGTCAGATGATCAAGCAACCTTTGTCTGGCGCAAGGAGGTCTGATGACAGAAGAAAATCAGCAGGTTACTCCAGCAGACGCAACTATTGTTACGTCTGGTTTAGGGCGAAAAGGCCCAGAGGAGCGTGACCTTCCAGCATCGCTTAAGCAGGACATGGATTTGTGTTTGCATATTCTTCGCGATGTTCTTGGTGAATTTGATGAAAAATTGCTCGCAGTATTCGACGACGTTCGTTTGAATACTGTTGAAGCTAGTGCCGCGCATTTTGCACAAATGGTAGATGCAAAAGTAACAGCCGACGATGGCTTAAGTAAGGCTGTTAGCAAGCTCAACGGAATGAATTTGCATGATACTCAGCTTTTAGCTCGCGCTTTTGCAACATACTTCCATTTAGCTAATTTGTGCGAAGAGAATTATCGAGTTTCTGTACTTCATCAGCGTGAATGCGATGTTGAAGATTCGATGCCAGTTGACCCAGTAAACGAACTTACTTGCGCGTATCACAAATTATTGACGGAAATGAGTCCAGCGCAAGCTAAAGAATTGCTTGCAAAACTTGAGTTCCATCCTGTATTTACTGCGCACCCAACTGAAGCTCGTCGTAAGGCTGTTGCTGGAAAGATTCGTAGAATTTCGCAATTATTAAGCGAGCATCATCGCTTAGGCGGATCCGACAAGCGTGAAAATTATCGTCGTCTTTATAACGAAATTGACGCTCTGCTTAGAACTTCGCCAATTGCTTTGAAGAAGCCAACTCCAGTTGAAGAAGCTGACACTATTCTCGATATTTTTGACGCTACATTATTTGACACTATTCCAGTTGTGTATCGTCGTTTTGACGATTGGCTGCTTGGTAAGAAGGCAGGTCTTGTGCCTCCTCGCTGCCCTGCATTCTTCCATCCAGGAAGCTGGATTGGTTCGGATCGCGACGGCAACCCGAACGTGACTGCTAAAGTGAGCCGTCAGGTTGCTCGAAAGTTTAGCGATCATGTTCTTGCGGCTTTGGAGAATCGCACGCGCGAAGTTGGCAAGTGCTTAACTATGGAAACTCGCACAACTCCTCCAAGCGTGGAGCTGCTTGAGTTGTGGAATCGTCAGCGCGAAATGAGCGAACAGCTTACAGAAAGCGCTTCAGACGTTTCTAATAGTGAGCCACATCGTGCTGTAATGCTTGTAATGGCTGACCGTTTGCACCGCACTATTAGCCGCGATACGGATTTGATGTATCATTCTTGCGAAGATTTTATTGAAGATTTGCAAATTGTGCAGCGCTCTTTGGCTGAAGGTGGCGATCCTCGAGCAGCTTATGGTCCTTTGCAGGATTTGATTTGGCAGGCGCAAACCTTTGGATTCCACATGGTTGAAATGGAATTCCGTCAGCATTCTCTCGTGCATTCTCGCGCTTTGGAAGATATTCGCGAACACGGATTGCACGGCGAACGCGGACCGCTTCAGCCGATGACTCGTGAAGTGCTCGATACTTTCCGCGCTTTGGGAGCAATCCAAAAGCGCAACGGCATGCGTGCTGCTCGACGCTACATTATTTCCTTCGCAAAATCTGCTCAGCATGTGCGCGACGTATTTGAGCTTAATCGTCTTGCTTTCGCTCACCCACAGGATGCGCCAACAATCGACGTAATTCCACTGTTTGAGCAGTTGGAAGATTTGCAGAATTCTGTAAATGTGCTTGAGGAGATTATTAAAATTCCTGAAGTGCAAGCTCGTCTTAAGGCTACCGGCCGAAAGATGGAAGTTATGCTTGGTTACTCTGATTCTTCCAAGGATGCTGGTCCTACTTCCGCAACGCTTGCTTTGCACTCTGCTCAGGAGCGCATTGCTCAATGGGCTAAGAAGCATGATATTGATTTGACACTATTCCACGGCCGCGGTGGTGCTGTTGGCCGCGGTGGCGGTCCTGCAAACCGTGCAGTGCTTGCTCAGCCAGTTGGTTCCGTCAACTGCCGATTTAAGCTTACTGAGCAGGGCGAGGTTATTTTCGCCCGCTACGGTAACCCTATTTTGGCAATTCGCCACGTTGAATCCGTTGCTTCTGCAACTTTGCTTCAGTCTTCGCCAAGTGTTGAGAAAACTAATACTGATATGACGAAGAAGTATGCGGATATGGCTGCAAAGCTTGATGTTGCAGCTCATGAGCGCTTCCTTGATTTGCTGCAAACGGATGATTTCACTCCATGGTTCTCTACGGTTACACCGCTTAGCGAGATTGGTTTGCTTCCAATAGGTTCTCGCCCAGCTAAGCGCGGTTTGGGCGCGAAGTCTTTGGATGATTTGCGCACAATCCCGTGGGTGTTCTCTTGGGCTCAGGCTCGAATCAACTTGGCAGCATGGTACGGTTTGGGAACAGCTTGCGAAAAGTTTGGCGACTTGGAAACTTTGCGCAGAGCTTACGAAGAGTGGCCGCTGTTTAGTACTTTTATTGACAATATTGAGATGTCTTTGGCTAAAACGGATGAGCGTATTGCTCGCATGTACTTAAGCCTTGGAGATCGCGAAGATTTGAGCGATAAGGTACTTTCGGAAATGCAGCTTACTCGCAAGTGGGTTTTGCAAATTGTTGACGACAAGTGGCCTTTGCAGCATCGTCACGTGCTCGGCCAGGCTATTCGAGTGCGCTCGCCTTACGTTGACGCGCTTTCTGTAATCCAATCCCTTGCATTGCACAAGCTTCGTAACAAGGTAGATAAGGAAGAATTGAGCGAAAGCCAGCAGGCAGAGTTCATCTACCTTATTCTTTGCACTGTTTCCGGCGTTGCTGCAGGCTTGCAAAATACTGGATGATTTTAATAAATTACTAAATCAAGAAGGCTCTCGTATTTGCGAATTGCGATACGGGAGCCTTTTTGATAATAGGCTTATATTCTTAAACAAAATTCTTATTTACTACGAAAGATACAATATATTCTAAGTCAAAAATTTTAAACTTTAATCAACTAAATATTGCCAATGCCAATGTAGGAGGTAATAATGCAAGAAGAGGCAAGCGAAGATTTTGCTAATGAAAATTCGGTTTTAGCTACATCGGTATTAAGCGCAATGCTTGCAGGGAATCGCAAATTTGCAGAAGGCAAGTCAACTAATGCAGGCGTAAATTCACAAGCGCGCATAAAACTTATTGACGGCCAGCATCCTGGAGCTGTTGTGCTTTCGTGCGCGGATTCTAGAGTTGCTCCAGAATTTATATTTGATGCCGGTTTGGGGGATATTTTTTCTGTTCGCACAGCAGGTGAGATGTTGGATGATGCTGTAATTTCTTCGCTAGAATACGCTGTAAGCGATTTGGGAGTAAAAGTGTTGGTTGTGCTTGGGCATGAGCATTGCGGCGCCGTACAGGCTGTTTTGCCGAGCGTGCAAAAGCTGGTTTCTGAATACGGCGAAGATAAAACAAGCGAAATAATTGAGTCGAGCGAGTCAATATTGCTGCGTTCTTTAGGGCCGGCTGCGCTCGCAGGTGTTGAAGAAGACTTGAGCACGGACGATATTGAGCGCATTCACGTGTCTAATATGTTGGCTGAAATTTGCGATAAATCTCAAATAATTCGCGAAGCTGTTTTTAGCGATGTTTTGATGCTAGTTGGAGCAAGATACCGTATGAGCGACGGTTTGGTGGAAGTATTGTCATGCTAAAAACAGAAACCCAAGCGAAACCAGCAAGTCAAGCAAGTCAAGCAAAACCAGCAAATTCTGCTCACTATCTTTTTTTAGTTGCTGGCATACCTTTCGCTGCTCTTATTATTGCTATGGCTCCTGCTTTACAAGCGCGCTGCCCGTGGCTTCTTATTGACACAACTGTTCGTGGCGTTGCTGGCCTACTTTTGCAAGCAATTCCTTTCACTATTATTGGCGTTCTTGTGTCGGCGGCTGTGGAAACTTGGGTAACGTCTGATTTTATTGAAAAACACGCTCCTAAATCCACTGCAAACGGCTTTTTGGCTGCAATACTTGCAGGCGTGTGCGTGCCGGTGTGCGACTGCGTTGTTGTGCCAACATTTTCTAGGCTGGTTGCAAGAAAATTGCCGCTTCCATGCGCAGTAACGTTCCTGTGTGCGGTTCCTGTAGTAAATCCTGTGTCTGTTTTAGCGACTTGGTACGCTTTTGCGGACGTTCCTGCGGTAGTAGTTATGCGCGTAGCTTTAGGTGTTGGCATCGCTTTATTAGTTGGATTTAGTTTTGTAATTTTTCCTACAAAATCGCAAATTTTGCGTAATGAAAATTTATTAAAAAATAATTTTAAATCAAAATGTTCTTGTGAACTAAATTGTGGCTGCAATCATGTAACGCAATCAGCGCAATCAACTAAAGTAGTGCAGCAAAATATCAAAAAATCAAGTATTTGCGCGCAAATAAAGCTGTACATAAAGCATATTCACGAAGATTTTTTGAAACTTTTACCAATTATTGTATGCGGAACTATTGTTGCTTCTATTATTCGCGCTTGGCTTGGTGCGGATCCTGCATCTCGCGTGCAAGCGAATAATATTTGGTTTGCAATTCCTGCAATGATGGCTATTGCTTATTTAAGTTCGCTATGTTCAAGCTCGGATGCTGTTATTGCGCGTAGCTTGGCAGCATCTTTGCCGATGTCTTCAGTGCTGGTATTTTTGCTATTTGGCCCAATGCTGGACTTAAAAAATACGCTTATGCTAGTCGCCGACTGCCGTGGAAAATTCGTTTTGCGCTTAACTTTAACTATTGCTGGCGTATGCTTCCTTGCTTCGCTATTTTCTAACTGGGCTTGGGGATTCATGCTATGAAACGCACGAGGTTTTTCGCAACTAAAAGCGAGCAGCGCAATCACGTTACTTTTGCTGGGCTTGTAGAAGCTTTCTTATTATTGTGCTTAGCTGCAGTGATTGCTGTAGTAACTTTAAGTGGGCAGTACACTCTTTTCACCACTCCTAGAGCTTTCATTTATTTAATAATTGCGTCAGTTTTGCTGGTAGTTTTAGCATTTTGCGCTGCATGCGGCTGGTTTGCGGTTTCTTCACGCGACTCGTGGCGCATATTAATTTCCATAGCGATTCCAGCTCTTCTAATTATTATTCCTTTACAGTCTTCGCAAAGCCTTAGTTCAAGCGGTTTTGACCGTTACGCAGGAGGACGTGCGATTGCGATTCGTTACAATTCGCGACTTGCTGGTTTGAACGAAAAATCTCGCGAAATAAAAGTAAAAAATGACGATTTTGGATTATGGTATGACGAAATTGATCATAATTTGTCAAAATATGAAGGCTACACGATTACGATTACGGGGTTTGTAAGCCGTGACGCTACTTTAGGCGCTAACCAATTCCGCATTTCTCGCCAACTAATGTCGTGCTGCATACTAGACATGTCTCCATTCGGACTAGTTGCTGAATATTCCTCTTCTAAAAATCTCGCCGAACATAAGTGGGTGCAGCTTCGTGCGCGCATTGAGCGCGGAAATGTTGGAGTTCACGGGTACCAGCGTGCTGGAGTAGTCTTGCGAGTAATCTCTTTGAGAACCGCTCAAGCCCCAACCGGGTATTTTTACCGACCGTAAATAATTTTCTACTAAAAATTATTTTCTACTAAAGAATTGTTGATATCGCATAGAAGTAAACTAAGATAACAATTATGGCGATTGGTTTTAATATTCTGCTCATTATAATTTTTCTACTATTCGGGTCTATATTTGCGGCAACCGAGTTGGCTTTAGTGAGCTTAAGAAGTTCGCAAATTGATCGCATGGAACTGCAGGATGCTCGCGGCGCGCGTGTTGCGAAAATTGCGCGCGACCCTAATACTTTTCTATCTGCACTGCAAATTGGCGTAACGCTTTCTGGTTTTCTTTCCGCATCCTTCGGCGAATCTGCGTTAGCGCCTTACGTTGTGCCTGTTGTGCGTTCATGGGGTGTGCCGGCTCATGTTGCAGGCCCTCTTACTACAATCTTCTTAACTCTTATTATTTCGTACTGTTCTATTGTTATTTCCGAACTCGTGCCGAAGCGTATTGCAATGCAACGTGCTGAACAAATTGCGCGATCGGTTGTGCCGGCAGTAGATATTTTCTCGAAAATTTGTAAGCCGCTTATTTGGCTTATTGGTAAGAATACTAACGGTTTTGTGCGTTTGCTTGGATTTGATCCTAATGAAAAAGAAAGCGAAGTTTCTGACGAAGAATTGCGCGTGCTTGTTAATAGCAATAAGCGTTTAAGTCAGGATGAGCGCAATATTTTGGATGACGTGTTTGATGCTTCGGAAACTATTGTTGCTGAAGTGATGCGCCCGCGTGCTGACGTGGAATTTCTGGACGGCTCGTTAAGTCTTGAAGAAGCAGCTGCAAAAATTCGTGAGCTTCCGTATTCCAGATACCCGGTTATTGGCAAGGATTTTGACGACGTTATTGGTTTTGTGCATGTGCGCGATTTGTTGGATGTTAGAGATCCTAACGCAAAAACTGTTGCAGATGTAACTCGCGAAGGAATTAGTCTTCCTGGAACTTCAAAGCTTTTGCCAAGCCTAGAGCTGCTTCGAAAGCGCGGAATCCATTTGGCTATTGTTATTGACGAATACGGCGGAACTGACGGAATTGTAACTCTTGAAGACATGACAGAAGAGTTGGTTGGAGATATTCGTGACGAGTATGATCTGCCAGAAGAATCTGAGCAAAATAATGTGAATAAAACAACTGCTTTTGTAAATGGTGTTGCAAAAATTGATGGTGGTATGACTATTGAAGATTTTGCTGACATTACAGGCATTGAGCTTGAAGATGGCCCTTATGAAACTGTTGCAGGCTATTTCTTAGCGCATACTGGTTCTATGGGAAGCGTTGGAGCTGTTTTGCACGATGCAGACGGCTACGATATGACTGTAACTGCGGTTGATGGTCGACGTATTGCAACTCTTGAAGTGCGTCGTCGCGCGTAATTTAAGCCGTAGCAGTAGAATGTAATAGTAATAAAAAATCTAAGGAAGGATAAATATGGCCTTATTGCATATTTTGCCAGGTCTCGACGAAGCGGCCAGTGAAAAGGCTGTTGCTGTTTTGCAGAATCGTTTAAGCCATGAGCAGGAGGCTGCTTTGGTGCTTAAACATGCTCATTGGAATGTTACTGGTCCAGATTTTATTGCTGTGCACGAAATGCTTGATCCGCAGGTTGCTGAAGTTTTGGCGCAGGCGGATGAAACTGCTGAGCGAATTGCAACTTTGGGTGGTTCTCCACTTGGACGCGCAGACGATGTTGTTGCAGCTCGCACATGGAAGCGTTTTGCTTTAACTGGTCGCAAGTCAACGAAAGAATATTTGCAGGCTCTTATTGAATATTACAACGATATGATTGCAGATGATCGCAAAGCTATTGCAGAGCTTGACAATCTTGACATTGTGAGCTCTAACATTATTCAGGATCACGTGCAGCAGCTGGAGAAGTTCCAGTGGTTTATGCGTAGCCATCTTGATTAATTAACCTCTGTTTGATTTTTTTGATTCGAACCGCAACATGCCATTTTCTTTTTATGGCGTGTTGCGGTTTGACATTTTCTGTGTCTGTGCTAATGTAACTACTTGTATGTTTTAGGCATACAAGTTGGGCCCGTAGCTCAGGTGGTTAGAGCGCATCCCTGATAAGGATGAGGTCGGAGGTTCAAGTCCTCCCGGGCCCACGATAGAATGGTTACATTCTTTCAAATGGGGCTATGGCGCAGCTGGTAGCGCATCTGCTTTGCAAGCAGAGGGTCAGGAGTTCGAGTCTCCTTAGCTCCACAAGCAAGGTTCTGGTTGATTTTTCAACCAGAACTTTTTTGTTTATTAATTTGTTTTTGGGTTTGTTTTAGTTTTTATTGTTTAAGCTTGCGTTTATGAGAATGTTTCTCATCAAGGCTTATTGGTATGATTACTAAATACAAATAAATATAAATAAATACAAATATAAATTAAATATAAATTAAATATAAATATCTTTACGCCGTGTATTGAGTGCACTATTTAAGTTGCGCTCAATGGGTTAACAAGGCGTGAAATCGTGTGTTAAACGTCTTAAGCGGTTAACCTGATCAGCGTAAGGAAAGTGTATGCGTAAACTTTTAGCATATTGCCGTCGTGCACCACAATTAACAGTCGTAATTTTTGCTTTTCCTTTTATTGTGGCTTTTTACTCATGCAATTTGCCTATATTAACTACTTTCTGTGAGCACATTGCTAACTTTACGCAACAAATCTTTAATCTTTTAAAACTCAATTACGATATTTCCATAAATCTTAGTCTTGGCAAAACTATTATCGCTATTCTAGTTTTATATACCAGCCTTGTTTCTTTGCATAATATGATTAAAGATTTATTGCATGGAACTTTAGGTATTGATTTGCTAGCTTTTGTTGCATTGCTTGCAACGCTTTTTATTGGTGAGTTCTGGGCAAGTTATTTGATTGTTGTAATGGTTTGGACGGGAGAAGCGATTGAAGATTTTGCGCATATGAAAGCTCAGCGCAATCTATCTCTTTTAGTAAGCGCAGCTCCAAAAACTGCTCATCTTATGACTTTGCCAGGTATTGAGCATGGAATGAATAATAATCAAGCAAATGATGAATCCTACGAACCGCCATGTTTGAGTGAAAATCAGTGCAAGCCTAGCTCGTGTGTTCTGTGCCAGCATGCTGAATTTAGAAAAGTAGATGCCGCTAATTCTAAGCAATCTAATAGTAGCGAGCAAAATTGCGAAAGTAATTGCGAAAATAATAACTTGCAAAATTTCAACTGTAAACGAAATAATTGCCCATTTTTGCAAGCATCTGCAGACGGCGAAATCTCCTCAAATTTGCAGCGTTACAAAACGGTTCCAGTTGATGAATTAAAGATTGGAAACGTAATTATTGTGCTTCCTGGCGAAACTGTGCCAGTTGATGGCGAGCTGCTAAGTGGTTCTGCAATTTTAGACACAAGTGCTATTAACGGAGAATCCGTGCCCCGAGAAGTCTATGCGGGAGCTGCAGTGCTTTCAGGCTGTGTAAACGGTGGAGTTGTGCTTATTATGCGCGTAACAAAGCTGTCTAAAAACTCGCAGTATCAGAAAATCATGCAGCTTGTTGAGTCTGCTAGGTCTTCTAAAGCTGCAGTAGTTAGATTTGCAGACATGCTATCTGTGCCGTTTACAGTATTATCTTTTGCGATTGCAGGTATTGCATGGGGCTTTTCTGGCGACGTATTGCGATTTGCGCAAGTACTGGTTTTGGCAACTCCTTGCCCGCTGCTTATTGCGGTGCCGGTTGCGTGCATGGCTGGTACTGGGCGTTTAGCGAAACTTGGAATCGTTGTAAAAAGTCAGGATGTTCTGGAGCAGTTAAGCCGAGTAACAGACGTATTCTTCGACAAAACTGGCACATTGACAGTTAAGCAGCCGCAGGTGGTAAACGTAGATGTAATTGACGCTACGCAGAATGCTGATCGAATTGTGATGCTCGCAGGTGTTCTAGAAACTTATTCTCAGCACATACTTGCAGGCGGTATTGCTAAAGCTGGAGCAAGCTTGTGGGAAAATACTCACCCATCTTCGGTTCCGCAGCTTCCTAGCGTTAGAGAGTACCCAGTAGTGCACAGTGTTAAAGAAACTGCAGGTCAGGGTATTCAGGGCGTTGTGGACGGTGTTTTGGTGCGCGTTGGCAGACGCAAGTACGTTACAGAGCAAAACGCGAATCAAACTATAGGTAAATCTCTTGCAGCAGACGAAATGGCAACCTACGTGTCTTTTGACGGCGTGCTGGTAGGAAGAATCGTATTAAAAGACGTGCCGCGAAATAACGCGAAATCAACTGTTGAAAATTTGCGTTCGCTTGGAGTTAAATCAATATCTATTCTTACTGGCGACGGCATGCAAGCTGCAACAACCATTGGCAAAAGCGTTGGTATTGATTCTGTGCATGCAGATTTACTTCCGCAAGATAAATTAGCGTATGTAAAAAAGCGCAATTATAATGCAGTCAAAAATAAGAAAGATTCAACCGTAACCATGATGGTTGGAGACGGCGTAAACGATGCTCCTGTGCTTGCTGCCTCCGATATTGGCGTAGCGGTAACGGACGGCACGGATACAGCAGCATCTGAGTGTGCGCAAGTAGTTATTATGAACAACAATATTGCGTCAGTTGCTGGCGCAATACGCGTGGCAAAACAAACTAAGCGCATTATGGTTCAGTCAGTAATGATTGGAATTGGTTTAGCGATTATTAGCATGATTTTTGCAGCTTTTGGCTTTATTCCAGCGGTTATTGGAGCCATGATGCAAGAAATAATCGATGTTATTGCAATTACGTGGGCTTTAACAGCATTGCGCGAACGCAAGTAAATTATTCTTAACCATAGTTACTTGGGTATGTTATAAGACGAAACAATGCGCTAGTCTAATTATGAAAGCATACGAGTTAGCTTCGCCTATTAATAATTAAGCTGGAACGTAACTTATTTTTGCAACGTACAGATAACGCTTTTTAGTTACGTAGAAATAGAAGCAACCTATGCTTGTAGGCCGCGCAAAATAGCGCGAACACGGTGAAACTGCCGTATATATAGCTCAATATGGGGATAATAATGGAAAAAAATAATTTAAACGAAAATGTTTCACGCGAAACATCTCAATTGCGAATTGCAGTAATTGGTGCAGGCCCTGCAGGAGTGTATTCTTCCGATATTTTCTTGCGACAACTTGCTAAACGTGGCGAAGAATTAGGTCTTGGCACGAGCGCTCGCATTGATCTTTTTGAAAAGTTGCCTGTGCCTTTCGGCTTAGTGCGTTATGGAGTGGCTCCGGATCACCCAAGTATTAAATTTATTGCTGACGCACTTGAAAAAACGCTTTATAATCCAAATATTCATCTTTATGCAAATGTTGAATTTGGTAAAGATATTACTTTAGAAGATTTATTGGAGCGCTACGATGCAGTGTTATTTGCCACAGGAGCTGTGGAAGATAGGCCGCTTAGAGGGGTTCCAGGTGCTGATTTAGACGGAGTTTACGGAGCTGCAAAATTCGTAGAATGGTACGACGGATACCCAACTAGCAAGCGCACATGGCCGCTTGAAGCAAAGGAAGTAGCTGTTATTGGCGGCGGAAACGTGGCAATGGATGTTGCTCGTGAGCTTTTGCGCGACCCTGATTATTTGCGCGCGCATACAGATATTCCAGACGACGTATACGAAGGATTACAAAAAAATCAAACTCATACTTTGCATTTATTTATTCGCCGAGGCGTAGCTCAAGCGAAATTCTCCGTGCAAGAATTGCGTGAAATGGAAAAGTTATCCGGAGTGCAAATTGTTATTAACGAGGACGATTTTGAGCTAGACGATGAAACGATAGAAGTTGCTGGTAACGATAAGCTCACGCGTCAAATGGTTGAGGAGCTTTTTGCGATTCGAGACATGGCAGAAGACATGGAAGATGGCGGAAACGTTGATTTTGAAGGAAATCCTGCCAACCGACGTTACGTTATTCATTTCAATTCGGCTCCGGTTGAAATTCTTGGCGAAGATGGGCGTGTGAAAGCAATACGAGTTGAGAAAACTGTTACAAGCGCGGACGGCACAATGACTCGTACTGGTGAATTTGAAGATTACGATGTGCAAGCTGTGTACCATGCGATTGGCTACCATCCTGCAGAAGTTGCAGGCATTGCTTACGACGAAAAGCGCACTCTGCTTGCAAATAATGATGGTCGAATCGTAACTTCTGTAGAAAATGGTGAGGTGCGCGAACGCTTGTATGCTACCGGCTGGGCTAAAAGAGGACCTGTTGGTTTAATCGGCTCTACTAAATCCGACGCGCTTCTTATTGTTGACCGCATGCTTGAAGATTTAGCAAAATCCGGGCTTATTGCAAAAGATCGTGACGAAAAGTCTATTGATAAACTGCTAGCTTCGCGTGAAATACGCCATGTTGACTACGCAGGCTGGAAGCGAGTTGATAATTACGAGCGTGCGTCCGGCGCAAGTGAGCAGCGCGCGCGAAAGAAAGTGGTATCTTCTGCAGAACTTTTAGAAATTGCTCTAGGAAAATAGCTGAAATTTAATATTTTTTCTTGTAGTGAGTAAACATGCAGTATATATTCAGAAAAATTTAAGTTCAAATTATTAAACTGGCTCCCATGTTTAAAGGCGTAAGGGACTACCACTATAACAGCTTGAAAGCCATACTGTTTTTTGGCGTTGTGTGGCTCATTCTTGCGTTAATTTGGGTTCTTTCTGGCACTAATTTTGTGATGCTTATATGGCTTTCGCTGATTGGAATTGTTTTCAGCGCTAGTGCTTACTGGTTTTCTAGCAAGCTCGCCATTTTTGTTATGCATGCTGTTGAAGTTAGTGAAGATGAGGAGCCAGTTTTATACGGCACTGTTAGAGAATTATCTGCGCGAATTGGTAAGCCAATGCCGCGCGTGATGGTGTCTCCTCACCAAAGTCCTAATGCTTTTGCCACTGGAAGAAGCGAGCGTCACGCAAGCATATGCTTTACTAGAGGATTAATAAACATACTTAACGAACGTGAGCTTCGCGGAGTAGTAAGCCATGAATTAATGCATATTTATAATCATGATATTCTTGCTTCCGCTTTAGCTACTGCGACTGCAACAGTTCTTACGTACGTTGGTTCTTGGCTTGTTTATATAGGCGATACATACCATCGTGATATTCGTAAGTATTGCAAATTTGTGGGCAGAGTTTTTAATATGCTGTTTGCTCCTATTGCTGCAATTATTATGAATGTTAATATTCCAGTTTCTAGAGAATTTGATGCAGATAAGGGCGGAAGTGAAATAACTGGTGATTCTGCTGCTCTTGCGTCTGCTTTAAACAAAATTGCGTACGGATTGCAACTTCATGAGATGAAATCGACTGCAGGATTGCAAGCTGTAGCTTCATTGATGATTATTCAACCATGGAATAATCATGCTTCAATGTTAGTGCGTTTGTGCTCATCGCATCCTCCTGTTAAAGAGCGCGTTGGTCGTCTTATGCGAATGGCTGCGTAAATTCGTATTTGTTGTGTGCTACATGTGTTGAAGCAGTAAGCTGCACATGGTACCCTTAAATGGTTGTTAAGAGTTATTTTGACGAATTATGGTTATAAATAACTTGATTGATTGCAACTTGCGGACATAGTTCATCGGTAGAATGGAAGCTTCCCAAGCTTCAGAGGCGGGTTCGATTCCCGTTGTCCGCTCCACTTGAAAGACATTGATATTAAGTATGGAGTCTATAGAAAATCTCTATAAAACTAGAATTCTTTATAGGCGTAACCTATTCTTAAGGTGAAAATCAAAAGCACAAAGAAAGCGCAACGAATGCGCAAAATCAATATATTTAGGAGCATAATATGAGTCTTATGAACACGCATATTCTTCCATTCAAAGTTAATGGCTATAAGAATGGTGAATTTGTTGAAGTAAGCGATGTCGACGTACTCGGCAAGTGGGCTATTTTCTTCTTCTACCCAGCAGATTTCTCATTCGTTTGCCCAACTGAGTTGGAAGATTTAGCAAACCATTACGAAGAATTGCAAAAGCTTGGCGTAGAAGTATATTCCGTTTCTACGGACACTCATTTCGTGCACAAGGCATGGCATGACGATTCCGAAGCTATTGCAAAAGTAAAGTACACAATGTTGGGAGATCCTTCCGGTGCGCTTTCGCGTAATTTTGATGCTTGGAATGAAGAGTCCGGTTTAGCTCACCGCGCAACTTTCTTGGTTGATCCACAAGGCATGATTCAGTTCTTCGAAATGACAGCTGATGGAATTGGACGCAACGCTGACGAACTTCTTCGCAAAGTTAAGGCAGCACAGTATATTGCTGCTCACCCGGGCGAAGTTTGCCCAGCAAAATGGGAGCAGGGCGAAGAAACGCTCGAGCCTTCTATCGATTTAGTCGGCAAAATCTGATTTTTGCAATTAAATATTAAAGAATCTTTTTTAAAGAATCTTCTCAATGCGTAGGGAGCTACGTTCATAGTTTCCTACGCATTCGCTTATTTTTACTTGTGACTAAAACTACCGAAGGAAGTAAATTATGTCTTTGTTGAATGCGTCATTAACTGCTCAGCTGGCGGAATTATTAAAGAAGATGGTTTCTCCTGTTGAACTTGTAGCGTATACGGATAATTCTGAAACATCTCAAAAAGTTCGCGCACTACTTAATGAAGTATCTCAACAAAGTAGCAAAATCAGTATTGTTGAAGGCGAACAAGTAGCAAATCAGTATGGCATAATTCGAAAGCCAAGTTTTGTAATTAGGCGCGCAGAATCTAAAAATAGTAATAATCAAGAAAATGAAGTATTAGTGACCTTCGCAGGCTTGCCTTTGGGTCACGAATTTAGTTCGCTTGTTTTAGCACTGCTGCAAGTAAGCGGATATGCTCCGAAAGTTAGCGAAGAGCAGCGCAACGAAATACTAAAACTCGGTTCGCACAACGTAACAACCTACATGTCGGTAACTTGCTTAAATTGCCCAGAAGTTGTGCAATCACTAAATACTATTTCCATAATCAACCCTAAAATTCAGCATACCGCAGTAGAAGGTAGCGCTTTTAGAGAAGAAGTAGAGCGCCTTGGTGTAATGAGCGTGCCGGCAGTGTTTGAAGACGGAAAACTTATTTCTTCCGGACGAGCAGGAATAGACGAACTGGTGGCAATACTTGCGTCTAACGAAAAATCTGATGGAAATAATAGCACTTCTGCGCAAAACGCTTCGCTCGCAGAGAAAATGAATGCACAAGATCCTTACGATATTATTCTTGTTGGCGGCGGTCCTGCAGCCTCAGCTGCTGCAATTTACACTGCGCGCAAAGGTTTGCGCACGGCTATGATTATGGATCATCGCGGCGGTCAGGTTGTAGAAACCGAAAGTATTGAAAATCATATTTCGCAAACGCATACTACTGGCGCTCAGCTGGCTGCAGATTTAACTAAACATATTGAGCAATACAATATTGACGTTTTTACGCCAGATTGGGCAGATTCGCTTGATTTAGCTAAAGAAGCATACGGTTTGCATACTATTCACGCGCGTTCTGGTGGCTCTTTGAAAGCTCGTGCCGTGATTGTTGCAACTGGTGCAACTTGGCGTACTTTGGGAGTTCCTGGAGAAGACGAGTATCGCAACAGGGGAGTGTCATTCTGCCCTCATTGTGACGGTCCGCTTTTTAAAGACAAGAATGTTGTAGTTGTTGGCGGAGGCAATTCTGGAGTAGAAGCAGCGATTGATTTAGCTGGTATTGCAAAGCATGTTACTGTAGTCGAATTTATGGATACTCTTAAAGCGGATCAAGTATTATTAAATACTTTGCATAATTTGCCAAATACTGAAATTATTACGAGCGCTGCTGTAAGCAAAGTTGAAGGTAATGGCAATAAAGTTACGGCAGTGCATTACTTAGATCGAAACAGCGCAAATAATTCCGAATCTAAAGAGCATGTTATTGAAGCGGACGGCGTATTCGTGCAAATTGGTTTGGCTCCAAATACTAGCTGGCTGGAAAATCAGCTGCCTCTTAATAAGAGAAAAGAAATTATTACGGATAGAGCAGGATGCACAGAAGTTCCTGGTATTTTTGCTGCAGGAGATTGCTCGGATGAGCCGTATAAGCAAATCGTTACGGCGTACGGATCTGGCGCAAATGCAGCTTTATCCGCATTCGACTACATTATTCGCAATCCGCAAAATAAATAATTTGCTATTTTGTAAACACTTATTAATTGCATTAATATTAAATACGCAACTTTAAAGACAAGAGATGTGTTATGAATATTAGAGCCTTGGAGTATCTTGTAGCTTTTGCCCAAGAGGAAAGCTTTACTAAAGCTGCTATTCGTATGAAAGTTTCGCAACCTACTCTTTCTACGCAAATTAAAAAGCTTGAAGAAAGTTTAGGAGTGGATCTTATTGAAAGAGCTCCTGGCAAACAAATTTTGACACCAGCTGGGCGAGAAGTTGTGTACTACGCAAGGCGCATACAATCAGACGTGTCTAGTATTCGTCAAGCTGCAAGACGTGCAGAAGACCCATGGTCGTCGACAGTAGTTTTAGGTGTATTCCCAACGTTATGCCCGTATTTACTGCCACGTATTATGCCAACGATACGCAAGATAAAACCGAGTCTGACTATTCGTTTCGTAGAAGAAAAATCTTCAAAACTTATTGGTTTGCTTGATAGTGGTCAAATTGATGCAGCTATATTAAGCGAAAGCTTGAACGAATCCTCAATAAAAATGCAACATATTTTTGATGAAGATTTTCTCTTAGCCGCTTCTACAAGTTCTAAACTTGGGCACGAAAGCACTCCGATTGATATTTCGGAATTGTCAACTCAGCGCATACTTTTGTTAGAGGATGGGCATTGTATGCGAAGAAGTATGCTTGACGTGTGCCAAAAAGTTGGTGCAAAACAGTCAGAGTTTAGAGCTACTTCGCTAGAAACATTGCGTTATATGGTTGTTGGCAGTCGCGACGTGACTTTATTGCCGCGTTTAGCAACAGTGCCGCCTATTGTGCAACCGGCTGGTTTAATGCTGCGTGAATTTAAGAATCCTAAGCCTTATAGATCGTTGTATTTGAATTGGAGATCAGCTTCTCCAGTGGACGCGATTATGGAAGGATTGTGCAAAATAATCGCTTCTGCGTGCTTCAATTTGCACGAAAAATAAACGTGCCCTATGTGGTTGGAATTATACAGGCGTTTTAGTGTTTGAGTGTTACTTTCTCAGTTTGTTAGCTGAGTTAGTAACGGTGTTTTGCTTATTACCGTTATTTTCTCAGTTCGCTAGCTGAGTTAGTAACGGTGTTAAGCGCATGGCCTATGCTGTGTTGCTTGGCTTAAAAAAATTTAACCCCGGCGCTATGCGCCGGGGAAATAAAGGAGAGAAGAAAAGAATAAGTTTTAGGTGCTGCGCACCTGCCGTTTCGTTCGACAATATTATAAAACCATATTATTCTGTGCAGTACAGTAATACAGCCTGAAAATTCTCTGTGAATACTGTACTTTTCTTCTGAATTTTCAATTTTTCTATAAAATTAGACTGATTAATCAGCCTAATTTATTATTCGCTTAAATTATTCGCTTAAATCCGCGCGATAAAAATGCTCGTACGAGCGCGAAGGTGTTGGGCCGCGCTGACCTTGGTAGTGAGATCCATTAACAGCTGAGCCGTACGGGTTTTCGCATGGTGAGCTTAGCTGGAAGAAGCACATTTGACCAATCTTCATTCCAGGCCAAAGCTTAACAGGCAAAGTACTCACGTTAGAAAGCTCCAAAGTAATGTGCCCTTCAAAACCTGGGTCAATAAAGCCAGCTGTAGAATGAGTCAAAATACCAAGGCGACCAAGCGAGCTTTTGCCTTCCAAACGCGCAGCAATAGTTGCGTCAAGTTTTACGTACTCCCAAGTAGCTCCTAGAGCGAACTCGCCTGGATGCAAAATCCACGGCTCGTTTGGAGCAACTTCAAACTGCTCAGTAAGCTCACCCTGATTTTCTGCAGGATCAACATACGTGTACGCATGATTGTTAAATAAGCGGAAGAATCGGTCAAGACGCACGTCAATCGACGCAGGCTGCACCATTTCCGGGGTCCATGGGGTCAAATCAATATGACCCTCATCATGAGCTTTGAGAATGTCGTGATCAGACAACAGCATAGCGTCAAATCTCCTTGTGATGTATCAACACATAAACAACTTCATTGTTCGCACGAAATAATTTGTTCTCTATTTTGTACGAAAATTACAATACGGCCAATTGTAGCGCGTGCCGCGGTCTGTGATTGAGTGCAAAAAATTTTATAGAAAATAAAAACACAAAACGCGGCACAGAAACGTAGCCGATGTAAGAAAACTACGTACTGTACCGCGTATTTGCAAGGCAGATTAATAATTTATTTATTAAGCTGCAATAGTTAAGGCTTTTGCAGCTTTACGCTTAGCAAGAAAACGCAAGAAGCACTTTCTAAGTTCGGAAGCTATTAGCACAACCATTGAAAGGCCAAGGCACTCAAACCATTCAGTTAAGCTCAAAGGCACAGTGCCAAATGGTTCGTTCAAGAATGGTATGTAAATTACAGCCAACTGAAGAAGAACAGAAACTGCAATAGCGCCCCAAAGCCAACGGTTTGCAAACAAACCTACGAACACACTTTGCGAATCGGAACGAGATGCCAATGCGTTCAACATTTGTGCAAACACAAGAATTGTGAAGCCCATTGTGCGAGCGTGAGTCATTTGTGCAGCGTGGCTCATAATGCCAACAGAACGGTCAGTAAATAAGCCTCCTGCCAAATGCATATCCATGCCAATTAACGTAATAGCAGCCATGATTATGCCGATAAATACAATATCTCCCCACATTCGTCGGTCAATAACGCTATCGGTAAGCTTTCGAGGCTTCCTGTCCATTACGTCATCAGTTTGAGGATCAACTCCCATAGCAAGAGCAGGAGCAGCGTCCGTTAGCAAATTAATCCACAAAAGCTGAGTTGCAAGCAAAGGCAAAGTAACTCCAACAGAGTGAGGTTGCGTAATTCCAAGCGCGCCAGCAAAAACTACGCCACCGAAAACTGTGCAAACTTCACCAACGTTAGAACTTAACAAGTATCGCAAGAATTTACGAATATTGTCGAAAATTCCTCTACCCTCGCGCACAGCAGCAACAATAGTCGAGAAATTATCGTCCGCAAGAATCATCTTTGCAGATTCTTTCGTAACTTCTGTGCCGGTAATGCCCATAGCAACGCCAATATCTGCCGACTTTACAGCTGGAGCGTCGTTTACACCATCGCCAGTCATAGCAACAATATTTCCTTGACGTTGCAATGAAGACACAATAGCAAGCTTGTGTTCAGGAGCAACTCGCGCGTAAACGCTGGTTTTGTTTATTGCTTCGTCAAAAGCAATATTGTCGTCGTCTAGAGAAAGAAGATTATCGAGATCGTCGCCAGTAAGTGCGTGCTCGTCTTTGCCAACAATGCCAAGATCTCGAGCAATACGAGTTGCCGTAAGCGGATGGTCGCCGGTAATCATAACAGTGCGGATTCCAGCTCGGTGAGCTTGAGCAACGCTGTCTCGAACTTCAATGCGAGGCGGGTCAATAATACCAACCATGCCGTTCCAAATTAAATCAGACTCCAACACGTCACTTTGCTCAGCAACGTCAGCAATCTGGCCGGCAGCGTTAGATGTCATGCCGTCAACTTTCGCCAAACTATCCACTCCAAGCGGACGGTACGCCATGCCAAGAGTGCGGTAAGCTTCGCCCGAAAGACGCTCAACTGTAGCCAAAATATCTTCACGATCGCCATCAGTAAGCGGACGTACGGCACCAGCTACTGCAATACGCGTGCAGTAAGAAAGAAGCACATCCGGAGCGCCCTTAGCGCAAACAATAAGATTTCCAGAATCTGAACCATCTTTTACGACTACAGACATGCGCTTGCGTTCGGAAGTAAACGGAATCTCCGCAACACGAGTTAAGTGAGCGTAACGCTTATCTGCCTTCGTTTTACGCGCGGCAACAACAATAGAAACTTCTGTAGGATCACCAACCGGCTGCCAACTCTTAGTAGATTCGTCGTAATGAAGATCGCCATCGTTAGCCAAATAGCCGGAGCCTAAAGCTCCTAACACTTCCGTAGCAAGATTTTGAGGAACAGCAAGATCCGCATCCGCAGAATCAAGAAGAACCATGCGACCTTCCGGCTTGTAACCGCTGCCAGTGAGCTGAACTTCACCGCTAGGTGTTATTACGCGCTCAACAGTCATCTCGTTACGAGTAAGAGTACCTGTTTTATCGGAGCAAATAACGGAAGCAGAACCAAGAGTTTCTACAGAAGAAAGCTTCTTCACAACCGCATGATGCTTAACCATGCGCTGAACGCCCAAAGCAAGTACAACAGTCAAAATAGCAGCTAAGCCTTCTGGCACAGCAGCAACCGCAAGCGAAACAGAAAGCAGAAGCGAATCAATAATATCCTGGATTGTGTGGAAGCCTTCGAGAAGCCACATTGATGCAAGAACAATAACCGCAATAACACACACTGCAATTCCAAGAACTTTAGAAACTCGCACCATTTCACGCTCAAGAGGAGTGGTTTCTTCTTCCGACTTGGAAAGCATATCCGCAATTTTGCCAACTTGAGTGTGCATACCAGTTGAAGTGACGATAGCGCGACCGGTTCCTTGAGTTACGGCAGTGCCGTTGAAAACCATGTTTGTGCGATCGCCCAAAGCCTTGGCGGATTGCAAAGTATCCGGGCGCTTGCTTACAGCAACTGATTCGCCTGTAAGACTTGCTTCAGCGATACGCAACGATGCTGCAGCAATTAAACGACCGTCTGCAGAAACTGCGTCGCCTTCGCCAAGAACAAGAATATCGCCCGGAACTACTTCCGTAGTATCGATGCGTATGACGCGTCCGTCTCGCAAAACTGAAGTTTGCGGAGCGCTCATTCTTGCCAAAGCTTCAACTGCTTCTTCTGCACGTGATTCCTGAATAAAACCAAGCACAGCATTTGCAATCAAAATTATGATAATAACAATGGAATCAAACGGCAGAATTTCGCCGCCACTGTTACCCTTATGTTGCGCTCGCTCTACGAACCATGCGATTGCAGAAATAATTGTTGCTGCAATAAGCAAGTAAACAAGCGGATCTTTGAACTGATCAAGGAATCGTTTCCAAGCTGGCGTCTTTGGAGCGGCAGCAAGTGCGTTTGGGCCAAATTGTGCAAGTCGTTTAGATGCTTCTTCGGAACTTAAGCCGCGAGTCACATCTACATGTAAAGCTTGTGACACTTGCTGAACGTTTTGCAGTGACGGATCCTGATTAGCAGAATCAGACGCATTATTTTTGGATTGATCAAGAACGTGATCAACCATGTTTTCCCCCTTGGGAGCGCCGCGGAGTAGTCAATAATCGCAATGCGAACGCTATTTTCGCGCGTTCTACACTGTAACTATTGCGCGGTTGTGGAATATTGCGTAACTTTTGCCGATTAATATAAATATGTTTATTTAATTAAGCAAGCAAAAGCTTATTGCAATAAATTAAGTACTTTTCTATTATGTCATACAACTCGCCGCTATTAGCCAAACAGAAAAGAAAAGCGGAATTAAAAATTAATAAGCAAGAGAGTTGTAATAAGTAAGAACGCACTAATAATAAAGAACGTAGACTCAATGCCTCGGGGGCATGTGAGAATAGAAAATATGACTACGAAAAAAGGGCCGACCAAGGGGTCGGGTGGAAAACATCGCAATGCGTTGCGTGGTAAAGGTCCTACTCCAAAGGCTGAAGATCGCGTGTATCACAAAGCTTATTTTGCTAAGAAAGCCGCTATTAAGCGCACTTTCGCTGATCCGCGATTAGCTGCAAGGCGAAGGGTAGATAAATTTGCGTCTGATTCTGACGAGTTGGTTATTGGACGTAATTCTGTGCTTGAAGCGCTTCGAGTTGGAGTGCCAAGTACGCAACTGTATGTGGCAAGCAGAATTGAGCATGACGATCGCACGCGCGAAATTGTTAAGCTTGCAGGCGTGCGCGGCTTGCGTTTGCTAGAAGCTGACCGATTGGAAATGGATCGTATTGCTCGTTCCAGCAACCATCAAGGCATTATTTTGAAGGTGCAGCCTTACCAGTATTACTCTTTACAAGAGTTGGTTGAGCGTGCAGAAAAGAAGTCTCGCGCAATGGAGGCCGCCGATTCTGCAGCCGCTCGAATTAATGCTCGTCCTCTGTTTATTGCTTTGGACGGCGTGACTGATCCGCAAAATTTGGGTGCTGTTATTCGTTCTGCAGCAGCTTTTGGTGCTAACGGCGTTATTTTGCCGGAGCGTAGAAGCGCTTCCGTAACGGCGGCTGCGTGGAAAGTTTCTGCCGGTGCTGCAGCGCATTTGCCAGTTGCGCGAGTTGTTAATTTGAATAAGGCAATTCAGGGCTTGCGCGAACGCGGTTGGTATGCGATTGGTCTTGATGGCGGCGGCGATAAGCTCGTTGGCGAAACAGGTTTTGAAACTGATCCGTTAGTTGTGGTTCTTGGCTCTGAAGGCAAGGGCATGAGCCGTCTTACTCGCGAAGTTTGCGACGCTATTGCAGGAATACCAATTTCTAACGCAGTTGAGTCTCTTAACGCTTCGGTTGCTGCCGGAATTAGCTTGTATGCTGTTGCTAACGCTCGTCGTTTGGCAGCAGAAAAGTAAAACTAAAAAAATTTCAAACTTTAAAATCACGCTTGCACTGTATTGTTACGGTGTTAGCGTGATTTTATTTGGTTGGGGCTTTTATTTGCTGAAGTTTAGTACTGACGCAATTTTGAAAGAAATAATTAAATATAAATATGCGTATTAGTGAAAATACTATAGAAGAAAATAAAACATTTATGAACGAAAATACTATTACGAATACGAGTACTGCAAATACAAATACTCCGAAAACAACAGATAAACTATGGATTGTAAAGCATGCGCGCGTGCTTAGTTTTATTGCATACATGGCTGTTGTTGCGGTAGTTATGTACTTTCATGAACCGTGGTTTGACGAGGCGCAGAGTTGGCTTATTGCGCGTGACTCGTCTTTTGCTGATTTGCTAACGCTTCGCCCGCACTACGAGGGGCATCCTCCGCTGTGGACGCTTCTTCTTTCTATACCTGCAAAAACTGGTGTTCCGTACGAAATTGGTCTTAAAGGCGTGCAACTTTTATGCGCTGCGCTTTTAGGTGGATTCTTGATTTTCCGCGCTCCTTTTAATCGCATTACGACTGCGCTTCTGCCATTTACTTATTTTCTTTGCTTCCAATACGGCGTGACAGCGCGCCCTTACGCATTACTGTGCCTTTCTTTGCTAATGGTTGCGTATTACTGGAAACAAGCGGATTCTAATCCGGCTTATACTTGGAAACTTGCGCTAAGTCTTATGCTTATGTGCGTAGTTAGTGCTTACGGAATTGCGATTGCTGCAGGTTTCGCTTTAGCTTGGATTGTGCGAAGCGTTAAGGCGGCTGTAATTAAGCGCGCTTTTTACGAAATATTTTCTAACGTAAATCGTCTTATAAGTTGGGTTCTTCTTGCTTTTGTGGGATTAGCAAGTATTGTTTGCATCTGGCCAGCTGCTAATGCTTTTGCTGCACGCACAACAGTTAGCGGAAATTCTCATATTGTTCAATTCTTGTCTTTTATTTTCGTAGTGCCATCGGAAAGCATGTTTACAGCGTTCGCTGGCGACGTTTCTTTGCGCAGAATGTCTTTAGGAGTATTGCCAACTATTATTTGCGTGCTTATTTCGCTACTTATTTGGGCTTTTGCTATTCTTATTGCAAAACGTAGGGGAATGCTGGTATCTCTTATTCTTCCTTATTTGACTTTTGCTATTATTGCGACGCAATATTTCACTTTGCATCACGCAGGAATCGTATTTGTGTTCTTTATTGCGCAACTGTGGATGTGCGTTGATCAAAAGCCGCTTAATTTTGATATTGCGTTTGCAAATAAGCTAAGTAATAAGCTAAGTAATAAGACAAATAATAAGAGCGCATTAACGCACGCTATTATTGTTATTTTGCTTGCTCCAAGTTTGATTTGGAATATATTTGCTTGCGTTAACGATATTCGATTTGACTACTCGGGTTCTCGCGCACTTGCGCAATTTATTCAGAGCAAGCATGCAGAAAATAAGCGTTTTGTAACTTCATGGTTGCATCAAGACGAAAAATCAGATAGCAACGGTAATACTATTTCGCCTGAATTTGAAGATGTACACCAATATTCTTGGCAACTTATTACCGCAAATCCTTATTTTGCAAAGAATCTTATTGATTGTAGCTATAAAAACAGTTCGTTTATTACTAACGAGCGTCCTTCTGAGGATCAAGAGTGGAGTGAAATGTCAGCTTGCAAAGCGAAGAAAGAACCGCAATTCTTTGTCACTGAATCAAGCGAGCCATGGTACTACTTTGTTGCACTAGATTACAATATTGAGCACTATACTCCTCATGTTATTGCGCAAACTAAATCTTCTTGGAAAGCGCAAACAAGCGATGGAAAAGTTACTGTTTACGAGCGCAAAAGTAGCGTTAAATAAATGAATAAATAAACAAATACGCTCCGATGCAAGATGGATTTTGCAGTCGGAGCGTATTTATTTGCGCGTATTTATTTGCGCGTATTTATTTGCGCGTGCTTATTTGCGCGTGCTTATTTGCGCGTGCTTATTTGCGCGTGCCTCTCAATTTACCAGAAGCCGAACGGATCGAAGATTCCACCGTCGTCACCGTCTCCGTCGTCTCGCTGTTGCATGTCATCATCGTCGTCAGAACCATTGTTGTTCTTGTTTGGATTGCGCTTTTGACCCTTATTTGTTTGATTCTCTTGACGATTCATGCCAGTAACTTTAGCTTCTTCTTGATCAAACTTTACGGTTAATTTAAGAGTGTTTCCTCCACGAACTACCGTAAGCGTAGCCTTTTCATTGAAAGCTGTTGCTCGCACATAACCAAGCAGTGCGTAATTATTTGTTACAGGCTTATTGTCGAACGCAACGATAGTATCGTTAGCTTTCAATCCAGCTTTAGACGCAGGAGTGTCTTGGTTTACAGAAATAACTTGAGCACCTCCGCGAGTGATGCCATTCGACTCAACAGCTACGCTCTTAATCGTAATTCCTAAAGCTACGTGCTTAACTGAACCTTTTTTAATAATCTCTGAAACAACTCGTTTTACCAAATTTGCCGGAATTGCAAAGCCGATGCCAATAGAACCAGCTGTGCCACCTTTAGAAGATGTTGCGGCAATAGACGAATTAATACCAATAATTTGGCCGGCTGCATTAAAAGTAGGGCCGCCAGAATTTCCAGGATTAATAGCTGCGTCAATTTGTACAGCGTTCGTAACAATTTCTGCACGGCTTTGATCGTCCATAACAGATACTGGGCGGTTCAATGCAGAAACAATGCCTGTAGTAGCAGTATCGTCATATCCAAGCGGATTGCCGATTGCCATAACTGGTTCGCCAACTGCAAGCAAGTTTGAATCAGCAAACTGCGCTGCCTTCAGATTTTTTGGAGCGTTATCAAGCTTAAGAACAGCTAAATCAGTTGTTTTATCGGCTCCAACTAATGTTGCTGAATACATTTGGCCGTTAGAAAGAGTTACTTGAATTTGTTTTGCGCCTGCAATTACGTGATTATTTGTAACTACATAGCCTTTCGGATCGATTATTGCTCCGGAACCTTTTGCGGAACCCTTATCTAAACGAGTTTGTATTGATACAACGGATCCTGAAACCTTGCTTGAAACTGCACGCCAGTCGGGAGCTTGGCCACCTTTAATAACTGCGCTTCCAGGGCCGGAAGTATTTGAAATATTTTCCAAAGATCCGCTTTGAGGAAGTGAAATAAGTCCTTGCGATATTGCAAAAGCCATTACTATAACGCAAACTATTGCAGAAATTGATGCAGATATGATTGCAGTAAATACAGGCGGTATTGTATTAACGCTTTGTTGGTTTGGCTGATTATTCGGCTGATTGTTAAGCTGATCGTTCGGCTGATTGTTTTGCGAATTATTCTGCAACTCGTTATATTGAGGATTTTGCTGGTTGATTTGATTAAAATCAGCGCCTGCATTGGAAACATACGGATTCGCAAAAATGCCAGCATTCGGTGACGAATTTCCTTGAAGATTTTGTGCGCCAAAATATGCTTCTTGCCCAGAATTATTATTTTGCTCATTAGATTCAGCGTTTACATTCGCATTATTTGCAGGTCCGTAAGCGCCGAATTCTGGAGCAGGACTATACGAAGGAGCTGCCTGATATTGTGGCTGCTGCTGAATTGGTTGAGTTTGCAGCTGATTCTCCTGAGTAGCTTGAGTAGGTTGAGTATCTTGAGTAGCTTGCGCTGGTTGCGCTGGTTGCGCCTGCCACGCAGCTTGTGGAGCTACTTGCTGTTCAGACTGTTCATACTGCTGATACTGTTGCATTGGGTTGATTTGCTCATTCTGAAGCTGCTGTTCTTGCTGAGTGTAGGACTCATTATTCGCATTTTCATTGGATTCTTGCTGATTTGCACCATACATATCGTCAGCCATTCATCCTCCTTAAAAAGACTCTTGATACACAATAATAAACCATGCTATTAGTTATGCGCTAGTAAATTTATTTACGTTATTTTCATGCCTCCTAATAAAGTAAAAGATATGACAAGTCTTCTTGAACATCCACGCGGAGCTGAGCCTGGGAAGCCCGGTGACCGCAAAGAATTTTCGTTTACAAACAAAACGCGACTTTCTAGCACTGCTGAAGGTAAAGGTCGTGACGGCGCTCGCTACGGGCGCACAGGCGTAATTCATACGCCTCACGGAGATATTCAAACTCCAGCATTTGTGCCAGTCGCAACTCAAGCTGCGATGAAAGCTGTATTGCCGGAAAGTATTAAAGATTTAGGCGCCCAGTGCATGCTTTCAAACGCTTTCCACTTGTATGAGCGTCCGGGTGCGGATGTTCTTGACGAAGCTGGCGGTTTGGGAAAGTTTATGAACTGGGATAAGCCAACTTTTACGGATTCTGGTGGTTTTCAGGTTCTGTCTCTCGGCGCTGGCTTTAAAAAGACGCTTGCAATGGATGTTACTGGCATGAAGTCGGATGACGTTATTGCAGCCGGTAAGGAGCGTATGGCTTTTGTTGACGAAGATGGCGTAACCTTCAAGTCTCCTCTTAACGGATCCAAGCACCGTTTTAGTGCCGAAATTTCTATGGGAATTCAGCATAAGCTGGGTGCTGATATTATGTTTGCTTTCGATGAGCTTACTACTTTAATGAATACTCGTCGATACCAAGAAGAGTCTGTAGAGCGCACTTTCCGTTGGGCAAAACGTTGCGTTGCAGAGCATCAGCGTTTAACTGAGGAGCGCGTTGGCAAACCATATCAGGCATTGTATGGAGTTGTGCAGGGCGCGAATTATGAGGATTTGCGTAGGCATGCGGCTGAGCAGATTGCTTCTTTAGATTTTGATGGCGTAGGTATTGGTGGCGCTATTGAAAAGCGAATTATTGGTGATACTTGCGCATGGATTTGCGATGCTATGCCGGAAAATCGACCTCGTCACGTGCTTGGTATTGCTGCAGTTGATGATATTTTTGCTTGCGTAGAAAACGGCGGAGATACTTTCGACTGCGTGGCTCCAGCTCGCTGCGGAAGAAACGGTGCAATTTTTACTCGCCATGGACGTTACAACGTTAAGCGTGCTGAATTTAAGCATGATCAGCGTCCGCTTGAAGAAGGTTGCGATTGCTACACTTGCACGCATTATTCCAGAATGTATGTGGATCATTTGTTGCGCGCTAGCGAAATGAATGGATTTACTCTTGCAACTATTCACAACGAGCGTTTCTTCGTGAAATTACTTGACGATATTCGAGCTTCTATTGATGGCGGATATTTTGAAGAGTTCCGCGATGAAACTCTTGCGCATTACTACGAAAACGGTTCAAAAGGCTGATATCAATTTTGAGCACAAAAGTATATATGTAAAACACAAAATGCTAGGCTAAATATTGCGAATTTATATCAAATATGATAGCCTTGCACTTTGTATGCGAACGTGGCGGAATGGTAGACGCGCTGTCTTCAGGTGGCAGTGAGTGTATACTCGTGCGGGTTCAAGTCCCGCCGTTCGCACTCTTTCTTAACTCTGCAAAATCAAGATGCAATTAAATAATTTAGTTTGTATCTAATTTAATTTGTATCTAATTTAATTTGTATCGAAGCAACTTATTTTATTAATTTATTTAGCTAGTTCATTTAGCTAATTTATTTGTCTAATTTATCCGCAATTAAAGCGATGCAATTAGAGTTACGCAATTAAAGCTTGCGAGAATAGTTGGAATATTCCGTCAATTAAATGAAAATGTGTGATAGACTATATAATTAACTAACGTAAGACGTCAGACGTGTTAAAACATAGGAGTTTTAATTTTTACGTTTATTGAGCTGGAAGGAGCTGATATGGAAGAAACGTTTAGTGATAATGAAGACAGCGAAATGTCAACGCTGAATCGACTAGCTCTTCTACAAGCAGGCACAACTTCTGCTCCAATCGTCTTAAGAAAGCGCTGCGACGAAACGATGGATGCAATTAGATCGCTTATTTTGCGCGAGCGTTTGCAACCAAAAGATATGCTTCCAACCGAGCCGATGCTTTGTAATCTAATAGGAGCTTCAAGATCTTCTGTGCGCGAGGCTATTCGTAAATTAGAAGCGCTTAATATTGTTGAGGTTAAGCAGGGTAAGGGCATGTTTGTTGGATCTTTGTCGCTAGACCCAATGGTGGAAACGCTGGCTTTTCGCTCGCTTGTGTCCGTTAATAAAAATTTTGAAGACTTAAGCAATGTTGTAGAAATGCGAAAGTTCTTGGATCTTGGTTTTGCGGATAAAGTTGTTGAATCGCTTAAAGGAACACAGCAGCCTGAGCTTGAAGCACTTTCGGAAAAGATGACTAAAGAAGCGCTTTCTGGAAAGACATTCCTTGAGCAAGATATTGAGTTTCATACTGGAATTTTGCGAGCAGTAAACAACAAGATTGCTGAACAGTTTGTGCGATGCTTGTGGCTTGTGCATATGGCCGTTTTGCCGCAATTGGGGTTGGCTGTTTCGGATGAGCTTGAAAAAACTGCTAAAGCGCATGAGCTTATGCTGCATACTGCTATAGCTGGAGATGCTGATGGCTATAGGGAAGCAGTAAATTCTCATTATGAGCCGATTCAGTCGATTTTGTTGCACAGATTGAAGCAAGATTAATCGCTGCAAATTAGCGCGTAAATTGACTCATAAATAAACGCGCAAATAAAAGAACCGCTCTTATTTACAGAGCGGTTCTTTCATCTTCAATGGTGATGCCTGAGTACTACAGCATCACAATTAATCGCAACGATACGATTTCCGTTACGAAATTTTATGGCCGTCGCACCAAACGTGCTCAACTGCCAAAGTTCCTGGATTAAGCAAAAGCAAATCGGCAGCATATCCTTTTTCAACCAAGCCCAAAGGAGCGCTAGTTATAGCGTTCGGCTTATCTACTCCAAGCACGTGAGCAGGAACAAGAGTCGCCGCAGCAATCGCCTCTGGCAAACCAATGCCAAGCTCTTTAACAGCGCGCTTAATTGCAACGTCTAAAGTTAAAGTAGATCCTGCTATAGCGCCGTTAGAAACAAGCCTTGCGTGACCGCCTGTAACTTGAACGTCAAGAGCGCCAAGCTTATACGCACCATCCGCACATCCAGTTGCAGCCATAGCATCTGTTACAAACGCAATCCTTCCAGCCGCCGCCTTAAACGCCATTTGCAAAACTGGATTTTCAACATGGAAACCGTCGTTAATAAGCTCAATCGTTACGCGCGGATCTTCCAAGGCTGCAGGAATTGGGCCTGGCTTTCGGTGATGAATGCCATTCATAGCGTTAAACATGTGAGTCATAAGCGTAGAGCCATCGTTAAAAGCCGCGCGCGCTGTTTGATAATCCGCATCGCAATGTCCCACTGCTGGAATCACGCCAGCTTTCACAAAACGCTTAATAGCTTCCATACCATGTGCGCGCTCTGGAGCCAAAGTAATCTGGCGCAAAGTGCCATCCGCCGCCTCAAGCAGCGCCTCAACGCGCTCGGGAGTAGGATCCACTAGGCAATTAGGGTCGTGCGCGCCTTTTCGAGAAAGCGCCAAAAATGGTCCTTCCAAATGCGAACCAAGCACATCCGGGCGCGTCTGCATAACGTGCTTAACTGTACGCAAATTCTCTTGCATTACGTCAAGAGGATTTGTAATCAAGCTAAGAACTTGCCTAGTTGTTCCGTGAAGCATGTGATACGCGCGCGCAATGGCAATCCCTTCGGCGCCGTCGTCAAACGAATGCTCCCATGCTCCATGCGCATGCAAATCAATATATCCTGGCGCAGCAAAGCAGCCACGCCCGTCTACAATGCTTAAATCGGATTCGCTTAGACCGTAAGAAGTAATCGCTGCGGTAAGCTCGTCTTTTAAAATGCCAGTTTCTAGAATCACGCCGTCTTTAACCAAAATCCAAGCGTTTGGAACGATTCCGCGCGCATCAACAATGCTTACGTTTGTAATTGCAAACGCTTGGTTTTCGGTTGATTTTAGCGAATTATCAATATTGTTTACTGCTTCTAAATATGCATTTTTTGACATTTCACTCACCTGCGGGTATGCGATTTTGTTCGGTTTTCTGCGGTTCCTGCGGTTCCTGCAATTTTCTGCAGTTCCTGTGGATGATTCTGTAACTTACTGCTGGTTTATAAACGCAACTATATATTAAATTCCCTGCCAAGATGGCTTGTTTGCGTACACCCAGCGATAGTAGTCAGCAAGTTTTAGCTTGCTTGCTGCTGCCTCGTCTATAATCACGGTTGCGTGTGGGTGCAATTGAAGCGCGGAGGCTGGGCAAAGAGAGCTAACTCCTCCTTCTACGGTTGCTGCGACAGCTTCCGCTTTGTTCTCACCAAACGCAAGAAGAACAAGATGCTTAGCGCGCAAAATCGTTCCAATTCCTTGCGTTATGCAATGAGTTGGAACCTGGTTAATATCTCCGTCGAAGAATCTGCGATTATCTACGCGAGTCTGCTCGGTTAGTGTTTTAACGCGCGTACCAGACGCAAGAGAAGATCCTGGCTCGTTGAATCCAACATGGCCATCGGAGCCAATTCCCAAGATTTGCACGTCGATTCCGCCGGCTGCCGCAATAGCAGCATCGTAGTCTGCGCCGGCGTGCGCAATCTTGCTGCCTTCGCTTAATGGCGCTCCGTTAAGAACATCTCCTGGAACGTGCACTAAATCTGGGTTTAAGCCGATTAAGTCTGTTACGGTTCTGCGAATTGTGCTGTGGTAAGACTGTTCGTGCTCTAATGGCAATCCAATGTATTCGTCGAGAGCATATCCGCGCACGTTAGAGACGTCAATATTTTCTTCTTTGACTCGTTTTGCAAGATGCTCGTAAGCTTTAAGCGGACTTGAGCCGGTTGCCAATCCTAATACTGCATCCGACTTGCGTTTAATTAAATCCGCAACTGCTTTTGCGTAAAGCTCGCCGGCTTCATCTTGATCTTTTACAATAATAACCTCTGCCAATTTAACTTCTCCTTTAAAGTCTTGTGATTATTAGCATTGCGGCATACGGCTAAACGTATACCGCAACGCTATTTACTTACTATGCCAATAGATAAACGCCAATAAATAAACGAATTTTATTTAAGTGATTTAAATTATTAATCTAATAAATTATTAATCTAATAAAAACCACTTAAGACGTTACTTTGTGGAATCGCTCACTTCTTGCGGAGTCTTTGCCAAAGTCAAGCCAACTTCCTTAAGAACGCGAGCCACGGCTTCAACATTTTCTCCCTTAAGTGGGCAAACTGGATCTGGCATCTGATTCGTGTCGAACACACCAAGCAACGCCATTGCGGTCTTAAAGGCACCAACACCAGCGCCAAAGCCAGCCACGCCGCTAGGCACTGTAACAATTCGCATCAAAGCCGAAAGCCAATCCTGCTCCTTCTTAACCGTTGCCCAATCTCCCTCTTGAGCAGCCTTCCACATTCGCACGTAACCAGTTGCTTCAACGTTTGCAAGACCAGGAACAGAACCGTCTGCGCCAGCCATGTATGCGCCGTCAACAACAACCTCTTGGCCGGTAAGAAGAATCAAAGGATGGCCAGCCTTGTTATTGTCATCAACCAAGAATCTGAAGGACACGTCATCGTTGGATGAATCCTTAACGCCTGCAAGAACGCCATCTTTTCCAAGCTTTACAAGCAAATTGCCAGGAAGTTTCGTGTGCACGCAAACTGGAATGTCGTAAGCAAATAACGGCAAATCTGGAACAGCTTCGTGAATAAGACGGAAGTGGCGCTCAACTTCTGCCATTCCGCCAAGTGCGTAGAATGGCGCAGTTGCAACGATTGCGTCTGCTCCAAGTTCCTTGGCTTCTTTTGCGTGCTCAATTACGCGGTTTGTTTCAGTGTCAATGCAACCAACCAAAACTGGCACTCGACCGTCAACAATGCGCATCACGTTTTCAATAATTTCACGGCGGCGCTTATCGGTGCTAAAAGCAACTTCGCCAGAAGAGCCAAGAGTAAACAGGCCGTCTACTCCAGCATCAATCATGCGATTAAGTGAGCGCTCAAAGCTAACAACATCTACTTCGCCGTCTGCAGTTAATGGAGTAACAACTGGAGGAATAACGCCATGGAATTTTTCAGTCATAATTACACTTCTTTCGTGCTTAAAATTTCGATATTAAATTTCGATATTAAATTTCGAATTTAAAATTTCTGTTTAATATTTTTTCGTAATTTAGTTGAGTGAGATGGGCGGCTCGCTTGAGTTTTGTTGTGAGGAATAGCGAACCGCCCAAGATTTTGTGTGGATTTATTTAACGCACCTTACTTGCACTCTTCTTCCGTTGGGTGCAATAGCGACGGTGCTGCGCCCATGAGAATCTTCGTGTAATCATTTTGAGGATTGTTAATAACCTGATGCGTTTCGCCTCGCTCAACAATCGTTCCGTGATTCATAACAACGACTTCGTCGGATATGTAGCGGATTGTTTGAATATCGTGGCTAATAAACACCATCGAAAGATTCAGCTTCTTCTTTAAATCGGAAAGAAGATTCAAAATCTGCGCGCGAACCGAAACGTCCAAAGCGGAAGTTGGCTCATCTGCGATGATTGCATCCGGATTAAGGGAAAGTGCTCGAGCGATTGCAACGCGCTGACGTTGACCACCAGAAAGCTGGCCTGGCAAAGCGCCAAGAACAGAAGAAGGCAAACCAACCATTCGTATTAGCTCCTTCGCCCTTGCGTCACGCGCTTCCTTGTCGCCAATTTTGTGTACAACAAGAGGGTCAATCAGCTGGTCAATAACGCTCATGCGCGCGTTCAACGCCATTGCTGGATCCTGGAACACAACGGAAACA
The DNA here is from genome assembly GCF_056754715.1 of Gardnerella sp. CCPDSM. Taxonomy (NCBI): domain Bacteria; kingdom Bacillati; phylum Actinomycetota; class Actinomycetes; order Bifidobacteriales; family Bifidobacteriaceae; genus Gardnerella; species Gardnerella sp. CCPDSM. The sequence goes on from NZ_JBQEQO010000001.1 coordinate 198,071, forward strand.
ACGCGACCAATATCCATACGCTCTTTTGCAGTGCGATGCGTAACGTCTTGCCCCTTGAACAGAACCTTGCCGCTCGTAACCTGTTGAAGACCGCACATAATATTTGCGGTTGTTGACTTTCCACAGCCAGATTCGCCAACAATACCAATTGTTTTGCCCGGCATCAGCTTAAGGTTTACCTTGTTTACTGCAGTAATCTGGTTCTTATGGAACAGGCCAGATCCAGCTCGAGTAGTAAACACCACTTCTGCGTCTACAAGCTCAATAATTGGAACATTGCCATTTTCGTTCTGTACTTTGTTTATTTCGCTAGTATTCATGTTCATCGCACATCTCCTTGATCAGATGCGGTCAAAATTGCGGAAGGTGCATCAGTTTCAGACTCTGGAGGTGCGGCGTAGAAGTGCCATGTTCCTGGAATGCGCTTCATTATTGGGCGCACATCAAGTCCTTGATCTGGATGCGAGGAGCGCGGAGCGAATCGGTCTCCCTTAGGGAAGTCGGATGGGCTTGGAACTGTTCCTGGAACCTGGTGCAATCTTGGAGCTCCAGCTTCGATAGAAGTTACAGAACCGAGCAAACCGCGCGTGTACTCGTGGTGAGGATCTGTAAGTATTTCTTTAGTTGCACCCTGCTCAACAACCTGTCCTGCGTACATTACGGTAATGGAGTGCGCAACCTTAGCAACAAGAGCCAAATCGTGACTTACGAATACCATTGCAAATCCAAGCTTTTCGCGAAGCTCATTAAGAAGGTCAATTACCTGCTTTTGAACAGTAACGTCCAAAGCGGTTGTTGGCTCATCTGCGATTATAAGTTTTGGATCGCGCGTAAGTGCCATTGCGATTAACACGCGCTGACGTTGGCCGCCAGAAAGCTCGTGTGGATATGATTCAAGCGTGCGTTTTGGATCCAAACCCACAAGCTCCAACAGTTCTTCGGCGCTACGAGTTCCTCCGCGAGATGTCAGCTGCTTCATTTGAGTTTTAATCAGCATGGATGGGTTTAAGGAAGACAATGCGTCTTGATAAACCATTGCAATTTCGTGACCGCGAAGAGCGTTATGCTCCTTCGGGCTAAGTTTTACAAGATCCTTGCCATTAAATAGGATTTGTCCGCTAATTTTTGCTTTTGGATCAAGCAATCCCATAATTGCGAGCGAAGTAATCGACTTTCCGCATCCGGATTCTCCAACCAAGCCCATTGTTTCGCCAGGGCGAACTGAGAAGCTCAAGTGGTCTACAACGTTTACGTTTCCGTAACGAGGGAACTGAATGCACAAGTCCTTAACCTCAATAGCTGGAGCTTCTGTAGACATTGGTTGCAAGCGGTCCGTGCGCTTTAGTTCAGCTTCGCGAAGTTTCGCAAGAGATTCAACCAAAGCTGCGTGCTGTTCTTTGTAAGCTGCAACTGGGTCGGTAAGAATCCTGTCTTCCTTGCGTGCGGCGTCAGCGTCGGCAGCAGTCTTAGAAACTGGAGCAGTTGGCGCTGCGACCATTGCGTCAGTAATTCCTTCAGAAAGAATGTTCAAGCACAAAACGGTAATCATAATCGCAAGGCCTGGGAACAATGCCTGCCACCAGTATCCAAAGATAACGCCTGCTTTTGCGGAAGACAAAATGTTGCCCCAAGTTGGAGTTGGCTCTGGAATACCTGCGTTAATGAAGCTAAGCGAGGCTTCGAAAACGATTGCGTCTGCAACACAAAGCGTCGTGAACACCATAACTGGTGCTGCAATATTTCGGGTTACGTGCTTGAGTAAAATCCATGGTGCTCGAGCGCCGGAAACGATTACTGCTCGTACGTAGTCTTTTCCATATTCGCTTATAATATTTGCGCGCACAATTCTTGCGATTTGTGGAACGTAAAGCACGCCGATAGAAATGATGATGCCAATCATGGATTGTCCAAGAATTGCAAGGCATACGGCCGCTAATGCGATTCCTGGAATGGACATTACAATATCAATCAATCGCATTATAAGCTCAGCAATCCAGGTGCGGCTTACTGCTGCGATTGAGCCGATGATAGCTCCCACAACCAGTGCGAAAAGCACAGATGACAAGCCAATTACAAGCGAATAGCGCGCGCCATACATAACCCTAGAGAACACGTCTCGGCCAAGGTTATCGGTACCAAACCAATGAGCACCTGTTGGAGCTTGATAGTTTTGCGTAATCTTTACTGGATCGCACGGAGCTATAAATCGCGCGAAAATAGCGCAAAATGCTAGAAGCGCAATCACAATGAACGCAATTCTGGAGCCTAAGCTCATTTTGTTAAATCTATTAAACTTGATGCCTGGCTTTGATGCGGCATCTACTACCTGATTCTTTCCAAATAGCATGTCACACCGTCCTAATCCTTGGGTTGATTAATACGTAGAGCAAATCAACAATGATGTTTATGAAGATGAATGCGATTGCAACAACCAGTACAACGCCTTGCACAAGCATTGGCTGGTTGCCGTTAATGCCATCGAACATTGCAGTGCCCATTCCTGGCAGAGCAAAAATAACCTCAATAACGATTGCGCCACCCATAAGGTAACCAATCTTCATGCCCAAAGTTGTAATTGGGGTGATTAGGGCGTTGCGGAATACGTTTCTAGCAACTACTACGCTTTTTGGAATTCCTGCGCCGATTGCGGTTCGTACGTAATCTTTATCCAATTCTTCTACCATTGAGGTTCGTATGATTCGCGTAAGCTGGCCGGCTACCGGAAGTCCTAGTGCGAAGCACGGCATTGCCATTCTTGCCATGTATGCTTCTGGATCTTCGAAGAACGGCACAAAATCGCCGGAACCTGGGAGCCAAGCTAGCTTAATTTGAAGAACGTAAATCAAAAGAACACCAAGCCAGAAGGATGGGGTTGCAATTGCAATAATCGAAAGAATTCGAACTGTTTGGTCAACCCAAGTATCGCGGTAAAGTGCTGCAAAAACGCCAAACACTACTGCAAAAATTATTGCAATTAATAAGCCGATGAAAGTTAACTGCAGAGTGATTGGGAATGCTTCTGCAACGCGTTCTGCTACGGAGTCTTTATTTACGCCGTAAACACCCATGTTTCCTTGGAAAAGACCAAGAATGTAGGATCCGAACTGTTCCCACCATGGGCGGTCGTAGCCCATTTCGTGGCGGAAAGCTGCAAGTGCTGCTGGAGACGAGTTTTCGCCTAAAGCTGCAACTGCTGGATCATATTTTGAAAATGACATAAGGAAGAATACGAGGAACGTAACGCCGAATGCCATGAACGGCAGGGCAATTAGTCGCCTACCTAAAAGTCTAAGAAAATTACTCATAAGACATCCACACATCCATTGAAGAAATTGTTATTTTTTATAACAAAACCGGCCCGTCTGCACAGAAGCGAGAAAGGTAAACAGTTGGGCCGGTTTTGCGGTTAGAGGTTAGGGGATTGACGTTTATTTAATACTTCTGGTTCTGCACCTACTTTGTAAGCTTTGCTTTTACAAGGTTGATGCCGGTGGAACCGATTGCATTCCACTCTGCCAAAGAGCCTTTCTTTACGGCAGTCGTAGTCTTGCGGTGGAAGAGTGGGTACAGAGGAACTTCGTCGCTAATCAAGTCGAAGCACTGGTTCCAATAATTTTGGCGCTCAGCTGGGGTGCTAGATGCCAAAGCCTTGTCCATAAGACTGTGAAGTTTTGCGTATCCTTCGGAAGTCTTCCAGAATGTGCGCTGACGGGTCCAAGCGTTGTCGCCGTACCACCAGCTCATCAACAAATCTGGGTCGTTTCCGAATACGGATGGGTCGCCTGGTGCCAAAACCATCGAGTAGTTTGCGTCTTCGCGATCGGTGATTGATGGGTAAAGTGCGGAAGACTTCATAGACTGAATGTCTACTTCCATACCTATTTCAGCGAGATCGTTCTTGATTTGTGGAGCGAGCTGGGTGATCCAAGTGTGGTCGGTTGTGTAAAGGGTGAACTTGATAGGTCCTTTTACGCCGGCTTCCTTGAGTAAGCTCTTTGCTTTTTCGATGTTCTTGGTGTATACGTTCTTTGCCTTATGGTAGTTTGCGTAATTCTTTGGCAAGAAGCTTGTTGCAGGATCGCCTTGGCCGCTCATTTGGTTTGCTATGAGCTTATTTACGTCGATTGCGTAGAGTACGGCTTGGCGCACGCGCTTGTCGTCGAATGGCTTCTGCTTCGTGTTGAACATAACGAATGGGAGATTGAAGCCCTGAGCGGTTTTAAGTTCAGAACCGGAAGACTTCAAAGTATTGAAGGCTTGTGCTGGAACCATTTCCATTACGTCTGTTTTGCCGCCTTGCATAGCAGTTACGCGAGCTGTATCGTCAACGGTTATGTTCCAAACCATGTTCTTGGCTTGTGCCTTGTACTTTCCGTTGTACAAATCGTTGCGCTCAAACTTTACCTGATTGTCGGTGATTGATGAGTACTTCCATGGGCCGGATCCGATTGGCTGATTCTTTAAGTCTGCATCCGACTTTGAGGTTGGAACAATTTGAATCAAGGCAAGACGCTGCTTGAACAGTGGGAAGGCTTTCTTTAGCTTAAAGATTACGTGACGATTGTCTTTTGCTTCTACGGAATCAATGAAGTCAAGCATCGATATGTAGAGGCTTCCTTGCGCGGTTGTGCGCTTGAATGAGGATACTACGTCGTTTGCGGTTACTTCTGTTCCGTCCGAGAATTTGGCTGCGTCGCGAATTGTTACTTCGTACTCGGTGTCGGAAATCTTCTTTGGTTCTCCTTTTGCAAGTGCGTTGAAAACTTTAAAGTTGCTGTAATCAAGAGCGTAAAGTGGCTCTGTAACATGCCAGTTTGCTGCCATTGGCAGTGCGCCGGATGTTGTTGATGGTGCGAAATCGCGGCTTGCGTACGCAACTTGAGCTGTAATCGTATCTTTTACAGCAGTATGTGCTTTTGCTGACTTATTTTTTGCTCCACCGCAGCCAGATAGCATAACTAATGCGGCTAGGCTTGCAGCTATTGCAGCGGTTAGCTTTGAGCTAATTCGTTTCATATTTTCTCCTCACCGTTGAGTTTGTTGATTCACATTTCATCTTTGAATGTGAATAGTTTTCAATTATGCGCTCGCGTGATTTTCACGTTACTTTAAACATAAGAGGTCTGATGTCTGATGTCAAGTTGTACGTGTGTCGAGATTGTGAAAATTCATTTATTCTTTTTAAAGCTTTGCTGCAAACCAACGCGTAATTGACGTTGGATGCGTAATTGCCGTCCCAACAACTGCAGCCCACGCGCCCATTTGCATAACCTCATGCAATTGTTCAGGAGTGTGAATGCGCCCCTCACAAATAATAGGGTAATTTGGGAAAGCTTGCAAAATTTGGCCTAAAAGTTCAAAATCAGGCCCGTCTGTTTTCGGTCTTCCTGGAGAAGTGCCAGCTAAAGTAGTAGATATAATATCCGTTCCACAATCTGCAGCGCGTTTAGCGTCGTCGAAGTTTCCGCAATCAGCCATAACTACTATGCCCTCATCGTGCAAAGCGCTAACAGTCTGCTCGTAAGTAAGCCCGTCTGGACGCGGCCTATCAGTTGCGTCAATCGCAATAATATCTGCTCCAGCCGCCGCACAGCAGCGCGCATGACGCAAAGTAGGTGTTATATAAACTCCATCGTGTCCATCTTTCCAAATGCCGATTACAGGAACGTCAACTTGACCCTTAATCGCGGAAATATCCGACAATCCTTGGCATCTAATTCCAATAGCGCCGCCTTCTACGGCAGCCATTGCCATTTGCGCCATTGTTTCCGGGTGCCTAAGCGGCTCCTCAGGGTAAGCTTGGCAGCTAACAATTAAGCCGCCCTTAATTTTTTCAACTACAGGATTCATAGTTTTTCTCCTTTTTAAAAATATTTCAAATTTGAGAAGCTGTAAAAGCGGCGAAAGCAGCACCAATAAGCGGAGCTGTGCCACCAAGCTTTCCCTTAAAAATCGGCGTGCTTTTAACCAAATCTAAAGCAGAATCTTCAAATCCAGCTCGCATGGAATCCCACCAAATATTTCCTGCCTCTACAACAGACCCCGAAAGCACAATAACATCCGGGTCTATAAGATTTGCCATTCCAGCTATGCATTCTCCTAATGCTTTTGCGCTTTTAGCAAGCGTTTCTTTGGCGTGCGGCTGACCTTCGTTTGCGTAAACGCATACTTCGTACCCGTTTTCCGCTTTTTGAACACCTGCAGGCAAATTATGGTTGTATAAAGTTGCAAGACCAGTTCCGGACGCAACTGGCTCAATATGCCCAGCATGCGTTCCGCAAGAGCATTCGAATCCAACTCCCAAATCGCTAACAACGTGACCGGCGTGACCGGCAACTGAGTGGGCTCCCGTAAAAAGTTTGCCGTTTATAATAATTGCACCGCCGATGCCGGTTCCTATTCCAACGGAAAGTACGATTGATTTTCCGCGTCCAGCTCCGTAAATAGCTTCCCCTAGTCCGTGTCCGCCAACGTCTCCAATCATATAAACTGGCAAATCAGTTATGCTTTTAAACGCGTCGTAAATTCGCTGCCCGCGCCAACCGGGAAGAATGTCTGTTGCTGCAACGATTTCGCCAGTTTTACTATTTGGTACTCCTGCGGCTGCTATGCCGATTCCGCTAATGGTTTTGCCATTTTCTTGCGCTTTTTCCAGGATTTGTTTCGCTAGTTCTACTAAACGATTTTTTATGCTTTCGCCACCTTTTGACGCTTCGGTTGGTATTGAACCGTATTCTTGCACGGACGGAATAACGCAACCTGCAGCATCTGCAATATTTTTGCTGCATGCCGGCTCCGGTAATGTAACCAATCCGTAAGCTATTTTTGTTCCGCCTATATCAAAAGCAAGATATGTAGAGCGAGAATCTTTTATTTCGTTCATAAGTCACATCCGTAGAAATATATTTTATTTGCTGATATTTGCTGATTGATTGAGTCTTTAATTCACGCAATTTGTGTTGCGTTTACAGCTTCGTAAATATGCTTTAAGTAGTTCAAGCGTTCCGGAACGCTGGAATCCTGCGGCACGCATACTTTTGCACCCAAATAGTCGATTAAATAATCGTCTTTTAAAGCTTCGCGCGCAGTTTCCTGAATTTCCGCAAGAGTCATTAAGGACGTTGGTTCGTCCGGAGCCATAGGCAAGTGTCCGTCAATCCATTCGTACCCGTATTGCGTAGCGTCTGGGCCTGCTCCCGAGAACATCACTCCCTTAAGCACTCCAGCTTTTCTTGCTTCGCATACGTGATTTATAGCGGCTTTAGCATTGCGCTCTTCAACAACGCTACGACCCCAATTAATTGTGATTCCAATTCCTGCATCTTTTGCAATTTGAATTTCATCTTCGAGTGAAAGGAAGCCTTTTTCTGGATTTTGCCCTTCAATATACCTGTCGCAATGTTCTATTACGAGCTTTGCTCCAAGCCAATCTAATTGCGCGAGCTCTTCTAGTGACTTTTTCATTGCGTCCGCGCTCGCTATTCGAGTTGGTGCCGTGTGTATTTCAATATGCGAAATATCGCAGCTGTGTCGAAGGTTTGCAAAATCAGCTACTGCGTTACGAATATTTTTGAAGAAGTCGATTGCGCGAAGTCGACCTTCTTCGCTCGGGCTTGCTAAGCCAAATTCTGGATCGGGATCAAAATTTATATGCCGCATTGTTCCGGGAATTGCGGTTATTGTGTTTTTGTGCCAGTTTGATGGTATTGCGTTTGCTAGCCATTCTCGGGTTTGCGGATCTGCTAAATCGCCTGGGTATGGGATTTCTGTTCCTGCAACCCAGTTTTGACTTCCGAGTAAATCGTAGTATTGTTGTTGTTCTTCGCGTGATTTTGGCAGTGACGCGTACGCGCCTACAACGAATTCAGTTTTCAGCATGATATCCTCCTTGAAATCGCGGCTGAATTGGCTTTCTTTGTATGTTACAGTAAGCACGTTACAATTCGTCAGACGTCTGATAAATTATCAAATCGTACTAAATTTGCGATACTTTGCTTTTTTAATTCGAAAGTTACGAAAATCAAAATATTTATTAAAATAAAGATTTGTAACGTAACAATTTATACAAGCGGCGGTGAGGCAATGACTACTAACGATGAACTGAAGCGCAATAATGCGCAAATCAATTCTTACGAACCGCATATTGGCCGCGAATCTCATGTTGTACCCGGTCGTTTTGGAGAGCCGCTGAAAGTAACGCACGCACAATATTCACAAGGGAATGCTGCTGCGCACCCAACGCACCCACTGCTACTGTTATTGCACGGTTGGGGATCTAACGAAGAAGATTTACTAGATTTATTGCGAATCGTTGCGCCTTACAATGATGCAATCGCACTACGCGCTCCACTTAAGCTTGCGCAAGGCGCTTACAGCTGGTTCCATGACGCTGTGCCGCAGCGAGAAGATTTAGATTATGACATGTACGCTGCTGCAGCCGCAATAGACGAGTGGGTGTGCGCAAATATTCCTGAAAATCGCGACATTGTGCCATTCGGATTTTCTCAAGGAGCAGCGCTCGCAGTTCATTTATTGCGATTGAATCCTGCACGTTATCGCGCATCCGTTGCGCTTTCCGGATTTATAGCTCCTAACGTTCCTGCTTTAGCAAACGAAATTTCTTTAAAAGATGACGATTTAGCAGAGCGCAATACGCCTGTATTTTTCGGCTACGGTTTGGAAGATGCCGTGATTCCGCCTTACGAATTTTCGGCAGCTGCCGCTTGGCTTGAGGAGCACACGTGGTTGGAAGAAAAGCGCTACAAAGGTCTTGACCACGCTGTGCATATGGAAGAACTTGGGGATATTCGAAAGTGGTTCTTGCTTCACGATATTACGTCGGGACTTCTGTAGTAGTTGCGATTTATGGGTTGATTGTGTGAGTTGATTGTGCGAGTTGATTGTGTGAGCCGATTCTATGAATAAAAATGATGATTCCGTTACTTACGCAATGAATGAAGCGTTGCGATTGGCGCTAGAGGCTGCTGAGTCTGGAGAAGTTCCGGTTGGTGCAGTTGTGCTTGATGGTGACGGAAATATTATTGGCCGCGGCGCAAATTTGCGCGAGGAAATGCACGATCCTTTAGCACATGCGGAAGTTCTTGCTATGAAATCTGCTGCTTCTTCGCGAAAATCTTGGAATTTATCTGACTGCACTTTAGTTGTAACGCTTGAACCATGCCCAATGTGTGCTGGAGCGATTTTGCAAACTCGTCTTAAGCGCGTAATTTTCGGCGCGTGGGATGCAAAATTAGGTGCATGTGGGTCGGTATGGGATATCTTACGAGACCCTCACGTAGGTGCTTACCCGGAAGTTATTGGCTCGGTGCGCGAATCTGAATGTGCGCAAATTTTGCGAAACTTTTTTGAAAATCATAGATAAAACTGAATAATTTTTAGTAAGAAACGCCATAAGAAACGTAAACAGAAAAATTTTGACAATCTCAGCGAATTGAGTAATATGCTATAAAAACAAAAAGCAATCGTTTTTACTTTTGCTTTTATTTATACCTATAGTCGCTTCGACGTAATTCCTGTAAAACGCATGAATCTCGCCTAAGCACACTTTTACCTAAAAGGAGGTGTCACTATGAGTGGCATGAAATATGCAATGATCGGTTCTGGAGCTATGGGATATCGCTATGGCGTTTTGTTGCAGGAAACGGCCGGTATTCATGTTGACTTCATTGACGCCTGGGATAAGAACGTAAATAAAGTGCGCGAGCAGGGCGGCGTAATGGTGAGTCGAGACCACGAAAACCGCCATTTAGTGCCGATTAATATGTATACGCCGGAAGATTACGATGGCGATCCAGACGTGTGGATTGTGTTTATGAAGCAGATGCAGCTTGCAGAAATGTTGGAACGTTGCAAGCATCTGTTTAAAGATCATCAAGTTGTGTTTGCTGCAATGAACGGTTGGGGACACTTTGAAAAGTTGCAGCAGTACTTCCCGGATGATCATATTTACGGCGGAACTGCCATGATTGCAACCGTTTTGAACGGACCTGGAGACGTTGATTTTATTGGTAAAGTTGGCGTTGGAACCATGAATATGTGCGCGCTTAATGAGCAGGTGAGTGACGTTGAGCTTGCTATGCGAGACGATTTTAAAGCTGCAGGATTGAACCCTACAATTACGGAAGATTTCAAGGGTACTTGCATGGCGAAGGTGATTTTCAATTCCGTAATTAATACTTTGTGCACTATGTATCAGATTCAAATGGGTCAGTTTATTTCTTACCCAGGCGCTATGGATATGGCTCGACAGCTTATTAACGAAGCGTACGATGTGTGCGATCGCGCCGGAATTCGTATGGTTAATACGCGTCAGCAGGAGATGGAAGCTATCGATTACGTAAGTCGCGTGGCAAATCCTTTGCACTATCCTTCTATGTACCAAGATATGAGCCGCGGCCGCGAAACGGAAGTCGATTATATCAACGGTTATATTGCGAAACTTGGTCGCGAAAACGACTACGTTTGCCGCACTCACGAATTCCTAACTCACGGCGTGCATTTAGCGGAACTTGCTTTTAAATTGCACCATCAGCAATGATTTGGAGAGCATTCTACAATTCGTAACATGAATGAGAAGGAGGCGCGGATCGCGGTTTTTACTGCGGGCCGCTTTTTTATTAGCTGCGCAACATCTGATATTCTGCTAAAATTTAGAGTCTAAAATCACAAATACTATTAAATAAATAAAAAATAGTATTAAATAAATAAAATTATCTGCAGCAAATAATAAAGAAAATAAATAATAAAGAAAATAAAAAATAAATATTTATACAAATAAATGGGGAATGTATGACGACTTTTGACAGAGCGAATTTGCCGCAATCCGTGCGCACAAACGGCGCTACGCCAAACCCTTGGTGGGCGAATGCAGTTGTGTATCAGATTTATCCGCGAAGCTTCCAGGATACTAACGGCGACGGTATTGGCGATTTGAAGGGAATCACTTCGCGCCTCGATTATTTGGCTGATTTAGGCGTTGATGTGATTTGGCTTAGCCCTGTTTATAAGTCTCCGCAAGACGACAACGGCTACGATATTTCCGATTATCAAGATATCGATCCGCTTTTTGGCACTTTGGAAGATATGGACGAGCTGCTGGCTGGCGCGCACAAGCGCGGGCTTAAAGTCGTGATGGATTTGGTAGTAAATCACACTTCCGACGAGCATGCTTGGTTCCAGGCTTCTAGGGATGCTTCAAGCGATTACGCGGATTGGTATTGGTGGAGGCCTGCGCGCGAAGGATGCGTTCCTGGAGAGCCGGGCGCGGAGCCGAATAAGTGGGGTTCGTATTTCGGTGGCTCTGCGTGGACTTACGACCCGAAGCGCGGCGAATACTATCTTCACCAGTATTCTCCAAAGCAGCCAGATTTGAATTGGGAAAATCCTGCGGTTCGCGCTGCCGTGTACAAAATGATGAATTGGTGGATGGATCGCGGAATTGACGGTTTCCGCATGGACGTTATTACGCAAATTTCTAAGCATGTTGATTCGGAAGGCCGCTTGCCGGGCGAAGTTGGGTGCCAGATTGAAGATTTGCCAACTGGTGCTGATGGCTATTCTTCGCCATTCCCATTCTGCTCAGACGGCCCTCGTTTAGACGAATTCTTGCGTGAAATGCGTGCAAAAGTTTTCGAAGGGCGCGAAGGTTATCTTACTGTTGGCGAAGCTCCGGGAATTTCAGCGCATCGCAACACTTATATTACCGACCCTTCACACAGCGAACTCGATATGCTATTCCTGTTTAATCACGTGGATATCGATTGCGAAGACGGTACGAAGTGGAATCCTGTGCCGCTTAAGTTGACTGATTTGAAGCGCGTGATGGCCGAGCAGCAGCAGGCTGTAGCGGATGCTGGTTGGGCGAGCCTGTTCTTTAATAATCACGATCAGCCGCGTGCGCTTTCGCGTTGGGGAAGTGAGTCTAGCGACGAGATGCGCGTGCGCTCTGCGAAGGCGATTGCAATGCTTCTTCACATGCATCGCGGCACGCCTTACGTGTACCAAGGTGAGGAAATTGGTATGACTAACGCGCACTTTACGCGTCTCGAGCAGTATCGCGATTTGGAAGCGTTGAACATGTTTAAGCAGCGCGTAGAAGAAGCGCATATTCAGTCGGCTGAGTCGATGATGGATGCGCTCGCAAAGCGCGGCCGCGACAATTCTCGAACTCCAATGCAGTGGAATGCGTCTAAATATGCGGGATTCATGCCTTTTAATGTTCAGTCGGTAAATAACGCAGAGCCGTGGATTAGCGTGAATCCTAATTATGTGGATATTAATGCGGCTGAGCAGATGGAAGATTCAGATTCCGTTTACGCTTTCTATAAGTATTTGATTGCGTTGCGTCATTCGGAGCCGATTGTTTCTGCTGGTTCTTGGGATTTGGTTGATGCGGAAGACGAGTGCGTGTACGCTTTCGTGCGCGAGCTTAAATCTGGTTGCGCAAAGCAGGAGAATTCTGCGGAAGCTGAAGCGGAAGTTACGGAAGAATCTGCAGAATCTTCTACTGAATCTAAAGCAGAATCTTCTTCAGAATCTTCTTCAGAATCTACAGAACGCATGCTTGTAATGGTTAATATGACTGATTCAACCGTGCCTGTTCCTGCGCAAAGTGCGAAAATGCTGCAAAATCGCGCTTCTGGCAGCTTTACAGCGCATGACGTAATGGTTACAACCTACGACGTAAATCACGCGCTTATATCGCTTAAAAACGGTACTCTTGCGCCTTGGGAAGGTATCGCTGTTACTTTGCAATAGTTTTAATAGCGGCACTTAGCAATAATTACTTTGCAAACTTTGCAATAATTGTTTCGCAATAATTACTTTGCAATAGTTTCGTCTACTAATTTTGGCAGAGCTTTCGCAATATCTTCGCGAATAATACGCTCTGCCAAATAATCATATTGCGTAGATCCCAAGTTCATTATCGTAATCGGCACTCCAGCGCGCGCAGCTAACGGCACGAGGCTGGCAGCCGGGAATACTTCCAGCGTGGAACCAATAACCCACAGCTCATCCGCTTTTACAATTGCCTGCGCGCTGCGTTCCATAGCGCCTTCCGGAAGTGCTTCTCCAAAATAAACAACGTCTGTTTTTATAAGACCGTTGCAAGGCATATTCCCGCGGTACGGCAGAGCGCGCCTGCAATGCGGATCTGGATGCTCGTCTAAATCTGCCATAATATCGGCGGTTTTATAGCTTGCGTGGCAGCTCATGCAGTGCGAAGTTCCAATACTTCCGTGAAGATTGACTATAAAGTTTGGATCGTTTCCGGCTTTTTCGTGAAGAGCATCAAAGTTTTGAGTGGCTATAAGATCGAGCATTCCAGCTTTCTCGAGTTTTACAAGCGCTTTGTGCGCAGTTCCCGGCTGCGCGTTCCACACAGGCGACTCTTTTTGCCATCGCCAAGAATATATGCGCTCCTCTTCGCTGCTTAGGAACGCGTCTATATCGTAGACGCTCATTTGCTCCGGGTGCTTAGTCCAAACGCCGTCCGGGCCGCGAAAGTCGGGGATACCTGCGCTTGTGGAGATTCCGGCTCCTGTGAGCACAACAATGTGGTGTGCTTTGTTGCTTGATTGCTTGTTGCTTGATTGATTGTTGCTCATTCTTCTTCTCCTGCGTTCTGTTGATATCTTATTTTTGTTTTGTTTTATTTTTTATTTATGTTCTTTGGTTATGTTTTTTGGTTTTATATTTTTAGTTTTACGCTCTTTATAAATGCTTACTTAATAAGTAACTATTTTATATACGTATTTCTTATTTCATAAATAGAGCTCATTATTTTGCGTGTACTGCTGCTGGTTTGCGCGAGCGTTGTAAAGCAAGCGCTACCGCATTAAGCTCGCTTTAAGTTAATCTTCTTTGGTCGTCAGATTACGCTTTCTTAATTAGTTTAAAGAAAGCGTAATCGTGTGCGCGCTTGCGTTGAAAGCACACTGTGCTTTCAACTCTGAGCAAGCGCTACCGCATCGGGTTGCTTTTCGCGCTACGCTTAAGCGAAAAGCAAGTCGATGCGACACGCCCGGTTTTTATGTTTTTGGGGTTGTTTTTGGTTATTTTTTGTTGGTTTTGGTTGTTGGTTTTGGTTTTGTGTTGGTTTGTGGGGTGTTTTTTCACTGTTTTCGACACGCCGGTGTTTTGGCTTGTTTTCAATGGTTTTGGGGTGTTTGTTTTTGGTGGGTTTGCGTTTTGGCGTGGGTTGGTGTAAGTTTATCTCTTGCTGCTCAGCGCGGCTGGTTCTCCTCGGTTGAGGTTGATGGGCCGGCTGGTGTGGTGGTGGTTTGAGAACTCAAGAGCGTGTCTGTACTACTTATTAGTTAATTATTGCCAGTTCATTGTCAGCCTTGCAGGTTGCAGGGTGCCTGAGAGATGGTTAAATGGTGGTGAGGTTTTTGTTGGGATGTTCTTTCCTTAAAGAATGTCTCGTCTTTTTCTTTATTATTGGAGCCTAGTTTGGCTCTTCATTGAAGTTTTTCGTGGAGGGTTCGATTCTGGCTCAGGATGAACGCTGGCGGCGTGCTTAACACATGCAAGTCGAACGGGATCTGACCAGCTTGCTGGTTGGTGAGAGTGGCGAACGGGTGAGTAATGCGTGACCAACCTGCCCCATGCTCCAGAATAGCTCTTGGAAACGGGTGGTAATGCTGGATGCTCCAACTTGACGCATGTCTTGTTGGGAAAGTGTTTAGTGGCATGGGATGGGGTCGCGTCCTATCAGCTTGTAGGCGGGGTAATGGCCCACCTAGGCTTCGACGGGTAGCCGGCCTGAGAGGGCGGACGGCCACATTGGGACTGAGATACGGCCCAGACTCCTACGGGAGGCAGCAGTGGGGAATATTGCGCAATGGGGGAAACCCTGACGCAGCGACGCCGCGTGCGGGATGAAGGCCTTCGGGTTGTAAACCGCTTTTGATTGGGAGCAAGCTTTCGGGTGAGTGTACCTTTCGAATAAGCGCCGGCTAACTACGTGCCAGCAGCCGCGGTAATACGTAGGGCGCAAGCGTTATCCGGAATTATTGGGCGTAAAGAGCTTGTAGGCGGTTCGTCGCGTCTGGTGTGAAAGCCCATCGCTTAACGGTGGGTCTGCGCCGGGTACGGGCGGGCTAGAGTGCAGTAGGGGAGACTGGAATTCCCGGTGTAACGGTGGAATGTGTAGATATCGGGAAGAACACCAATGGCGAAGGCAGGTCTCTGGGCTGTTACTGACGCTGAGAAGCGAAAGCGTGGGGAGCGAACAGGATTAGATACCCTGGTAGTCCACGCCGTAAACGGTGGACGCTGGATGTGGGGCCCATTCCACGGGTTCCGTGTCGGAGCTAACGCGTTAAGCGTCCCGCCTGGGGAGTACGGCCGCAAGGCTAAAACTCAAAGAAATTGACGGGGGCCCGCACAAGCGGCGGAGCATGCGGATTAATTCGATGCAACGCGAAGAACCTTACCTGGGCTTGACATGTGCCTGACAGCTGCAGAGATGTGGTTTCCCTTCGGGGCAGGTTCACAGGTGGTGCATGGTCGTCGTCAGCTCGTGTCGTGAGATGTTGGGTTAAGTCCCGCAACGAGCGCAACCCTCGCCCTGTGTTGCCAGCGGGTTATGCCGGGAACTCACGGGGGACCGCCGGGGTTAACTCGGAGGAAGGTGGGGATGACGTCAGATCATCATGCCCCTTACGTCCAGGGCTTCACGCATGCTACAATGGCCGGTACAACGGGATGCGACATGGTGACATGGAGCGGATCCCTTAAAACCGGTCTCAGTTCGGATCGTAGTCTGCAACTCGACTACGTGAAGGCGGAGTCGCTAGTAATCGCGAATCAGCAACGTCGCGGTGAATGCGTTCCCGGGCCTTGTACACACCGCCCGTCAAGTCATGAAAGTGGGCAGCACCCGAAGCCGGTGGCCTAACCCTTTTGGGATGGAGCCGTCTAAGGTGAGGCTCGTGATTGGGACTAAGTCGTAACAAGGTAGCCGTACCGGAAGGTGCGGCTGGATCACCTCCTTTCTACGGAGTTTTTGTGCACGCTCAGATGAGTGTGGTTACTGGTGTGGAAAACAATGGTTAACGTTTTATGTGAGTTTAGTTGGGCATGCTTTTGGGTTCCCGGATTGCCACCCCCCTTTGTTTTGGGGTTGCGGTCCTTGA
Organism: Gardnerella sp. CCPDSM; assembly: GCF_056754715.1. NCBI lineage: Bacteria > Bacillati > Actinomycetota > Actinomycetes > Bifidobacteriales > Bifidobacteriaceae > Gardnerella > Gardnerella sp. CCPDSM. The sequence continues at coordinate 214,234 of NZ_JBQEQO010000001.1, forward strand.
CCCATGGGATTTCAGGTTGATGCTTTTATAGTGTTGATACTGGGTTTTGTGGTGTTGTGGTGGTTTGAGAACTGGATAGTGGACGCGAGTAAAATGCGAAACTTTTGTTTCGATTTTTTTGCTTTTATCAATTTCAACCGGCTCCTTTTGTTGGAGTCGCTTGATCGTTTTGTGATCGTTTAGTGTGATGATTTTTTGTCTAGAGAATTTTGCTGATGGGTTCTTACTTTAGTGTTTGTCACTGGTAAGGGCGTATGGTGGATGCCTTGGTAGACAGGACCGATGAAGGACGTGACGGGCTGCGATAAGCCTCGGGGAGCTGCCGAGTGGGCTTTGATCCGAGGATTTCCGAATGGGGAGACCCGGCCACTGTTATGGGTGGTCACCACAGTTTTGTGGGGGGTACGCAGGGAAGTGAAACATCTCAGTACCTGCAGGAAAGGATACTCCGTGAGTAGTGGCGAGCGAAAGCGGATCAGGCTAAACCGGGTGCGTGTGATAACCGTCAGGTGTTGCGCATTCGGGGTCGTGGGATTGGTTGTTCAGCCTCTGACGGGGTTGAGAAGAGTGATAAAATGTCGTGCTAGGTGAATGGGATTGAATTCCCAGCCGTAGAGGGTGATGGCCCCGTAGCTTGTCGTGCGATGTCTCTTTATGCTTATTCCCAAGTAGCGCGGGCCTCGTGGAATCCCGCGTGAATCTGCCCAGACCGTTGGGTAAGCCTAAGTATTCCTGTCTGACCGATAGTGTACTAGTACCGTGAGGGAAAGGTGAAAAGCACCCCGGGAGGGGAGTGAAATAGTTCCTGAAACCGTGCGCTTACAATCCGTCGGAGCCTTCTTTGTGGGGTGACGGCGTGCCTATCGAAAAATGAGTCTGCGAGTCAGTGGTATGTGGCGAGGCTAACCCGGGTGGGGGAGCCGTAGCGAAAGCGAGTTTTAAAAGGCGTTTGAGTCGCATGTCCTGGACCCGAAGCGGGATGATCTAGCCCTGAGCAGGTTGAAGCGCGGGTAAGACCGTGTGGAGGACCGAACCCACCTAGGTTGAAAACTGGGGGGATGACTTGGGGTTAGGGGTGAAAGGCCAATCAAATTCCGTGATAGCTGGTTCTCTCCGAAATGCATTTAGGTGCAGCGTCGTGTTATTGCTTACAGGGGGTAGAGCTACTGGATGCTTGCGGGCCCATACCGGGTACCAATAGCAGCCAAACTCCGAATACCTGTTAGGTTTATCACGGCAGTGAGTCGGCGGGGGATAAGCTCCGTCGTCAAAAGGGAAACAGCCCTGATCGTCGTCTAAGGTCCCGAAGCGCGTGCTAAGTGGGAAAGGATGTGGAGTCGCATAGACAGCCAGGAGGTTGGCTCAGAAGCAGCCATCCTTGAAAGAGTGCGTAACAGCTCACTGGTCTAGTGGTTCCGCGCCGACAATGTAGCGGGGCTTAAGCACGCCACCGAAGACGCGGCTGCATGAATTTTGTTCATGCGGGGTAGGAGAGCGTCCTGTATGGGGTGAAGCGGCAGTGTGAACTTGTCGTGGACTATACAGGAGTGAGAATGCAGACATGAGTAGCGAGAGACGGGTGTGAATCCCGTCCGCTGAATGACTAAGGGTTCCGGGGCCACGTTCGTCGTCCCCGGGTGAGTCGAGTCCTAAGGCGAGGCCGACAGGCGTAGTCGAATGGATGAACGGGTTGATATTCCCGTACCGGTGTTACACCGTTCGAACTGAATCTGAGAGTACTAACCTTCATTTATGAGCTGGCTTCCTTTCGGGGTTGTTGGCTTGTTTGTGTTGGGACTGTATCGGTAGTAGGTTAGCGTGGGAGTGACGCGGGTAGGTAGCCGGCTGCGGAGGTGGTTTTCCGTGGCTAAGCGTGTGGGCTGTCTCCTAGGTAAATCCGGGGGATGTTAAAGCTGAGGCGTGATGGGTAGGCTGTAAGGCTGATTCCGGTGATCCTGCTTGCCAAGAAAAGCTTCAACGTGAGGTGTGATTCCGCTCGTACCCTAAACCGACACTGGTGGTCTGGTAGAGTATACCGAAGCGATCGGGCGAATCCTGGCCAAGGAACTCGGCAAATTACTCCCGTGCCTTCGGCATAAGGGAGACCCTTGATGGTGATATGGTTTTACGCTGTTGAGCTGTTGGGGGTGGCACAAGCTAGGGGGTAGCGACTGTTTACCAAAAACACAGGAGCGTGCGAAGGCGTAAGCCGCTGTATACGCTCTGACGCCTGCCCGGTGCCGGAAGGTTAAGAGGATCCGTTAGCTTCGGTGAAGCGGTGAATTTAAGCCCCGGTAAACGGCGGTGGTAACTATAACCATCCTAAGGTAGCGAAATTCCTTGTCGGGTAAGTTCCGACCTGCACGAATGGCGTAACGACTTCCCCACTGTCTCGGCCAGGAGCCCGGCGAAATTGCAGTACGAGTAAAGATGCTCGTTAAGCGCAGAAGGACGAAAAGACCCCGGGACCTTTACTATACCTTGGTATTGTCGTTAGGTGTGGATCGTGTAGCATAGGCGGGAGGCTGTGAAGCGTGGGCGCTAGCTTGCGTGGAGTCGACAGGTGAAATACCGCTCTTTCCATATCTGGCGTCTAACCTCGACGCGTTATCCGTGTTAGGGACAGTGCCTGGCGGGTAGTTTAACTGGGGCGGTTGCCTCCTAAAGAGTAACGGAGGCGCTCAATGGTCCGCTCAGCCCGGTTGGCAATCGGGTGTTGAGTGTAATCGCACAAGCGGGCTTGACTGTGAGACTGACGGGTCGAGCAGGGACGAAAGTCGGAGATAGTGATCCGGTGCCGGCGTACGGACGTGGCATCGCTCAACGGATAAAAGGTACCCCGGGGATAACAGGCTGATCATTCCCAAGAGTCCATATCGACGGGATGGTTTGGCACCTCGATGTCGGCTCGTCGCATCCTGGGGCTGGAGCAGGTCCCAAGGGTTCGGCTGTTCGCCGATTAAAGCGGCACGCGAGCTGGGTTCAGAACGTCGTGAGACAGTTTGGTCTCTATCCTCTGCGCTCGTTGGAATGTTGAGGAGACCTGCCCATAGTACGAGAGGACCTGGGTGGACGAACCTCTGGTATGCCGGTCGTCACGCCAGTGGCGCTGCCGGTTAGCTACGTTCGGAAGGGATAACCGCTGAAAGCATCTAAGCGGGAAGCCTGCTCCAAGATAAGCATTCCTTGCACTTTAGTGTGTGAGCCCCCATGTAGAACACGTGGTTGATAGGCTAGACGTGGAAGCCCTGTAAGGGGTGGAGCTGACTAGTACTAACGGGCGATGGTGACATTCTTCCTCATTCTAGTTAGTGGGGAGGGTGAGTTCCTTTTGAGTATTATTCTTCTAGCGTTAATGAGTACTGAATGTTTTGCTTAACGATCAGTTGATAAAAGAGTTTTTACACGCGTTCATGTCCGGTTCCCAAACCGCCACGTGTTGCCACTCACTGAATGTGAGTGTATAATCTAATTTTGCGGTGGTCATGGCTCAGGTGAGACGCCCGGTCCCATTCCGAACCCGGAAGCTAAGGCCTGACACGGCGAGGGTACTGCACTCGATAGGGTGTGGGAGACTAGCACGCTGCCGCATTAATCTTTCAAGCGGGGAGTTTCAACTCCCCGCTTTTTTATTACCTACACTACCGTTTTTTGTAACACTCCAAACGCGCGCTAGTATCCTCACGTTTGGAGCGCAACACACGCCAACACGCTCCAAACGCGGGAAAGTATGCGCGCGTTTGTGGACTTACACCCAACCTAAGTACACAAAACCGAGAAAGTATGCGCGCGTTTGTGGACTTACACCCAACCTAAGTACACAAACCCGAGAAAGTATGCGCGCAAATGTGGACTTACACCCAACCTAAGTACACAAACACGAGAAAGTATGCGCGCAAATGGAGCGCAACACACACCGACACGCTCCAAACGCGAGATAAACTCCCGGCAAATGTGGTCAAGGCAGACTAGCAGAGACACGCGCGCAGTAAGCGTACTGCGCGAAAGTCCGATAATCCACCACCAGAGACCATGACGCAGAACACCATCTGCATTAGAGCCTCATTTCGCACATCTTCCGACCCGTGCGCAGAATCCGTACTGCACCAGTGTCCGAAGAACGGACAGCGCGCTAAATCTCAGCGCGAAAGCAGGCCGTCAGCGTACGCCAGCCACAACCTAGTTTCTAAAGCACGGCTGCACAAACCTGCCCTGCCTGCGTCAATAAAGACGCAGGCAGACCTCGCTTGCGTTGAAAGCACACCGTGCTTTCAACTCTAAGCAAGCTCGGCGCTCCGAGTTGCTTTCGCGCGCGCAATGCTGCGCTCAAGCAGGTCGTCGCGCAAACGCCGGAAAGTACTGCGTGCGTATTTGGTGCGATATACTAAAAGCATGACTACACAAACTTTTGAAGCACTCGCAAAGTCGCGATTTTCTGCACGTGATTTTCTAAATAAACCAGTCGATTCTAAAATCCTTGAAACTATTTTGCAAACAGCTGCACAATCGCCGAGCTGGTCTAACACTCGTGGTTACATGCTCGCTATTGCTCAAGGAGAACGCAAGCAGCAGCTTATTGATGCTTATACGCAAAAATGCACAGCAATGTTTCGTACTAAAGACGCAACTCTTAGCGAAGAAGAGCGCATGATAGCCCAGAAAATGAGCCAGCCGGATGGAGATTTTCCTGTAATGGCTCCGTATCCGCAATCGCTTAAAGAGCGCAGTGCGCGTTTAGGATTGGCGTTGTATAAACATTTAAATATTGATCGCAAAGATTTTCCTGCTCGAAATGCTCACACTTTGCGCAATTTCCAGGCATTTGGTGCGCCAGTTATGGGATTTGTGCTTGTGCGTCGCGATTTTCTGCCGTTTGCTGCGCTGGATGCTGGAATTATGCTGCAAACGTTACTGTTGGCAGCTATTGAGCAAGGCGTAGATTCATGCCCGCTTGGCGTTCTTGCTACATGGCGTTCACCACTCGACGAAGTATTCGATATTCCGCCGGAGTATGCGCTTATTACTGGTTTTGCGCTAGGGTATGCGTCTGAAGCGCACGTAAATGCTTTCCGCGCGGAGCATCCGCCAATCGAACTTGCGCAAGAAAAGTAACTTCGCACAAACCAATCTATCTTGCAAAACCCAAAGTACTTTGCTAAATATCAGATAGAATTGCCAAATATGCCCTATTTTCGCTAATTCTATCTTGCAAAACCCAAAGTACTTTGCTAAATTGAAGATAGAAGTGGAAGGGAAGGAATGCGAATGATTTTCAATCGTCAAAGGTACATAAGGAAACTTAACCAGCTTAGTTGGAATGGTTTGGTTAAAATCATTACTGGTGTGCGCCGCGCGGGAAAGTCGTTCATTCTTAACGAGCTGTTCTATAACTCTCTTATTTCTCAAGGTGTTTTGCAGAATAATATTATTCGGTTCGCTTTTGATGCAGACGAAGATATTGATCGTCTTGAGCCATTCGCAAATGGCGAGCCAGTAAAAATCGCAGATAAAAAACTTGGCTACGTTATAAATGCTAAAGTGTTCCGTCGCTACATTGCGTCGCAAATAAATGATAGCGACAAGTTTTACATTTTCCTTGACGAAGTGCAATTGCTTGATAATTTTGTTGGCACACTTAACAGTTACTTAAGGCACTCAAATTTAGACATATATGTTACTGGATCTAACTCCCGTTTTCTTTCATCAGACATTGTTACTGAATTTAAGGGGAGAAGCACAGAAGTTCACGTTCAACCTCTTACTTTTGCCGAATACATGGAAAGTTCTAGCAAAACGATTTCAGAATCTTGGGCAGATTACATTGTTACTGGCGGAATACCGCTTGTAGCTAAAATGCAAAATGTTGAGGAACAAATAAAATACCTTGAAAATCTTGTTAAAGAAACTTATTTGAAAGATGTAGTTCAGCGAAACGGCGTGCGAAAAGAGCAGGCTCTTTCTGAAACGTTGCAAGTAATAGCTTCGTCAATAGGCGCTCCTGTTAATCCAAGGAAACTTTCTAACACGTTTATTAGCCACGGATATGGAGAAATTACTTCGGAAACTGTTAGTCGTTTTATAGATTACTACAGCGATGCTTTTCTTGTAAGCAAAGCTCAAAAGTACAATATTAAGGGCAAAAAATACATTGATTCCTTGTTCAAAATTTACTTTGAAGACATTGGTGTACGCAACGCTTTACTTAATTTTAGGCAAATCGAAGAGTCGCATATTATGGAAAATGTTATATACAACGAGTTAAGGTATCGCGGATATAACGTAGATATTGGCGAAATGAATATTGCTGAAAATACTGGTAGAAAAGATAAAAATAACCATGATATTTATGCGCAAAAATCTTTGGAAATAGATTTTATCGCTACTTTGGGAAGTGAAAAATATTATATACAATCTGCGCTCGCTATGACGACGGAAGAAAAATCATTGCAAGAAAAGCGCTCGCTTTACTATATTGATAATTCTTTCAAAAAGATAGTAGTTACGAAAAATGGGTTGCATGCTACAAGAGATAATCGTGGAGTAATTACCATGGACCTATTTGATTTTTTGCTTAACGAGGATAGTCTTAAGCGGTGATTTAATAGAGTGATATTAAACCTCTGAGCAAGTCAATCACTCAGTAACGTATAGACTCTATGCAAAACAAATCATTCTCTGGTATTACACAAGCTTCAAGAATCATAAATAAAAATCATCATTTAGTGTGATGCAAACTCTTTACGGCGATTATAGGCTATTAACCAAAAGCTGAAATCCTAAATAAAGTGGCAATCATAAAAGCGTTAATTGCAGCATTACCGAGCCCTTTATTTATTTTGGATCAGTTTGAGAGGCTCGTTTCGACGCATCCTATGCGTTTACGAGTTTGGTGAGTAAGGAGCTTTGTGTTATGCGTAAGTTTACGAAAGTATTCTTGTTAGCTGCTCTGCCAGCGTGTTTGCTTACTGCATGCGCTGGTAGAGCAGTTGATGATAGTCAACAGCAGGCATCGCATGATTCAGTTCCACTTATTTCAGTCAAAAAACAGCCTTTAACACAAGTTGTGTCGGGTAAAGCAGCAATAGAACAATCGTCTACCTTTGTTATCACTGCTGTAAGTAGAGGGAATTTTTCTCCATCGGTAAAAGCAGGAAGTGCTGTAAAAGCTGGAAGTATTTTAGGCTACAATGCTGGTAACAAAATTATTGCTCCCGTAGACGCTAAAGTTGTGTCAGTAGCTGAATCATCTGCGGACGTGCCTAAATCTTTCCCGCTATTCACTCTTAAATATGAAGGTTTTTCAATAAGCCTTAACGCAAAAGCTTTACTTCGTTCTGCAGATATTGCAGATGTTAAAGGTCGCTTCCAAGTTGAAGACGGTGTTGGACCAACCAATTGTTTGCAAATAGTACAAAGCGGTGGAACTTCTACCGATGTTGCAGCCTCGGGCAGTAGCAAGAATGATAATGCTGATTCAACTGAAACGGCTGAATCTAGTGAGCAAAGTACGCCTAGTGTATCGTCAAAAGTTTTAACGTGTTTAATAGATAAAACCACAGAAGTAGAATCAGGCCAAAATGCGACGCTTGTTTTTAATGGCAAGCATAAACAATCGGTTCTAACTCTGCCTGTTAGTGCGGTTGCTGGAAGAGTCCAAAAAGGCTTAGTCTCATACAAGAAAGGCGATAATTGGGAGCGTAAAGAAGTTGGTCTTGGAATCAGTGACGGCGCTAATATTGAAATTACGTCTGGTTTGCATGAGGGTGATGTTGTAGCAGGTGTTTCTCCTGATCTCATTCCAGGAGTGCGATGATTATGGGAAACAATCCTGTTCCACTGGTTGAACTACAAGACGTGTCAGCACGTGTAAAACTAGGCAATGGCGAATGGCTTACCACTGTCAACTCTGTTTCTATGCTACTTAATCAAGGTGAAACATACGCGGTAGTTGGTAGGTCTGGCTCTGGCAAAACAAGTCTTATTTCTATTATTGGATTTTTGAATAAAAATTTTACTGGAAAATACTATTATTCTGGCAAGTCAATCCAAAAGTGTAGTGATGCTACAGTATCGCATATGCGCGCTCGAAATATTGGTTTTGTTTTTCAAAACTATTCGCTTATTAAGCATTTAAGCATTAGAGAAAATGTTGAGTTGCCGCTTTTGTACGCAGGACTACAACAAAGCAAGCAGACAAGAAGAAAAACGATAGAAGAAGCATTATGTGCTGTTGGATTGCAAGATAAACTAAACGAATACCCTGGAAGGCTATCAGGCGGTGAACAGCAGAGAGTTGCAATAGCGCGTGCTCTCGTTACTAATCCCGAATTACTTATTTGCGATGAGCCAACTGGTGCGCTCGATAGTAGTACGGGAGAAAAAGTGCTTCAAGTTTTGCATGATCGTGTTCAAGAATCTGGAACAACATTACTATTAGTCACTCATGATATGAAAGTGGCTCGCTCTTGCTCTCACATTTTTACTATGGAAGGCGGTGTTCTTTATGATCATGCTGCTTAAAGATTTGCGACTTTCTCCTATGAGATCCTTCCTTACAGGTTTTTCAATGTTTATCGGCATTATTGCCGTTATTGCGTCAGTGCTTATTGGCACGGTTGGTAAGGACTACCTTATTGCAACTAACGAACAGCTAAACGGTCGTAAACCAACATACGAGATTACTTTTTCAGCACAAAATTTTGACGAATATTCAGTATTTAACAAATTCTTAAATCGCATTGAATCCGCAAACCGTAATGCTAACGTTATGCTACAACCAAACACTGGACTACTGTTTAGCGCTTCTATGCCAGCTTTGAAGAGCGTAAAAATAAGCAAAGAATATAAAACCAGCAATCTTCAATATGTTGACGCTGTTTATACTACGGCAGGATACAACAAAGTTTATAACTTACCTATTGTAAGTGGAAGATGGTTTAGTAATAGCGCTAAAAGCAACGCATTAGAAATGGTAGTAAACCAATCTGCTAGCAAAAGATACAAGATTGGTGAAGTAGCATTTATTACTTCTCGCAAAACAACACAAATGAGTCCTATAAGGATTGTTGGAGTTGTGAACGATGGCGTAGACTCAGCAAAAGCATACGTGAATATTCTAGGCTTGTTACGTTATGCTCCAACTCTTTGGGAATATTCTGAAAAAGAAACTCAAGGCTCAATCTACTGGTTGAATAAAGAAAATCGTTCTCAAAAATCAATTAAATCTTATGTTTCAGATGCTCTTCATGACTGTTGTGGTGGGCAAGTAAACGAAATTAGAAGACATGATAATAGTGATAATTACGAGAATGTGATAACAGTATTGCAATTAAGTTTTGCTATCGTAGCAGCATTATTGCTTTTTGTTTCCGCGTTAGGTTTAATCAATATTGGTTTAGCATCGTTGGAGCAGCGCACACATGAACTGCTTATACGCAGAGCTTTGGGTGCTACTAGATGGTCGATTGCTTCACTCGTGTTAGGCAGTGCGATTATTTTAGCGCTGATAGTTTCGATTGCTGCCGTCGCTGTTTCTTTTGGTCTTGTGTCTATTGCATCAAGTTTTTGGGATGCAGCAAGCCCAGTTAGTCCGCCAGTTTACCCATATGAAGCCGCTATTGGAGCTGTTATTGCGGCTTTTATCACAGCGCTTGCTGGAAGTGTGGTGCCGGCAATAAAAGCATCGCGTTTACAACCAGCATTAGCATTGCGTTAATTTTCAAAAAATAAGAAAGAAGGAATAATGAATAATCATACTATTGGTAAAGCAACTCTTATTATTGGTGTGCTTAGTGCGATTCTTATGTTCAATGCTTGTGGAGGAGTAGGCAACAATAATGCGAGTGATGTGGGTGGTGCGCGCTCGCAAAATAGTTCGCCTAGAGAGACTGTTGATTTTGCTCATATAGAGAAGGAATATCAGGAATCTGTGGCAAAGCTTAGTTGGCCTGAAAAATATAAAGCTCCTGCAAACTTGGTTGGAGAAGAAAAAGACAGTCAGTTCCAGAGTGGATATGGCGATACACAAGCATCTAATTATTATCAGTGTGCTTGGGAACGGCAATGGCTAGACACGTATGCTAGTGATGAGCGCGCGGCAAGTAAAGCCTTGCATGAGCTTGAAAAAGTGCCTAGTATGCCGTTTATGGATCCAGATCATTGTGATGATGCAACGCGAAACTTTTTCAAAGAGCACATGCGCAAAGCAAAACTGGGAGATCCATCAGGATTCCAACAGGATGTGCAAACTAATTGCCCTGTGATGTAATTGCATTTGTATAGCTTTGTTGTGCTGATTTTGTATGCAATGCCTATTTACTGAATTGATAAATAGGCATATACTTATATGTGTGAAGCGAAAAGAGTTGGAGAAAAGACTCAATCAATGAGTGCTACTGAGCATGATAATGCAACGACTTGTTTGCAAATGGTGACAGCTATAGCTCGCAGATGCGATGGTTGGTGGGCTATAGAAGTGCCAGAAATACCTGGATTATTTACTCAAGTACGTAGGCTTGATCAGGTTGCAGCAATGGTAAAAGACGCTGCTGCAACGTTAAATGTTAAAGTCAATGGCGTGAAAGTAACTCCGAAACTTAGTGAGCAAGATGAGCTTATGCTTCAGCGCATGCTAGATGCAAAATCGGCAGCTATAAAAACTCAGGAAGAAGCGTCTATGCTTATGCGTGAAACGGTCCGCTTATTAAGGAATCAGGGATTGACGGTTCGTGATGTTGCAGAGCTTACGGGAGTTACTCCGCAGCGAATAAGCTCGCTTAAAGCTTAGTGATTTAATCGCAATGTGGTTGAGGCTATAAGCAAATGAATTGTTAAGTAACGTATAAACTCTATGCAAAATAAATCATTAACAGATAAATAATAAAGGCCAAGCCGTAGTATGCATGGCTACAGCTTGGCCTTTGAAAATTGTGATATGTTTTTAAGTTAAAATCGCAGTCTAATGCTTTTATTTATTCTTGGCAATTCCAAGAGCTTTTGAACTTTCATCCTTGTCAAGGCCTATAAATAAAAGCACGATTATGCCAATAATCAGCGGAACATAACCGTATCCAGATCCGTGGATTATGCCGAATATTTCCATAATCCCATTTGCTATTACAGCTAGTGAAGATACGATAAAATATAGCTGCGCGCACCACGGTTTTTTAATGAGAAACATGGTTGCAAGTCCAAATAATCCAGCGATAATTTGAGGCACTCCCCATAGATAATCATTACGCATTACAATCAGCGCAATTCCGCTAGCAAGAAATACGCCATTGGCTATTGTCCAAAATACGGACGGAATTTGTGCTTTTGTATCTTCTAAATTACTCATATTCTTCTCCTTCTAATACAAGAAAATAATTGCGTATATAAAACCTTGACAATTTATAAATTAATTGCGCGCTAAATGGTAAACAATATCTTGTATATGAAAACCTTTACAAATAATTACTAACTAAAACTGCTTAAGATTCATTAATCTTTTAAACTGAATCAGTAAAGTATACTATTTATACGGTCATGTTCATTTTTTAAAGGGATAACTGCATTACATTCCCAATACTTGCCAAAGGCTCGAAAATAAAGTGAACCGCCTAAATGCTTTAGTGTATCGCGATGAAGCAGAAGCCCTTTTTGAGATACTGCGCGAATCGCATCTTTACTTTTCTCGCCCAAAAATCGAACATTGAACTGTTTTATAACAATTTGTTTTTTACATATCGAAATTCTGATGTAATAAACTAGGGAAGCATATTTTCGCATGTTCAAATATAGCTCTTCGATTAATTCAATAACTTCACAGATGATTTCATCGCTAATGTCTTCAGGAATATCGTTACTAGATATATTGCATATGGATCTTCCTTTTAATCCACATGATTCATTGATTGAGTCGTTCATTTGTAGCGTATCTTCAATGCGCTGAATGAACTCGCTTCGAGCATCATGCTTAGCAGTATTTCCACGTAGAATGTCGATAATATTATGGCCTTCTTCAAAAGCCTGATCTGCCAAATCATTTATTTCTTCAATAGCTTCTCGTTGCTTTTTAGAAATAGACTTGTCAAGTAATGCTATTTTACTTTGTAGTGCAATATCTGCAATCTTATTAGTTAATTTATCGTGCATTCGCACAGCCAAATTAAGATTATTAATTGTTTGCTTGTCTTTTTCATAAAGAACCATTTTTTGGTGATAAATGCGCAAAATAATACCAGTGCAAACGCAAAATATATTTATTAAAAGGTAAGCAATAAGATACTTGAAAGACAAAGTTGATAGGTATCGGTATGCAACGTAGTGTAATGCATCTAGTACTAAGAATAAAGGTAGTGTAAATTGAATCGGATATAAATATGAAATAAAAACAAATGATATGATGAGCCCGAAAGTTACTGGTGGAAGATTCAGACTAGGAATAACAAGAATGCTGAGGTGCACAAAAATATAGCACATGCTCATAAAATGCGGGAGCAAGCAAAGGAACAGATTCATAGCAGCAAGAATCATGTAAACTATGACAAGTTGTATTGTGCTATTGTCGCTATTTGAGTAAATATATGCATCCATTGCGCTCGACAAACATCCCAATAGTAAAAATGTTTTATTGTCAATAAGCTTTTCTCGCAAACGACGCATTAAGAAAATAATCATTGTGTATCATTTCCTAAATATTCATCATGCAGCCATGTGGTAATAAGTTGTGAACGATTCGTCACATTCAACTTTTTGAACACGCGACGAAGGATAGTTTCCACAGTACAAGTTTCAACAAATAAACGTTTAGCGATTTGCGCATTGGTCATGCCTTTACTGCACAACTTCACAATTTCAGTCTCATGATCCGTTAAAGCAAGGCGTCCCTTTTTTGGCTTATTTTGCAAACGTTGAAATGCTGTCATCGTGTCGTCAAAATGAAAATCACCTATTATTTGCGGCTTGAATGTGCCATGGGCAATACTGCTAAGCATGGCGCAAATAGTTTCTGGGTGGTTCTTTCCAACAATGCCTTGTGCGCCCGCTGTTGATGCTTTTAAAGCATAATCGTTGATAGGGAATGAAGTTATAGCAATTATTATTGGAAGTGAGTATCTTCTTCGCAATTCGTATAATATTTTAATTCCCGAAACCCCAGACATATACATGTCAATTAGCAGCACGTCTGGGCATTGATTTTGACAAAACTGAATTGCTTGATCGGCGTACGCGGATAACCAGCAAATACTGCAGGACGGAACAACCTGTTCAATATATGTTTTTAGGCCGTGTAGACAAAAACAATCATCGTCGACAATGCCAACAGTAATATGCTTTGCTGCCATACTGCTCCTTTATAAAAGCATTATTTAAGTAATAATAATACTTGAATTTGTATGATGAATATCTTGTCTAGGAAAACCTTTACAAATCTTATAAAGGTAGTCGCTGAGAGCTTACGGGGGTTACTCCGCAGCGAATAAGTTCGCTTAAAGCTTAGTAACTTAATGCAATATGGTTGAGGCTTGGCGATGACTGAGGCATGGCGATGGATGAGTAAAGAATGCCATGTGTGCTTTATGCTTCATTGTGCTGTCGCGCTAAATAGCTTGTTATATGCTTCTTTTTACCCATGTTGATGGTGTCCAATAATCTTTGGTAAGCATTGATGGGTATGTTTGTTTACGAGTTTGAATAATCCATAAGGCTATGCCTGTTGAAATAAGTATTACACCGGCTGCAATCATTATGAATAATGATGAATTTAGATTTCCCCATGCTAGTACGCTTGCATACCCCACGATAATGCCGCATTGCTCCATAATAGAAGTAAAAGTAGTAGTTGCGCCGAGAATGTGTGTTGGTATGCCGTCGAGAAGAGCTGTTTGTCCATAGACAATAGTGGCGTCAAAAATAATACCTGCAATGAAAGCAGAGCAAAGAAAAAGAGCAATCCAATTATTAAGTGCGAAAATAAGTAAAGGAATAGAAAGGAATCCAGGTAATAAAATAGAGTATAAAATCTCATAATGAAGCACAATATATTTGCATAATAGCGAACCTACAATCATGCCAATGTTAAATATGCTGACTATTGAACCCCACGTGGATGCCGAATGGAAAAGTGTGAGACAATGGTGTGCTCCCATTAGTCTAAATGCAGCAAGCCATGATCCAGATTGTAATGCCGATACTACTCCTAAGACTATTAACCATGGTGTAGATTTCATATAGTGTAGAGAAGCTGCAAAACCAGCAGTTTTATTGCTTCCTGTCTTCGTATTATTTGCGCTATTTTGGGATTGCTGGTTTAGATTAACTAACAGTAGAGGTAGTGCCGCTAATATCATCACAATAGCAATGCTCGTAAAGAAAATAAGCGGATTGCATATATCAACAAATATGCCAGTAATCGCAGGTGCAGCAAGCCTGCTGAGATTAATCCACATGCGCATGCTTGCTAAAAATTTGGTTTTTTCGCCAGTTGGTACGCTATACGCCATCAATACTTTTTGATTAGGTGAAGAAAATGCAGTAAAGAATCCGAATATTATGCCGAGTAGCGTAACCATAATAGCAATAAGATTATGCTGTGATACTAAAGCGAAACCATATCCAGTGCACAACAAGGCAAAGCAGAACGTTAGCGCTATAAACAATCTAGTTGGTGGATATTTATCTGCGATAATGCCGCCAAGCGGTGCTGCTATGCAGGTCATAAGAGCTACGGACACCGCGTTAAGCGCTGCGTGAGATAAGTCAACATGCATTAAAAGATATAGACTCACGCCAAATCTACAGCTTGTTAAAAGAAAAGCATTAAGTGATAAAACGGCAATAATAAAACCCGATCGTGCTCGTGCTGTAGCGTTCATTACTTACTCTTCTTACTTTTCTTTCTTTCACATTCTGAATGATATGTGTCTATTGATATACACCTTTTTCTGGACTGAGAGTGAAATGAGTGTTTATTGCGGTGTTTTACTCTTAACTACTCTTAACTACTCTTAACTACTCTTAACTACTCTTAACTGTGCTGAGCCCTACTCTTGTATAGCTTTGTTGGGTTTTTGTTGTGTTTATTGCTGTGCTTTACTCTTAACTACTCTTAACTACTCTTAACTGTTTTCTTTGTGCTTAATCTAATTCTTTATGCGCGCATAATATTGCTTAGGATCAAGTTTAGAATTTCCATGCCACAGTAGAGCGTGTTTATTAGCAAGTCCACGTAATAATTTTCGCGCTGTAGCTTCACTCATATTAATAAGATTTGCAGCTGTTTTTACGGTAATTCGATCATTGCTATATGAATATGCGAGAATTTTTCGCTCGTTCTCATTGAACTCGCCATTATTTAGTTTTTCCTCTAACTCATTTATATGATCGTCTACACGCATTTGACGCGAAGCATAGTTATTTTCTAACGTCAGCAATAAAGAGTAAGGATTTGGCTGGCTGTATTGAGGATCATTGAGATAAAATTCCGCCATTTCCTCATAAATTCTATTAATCCCTTCATTGAGTTCTCGAACCCAGCCGAAGTTAACTAATGCGCGAGCAATACGGGGATTCCTAGCGTAGCGCGTATGTCGCATATTTTCTAATGTCACAATATCTGGCAAGGAACCAGGACTGAATATCTCGAATCGATCGTCAAACATGCTGACGCGAATATAATCTCCTCTTAATGAATAATCGCGATGTGCTACGGCGTTAACAATTCCTTCCAACCAGGCAAATTCTGGATATTCTGGTACGACTTTGAATCTTCCATCGTTTCCAAGATATTCAAATTCGCGCAATTGCGCTCGTATAGCTGTTTGTGATTGTCGAATAATTGTTGGAATCGGTCCGTCAAAGGTTTGATCTTTAACAATATTCATTCGTGCGCCAGTCTCACGGTGGGTTCCTTCATATCGCAGGAATCTCAGACGGGCTTGTGGGAAATAATAGCTTGGATTTTTGCCAAACATTAGAATTGATGCGGCAGTTAGTTGACCTTGATGCATAAATCCGCGAGCTTCTAATACTTGCTGATTAGGTAAATGTTCGCAATTAAGTTGTTTTTTATATTCATTCAACAGTTGTTCATCAAGATCTGCCAGGTTAGCGTCTGGAATTAGATTATCTTCGAATAATCTTTCGCCTTTAGCATACTCTAATTGCTTAATTTGAGAGTAATTTTGTTTGACGCTTTTATCTCCAATTCTTAAATAAACTTCTTCACTTCGATTTTTAATAAGTTTATTTTTTGAGCAATCAATATGAATGATAAATAATGCATTTTTGCCATCTTTGGATTCGTATTCTAACTTGCTGTAATCGATTGAAGGCTGACCAATGATATCTTGTTGGATCGCTAGTTCGTATTCGTCTAAAGAATGAGCCTCCGTATAATTTGTGCCAGATAATTTGCCATTATCATCGATGCCGATAGCTAATGTGCCTCCGTCTGCGTTGGCAAAGGCAATGACGTGTTTTAGTATATCTTTAGGCTTTATGCGAGCACTTTTGCGATCAAAATACTGACCTTCTTTCAGGTCTTTAATCTCTTCAATCTTGTACTCTTCCATTGTTCCGCCTTAAATATCGAAGCATTACTGCGCGATTTTTATACGAATAATTCTTGTGATTACTATATCAAAAGAAGGATATAGAGAATGTTATTATTTCAAGGATTTGACTGGAATGCTATATGAGTAAATTAAGAGTATTTATAGAGCGCTATTAAGTACACTGTTGTTTTACTCCGAAATACCCTTAACTACTCCGAACTACTCCGAAGTGTGCTGAGCCTTACTCTCGTATAGCTTTGTTGGGTTTTTATTGTGTTTATTGTGGTGTTTTACTCCGAAATACTCCGAAATACTCCGAAATACTCCGAAATGCTCCGAAATGTATTTATCTTTAGTTTTTTTGTCGCTTGTATTGCAGCTTATAGGCAGGGGGTTGCGGCTACTGGCGATAGTAGGAGAGGAAGCTGGAGAGTTTGCCCATTGCGTCGCGAAGCGTTTGCAAGCGCGGCAAGTAGACTACGCGGAAGTAGCCTGGAGTCTGCCAATTAAAGCCTTTGCCGTGCACAATCAGCAACTTCTGATCGCGTAGCAAATCAAGAGCAAACTGTTCGTCGTCGTGAATGTTGTATCGACTTGGATCGAGCTTTACAAACATGTAGAAAGCAGCGTCTGGTCGCTCAACGCTTACGCCATCCATCTCCTGAAGCGCGTTATAGCAATACTCGCGCTGCTCATACACGCGTCCGCCTGGCTCCAAATACTTCTCAACGCTCTGGTATCCGCCCAAAGCAGTCTGAATAATCGACTGCGCAGGAACATTCGAGCACAAGCGCATATTAGACAGCATATTAAGTCCCATAATGTAGTCGCGAGCCTTGGATTTATCTCCCGAAAGACTCATCCAACCAATACGGAAGCCAGCAATCATATGCGACTTAGAAAGTCCGCTAAAAGTTACGCAGAACACGTCTGGAGCAAGAGAAGCAATCGAAATATGCTTCTTACCGTCCATAACAAGACGGTCGTAAATCTCGTCCGCAAAAATAATCAGATTAAACTCGCGCGCAATCTTAACAATCTCTTCCAAAACTTCGCGGCTATACAGCACGCCCGTAGGATTATTCGGGTTAATAATCACGATTGCTTTAGTACGAGGCGTGATTTTAGAGCGAATATCGGCAATATCTGGGTACCAATGCGACTTTTCGTCACACATATAGTGCACAGGAGTGCCGCCAGCCAAGCTAGCGCACGCAGTCCACAGAGGATAGTCCGGGCTTGGAATAAGAATCTCGTCGCCGCAATCAAGCAGCGCTTGCATAGAAAGGTTAATCAGCTCGGAAACGCCGTTTCCGGTGTAAATATCTTCCATTTGCACGCCTGGAATGCCCTTAAGCTGATCGTATTGCATAATCGCTTTGCGCGCGGAGAAAAGTCCGCGACTATCCGAGTAGCCTTCGCAATCAATAAGCTGCTGCTGCATGTCGTAAATTACTTCGTCTGGAGCGCGGAAGCCAAAAGGCGCAGGATTTCCAATATTGAGCTTTAAAATATGCGTTCCGTTTGCTTCCATGCGGTTTGCTTCTTCAACAACTGGGCCGCGAACGTCGTAAAGCACATGCTCAAGTTTGGTTGATTTGTTGAAGTTTCTATGTTTGAGCGTTTCGGAAAGTTCAGCTTCCGTAAGCTGTGGCTGATTTAATTGTGATTCTTCTGCAGATTGGCAGTTTTGCTCGATTTTTGCACAAGAATGACCGCTTTTAATTCCGTCTCCGCTGATTCCGAGAATTTCTGCAAGCATGTTACGCACGTCTTTGCGCGGCTCAGTTTTGCCGCTTAAATACTGGCTTAACTGGCTTTTTCCAAGCTTATGGCCATTTTTTGCCGCAAGCTCGATTACTTCAATCTGCTTGTATCCCTTACGTTTCATAGCTTTCTTAAGCTCGTCAGCAAAATTCTGTGCCATAATCTTTCTTTCTCGTAAAATCAATATTTATAAATTGAACAAACCGACAATAAACTAATAATAAAGTTCACAATAAAGTTCAAAATATAAGTATTAAATTGAATTATTTGCCCAATGTTAGTCGAAAAAATTATTTTTGTATAGTATTTTTTCAAAAAATGACGAAAAATGACGAAAAATAGTAAAAAGATAGAAGAAAAATTGAACCAAAGTATAAGAAATTGAATTTATATTGAACTTTTGCGAATATGTTTGGGGGCTTAAGTTTAGGAATATTGCATGATTTACGACATTGCGAGCACCTCGTAGAAGCTCTGTTAAGCGGTTTGATACCATAAAAGTTATGTATTTCTTTACTCCGAGGCGCTGCGAATCTACCCAAAAAATCATGTACAAGAATAAAGGGCAGGCTCTTATGGCGGCGGAGCAGAGTTTAAGAGAGCGCGGCGCGCAATTGTGGGTTTATGCTTGTGAATATTGCGGTTGTTGGCATTTGACGCATAAAAATCCGGTGGATCGCATGTATTCGGATATGCGCTCGCCATCCGCAAGCACAAAGCCGAGGTCTAGAAAACGCGGGTACAAGCCAAGACGGCGCTAATACAAGACGTCGTTAAACTAAGGCGGAGCTAATTAAGCAACATTAAAACCTTGTCTTGCAACCTGCTCAACATCCTCTGCCTCATGCTTTTTCGCGCTATTATCCGTTGCCAACGCAACAATTTGCGCACTAAAAGCGTCAACCGGTCTGCTAGCATTTCGCAAATCGTAGTATTGATGCACGCGAGCGTCAAAATCAGCAAGATTTTCTAATAATTCAGCGTCGTCAGCAGGGTAAGTATTCTCAAAAATCTGCATATTAGCGCTCATTCGCGGCTTTAATTCCGGATTTTGCGCAGGTTTACCAATTGCCAGGCCGAGCACAGGGTACGTGTATTCAGGCAAATTCAAAATATCAATAAGCTGAGTTCTACTGTTCAAAATTGAACCGAGAATTACGCAACCAAGTCCCAAAGATTCCGCGGCTGTTTCCATGGCATGAAGAGCCAAAATAACGTCGTTTTGTGCTTGAGTAAAGCGGTAACGAGTTTTAAGCATAAACTCATCGCTACTTGTATCTACATCTACGCCATTTTTTCGCGCAATTGCAGCGTTTCTATGCTCATCAATAATAAAAACGTACAGTAATGGAGCTGTAGCAATATATGTTTGATTGCCGATTTCGGAAAGTTTCTGCTTAATTGAAGCATCCGTAATTTTAATTGCTGACCAGTCGTTCAAAAACTGGCTGCAAGCTGCGCGCTGAGCCACGGTTTCGAGAGTTGCGACTGTATCTTCGTCAATTGCTTCGCTACTAAAAGCGCGAATTGAGCGGCGATTCAGTAAAGTATCAATAGTTTCGTTATGGCGTAAGTTTTGCACGTTGCTCTTATCCCTTATTATTTCCTTATTATCTTTTTATTATTTCGCTACTTTTATTATTTCGATTATTTCGATTATTCCGCTTATTTCTGCATTCTCAGTTCATTTGTTCAAAACTAGAATTTATTTTTTCGAGACTGCCGTTTTCTTTGCCTCCGCGCAATATAAGACAAGGTTCCGCTACTTACTAAGCGGCCAACAATCGTAGTAAGAATCGCGGAAAATACTGCAAATCCAATAGACATTAGCAGAGGCTCTTCTTGCTTAACACGTTGCTTTTGCGCAATTTTTTCATTAGAGCGTCCGTTACGCTGTTCGTTACGTTGTTCGTTACGTTGTCCGTTACGTTGTTCGTTACGCTGTTCGTTACGTTGCTTATTAGAACCTAAATTAATTTTTCCAGAATGAATATTCTTTTTCCACACAACATGCGCAATTTGCCCAGCTATAAACGTTGCAAAAGACGGAAGTGCAGCTTTAAGCAACGAATCTCCTAAAGTATTTGGGTTTTTTAATCGGCGCTCGCGAAGCACATCAATCTTATGATTTGCTGCATTAAGTCGCTGTACTGTAGCCTGAGCTGCGCGATGATTGCGAGCGGATTTATTATTTGCCGATGATAATTGCGTCATATTTTCTATGTTAGTGGTAACGAAATACCAATTTTGGCGGTAACATAGAACAGTAATCTCGATTTGCAGCAGTGTAGATGCATTTTGAGAAATATACGTGAACAAACTCGTGCCGCTTGGCGTCCGGCGCGACGGAAGGGTTACGTGGCGCTGTAGAGGAATGTGAAAGCTATGCAGAATAACGCTACTCAAGAATTATCCGAAAAAAAGTGCTCGAAGCAGGGATGCTTGGTGTTGCTTCGTCACGGTCAAACAGCTTGGAGCGTGTCTGGTCAGCATACTGGGCGCACGGATTTGCCGCTTACTGAAGTTGGTATTGAGCAGGCAAAAGATGCGAAAGTACGTTTGCGCTGTGAGTTTCCGCAAGGTTTTGATGAGGATTGCGTATTCGTAAGCCCGCTTCGTCGCGCGCAGCAAACAGCTCAGTTTGCTGGATTTGCTTCGTATGCAATTTGCGATAGTGCGCTGGAGTGGGATTATGGTGCTGCTGAGGGGCGCACGCGCGGCGATATTGCGGCATTAAGTGGCGTTGAGGCGTGGGATGTGTGGAAGCATGGTCCTAAAGTTCTTCCTGAGCATATGATTAGCGATGCTAGAGAGGTGCTTCCTAATGGTGAGGAAGTTGATGTGCATAGAACTTCTGGCGAAAGTTTGCAAGAGGTTTCGAATCGTACTCAAAAAATTATTGATGCTGCAATTCCTAAACTTAAGCAGGGTAAAAATGTGCTTGTGGTTGCTCACGCGCATGTTTTGCGCATACTAACTACTCGCTGGCTTGGAGTAAGCCCAGATTTTGCGCGATTGCTGCGTCTCGATACTGCGCATTATTCTGTGCTGGGCGAGTACAAAGGTGACAATGTAATTGTGCATTGGAATTGCTGAAATACGGTTTAGAATTTCATGTATTTTATTGTGATTTGCACAATTTTTATTGCAGATAGATTTATGTTATTTGAGTCTTGAGTTTGCCGTATTATTGGTGCTCTACTGTGGTTTAGCAGTATTTAATAGTGGTAATTAGTTAGTTTGGAAAAGATTAGCAGTATGTGGAAAGGTTCGATGATGAGTCGTTCAGTTAAGTCGATTATTGCGCTAGTAGTTTGCGCTGTTTTGGCGGCTTGCGCGTTTACTGCTTTTGGTTTTTCTAAGTCTTTTGGTGTAAATACCGATGGGTCTGCTAAAGGGCAGGTTACTTTCTTCAACTTAAAGCCTGAGGCTTCTTCCGAATGGCAAGAGGTTGCTAGAAAGTACACAGCTGAAACCGGTGTTGAAGTAACTATAGTTACACCACGTAGTGATCAGTATGAAGAGAGACTTAAAACTGAAATTGAGAAATATAGAGATCATCAAGATGGTATGCCTACGCTATTCCAGATTAACGGTCCTGTTGGCTACGCTAACTGGAAGAAGTACACTGCTGATCTAACTAATTCCATTCTCTATAGGAATCTTAGTGACAAATACAAGGATTACGCTGTTAAGGATGGCAATAAGGTTGTTGGAGTGCCATATGTTACTGAAAATTATGGCTTGATTTACAACAAGGCCTTGCTTGCTAGGTATGCGGATCTTCATAATTCAAAGTTGAAGCCGGAAGAAGATGGCAAATCTTTTGAAGATCAAATAACCTCTTTTGATAAGTTGAAGGAAGTTGCAGACGATTTGCAAAAACGCAAGGATGAGCTTGGGATTGATGGTGCTTTTGCGTCCGCAGGATTTGATTTAAGCTCTGATTGGCGTTTTAAGACGCATCTTGCAAATATGCCTCTGTATTATCAATTCATTGCAAATAAAGTTAAAGGTCAGCCGCAGTCGATAGATGACAAGTATGTTGATAATTTCAGGAAGATTTTTGACCTTTATATTTCTGATTCCACAACTCCTGTAAGTCAGTTAAGCACCAAAACTGGCGAGGATGCTGTTTATGAGTTTGCTCTTGGTAAAGCTGTGTTCTACCAGAATGGTACTTGGGCTTGGAGCGATCTTTCGAAGGCTGGCATAAAAACTGACGACGTTGGCATGCTCCCAATTTATATTGGTGCTCCCGGTGAAGAGGATCAAGGCATGGCTACTGGTTCTGAAAATTATTTGTGCATTAATGAAAAGGCTTCAAAAAAGGATCAGAAGGCAACTAATGATTTCCTTAACTGGTTACTCACGTCACATGATGGTCAGGATGCTTTAGCTAATAAGATGGGCTTTGCTACTCCTTTCAAAAATTTCCTTAAAGCTGAAAATCCTCTTGTTCAGGCTGCTGTCGATTACAATGCTAAAGAAGGCAAGAAGCCTGTTAAGTGGGTGTTTGTTACCATGCCATCTAACGGTTGGAAAGACGATGTTGGCTCTGATTTGCTCACATATGCTCAAGCAACAAAAGACGGTATGACTTCTATGGGCGCTAATCAAGCATGGGATACTCTTAAGAAAGCGTTCGTGGACGGCTGGGCTAAAGAGTATGCGATTGCTCACAGTAAGAGTTAGCTGCTAATTAAATAATTTGTTTTAAACTATGATTCTCAAGGGGTTGCGCAATCGTTTGCTAAATTGTTGCGTAATCCCTTTAATTATTTCCAAAAATATCTATCAATTTTATTTAAATATATTATTATGTGCCATTTTTATGGCGACACGCTCTAATTTACTTATGCCATCGTTTGCAATATTCAAATAGTTGAGGCATAATAAGTATTGTCGATAAGGACACCTAGAGGTGTGGCAGTCCGATGATGGGATTGTCGGCATACGAGAAAGGTTCGATGATGAATCGTACGATTAAGTCAACAATTGCACTGGTAGCTTGCTCAGCGATGGCTTTTGGCGCGCTCGCAGCTTGCGGTTCCTCTTCCAGCGAAAAAGCCGCTGAGAAGGGCAAGGTTTACTTCCTGAACTTCAAGCCAGAAGCTGCAAACCAGTGGAAGGAAGTTGCTAAGGAATATACCAAGAAGACTGGCGTTCAGGTAAAGGTTCAGACCGCTGCTTCTGGTACATATGAGCAGTCTTTGAAGAGCGAAATCAGCAAGGGTGACGAAGCTCCTACACTCTTCCAGATTAACGGCCCAGTCGGTTACGCAAGCTGGAAAGATTACACCGCTGATTTGAAGGATACCGAGCTTTACAACCAGCTCCAGAACAAGGATATTGCTCTTAAGGATGGCGATAAGGTTGTTGGCGTTCCATACGCAATGGAAACCTACGGCTTGATTTACAACAAGGCTTTGCTTAAGAAGTACACCGAGCTTAAGGATGCAAAGGTAAAGTCTGCTGAGGAGATTAACTCCTTCGATAAGTTGAAGGCTGTTGCTGACGACATTCAGAAGCACAAGGCAGATCTTGGTGTTGATGGTGCCTTCACTTCTGCAGGCTTCGATTCCAGCTCTGACTGGCGCTTCAAGACCCACCTTGCAAACCTTCCTCTGTACTACGAGTTCAAGGAAGATCACGTTACCAAGCAGCCTGCAAAGGTTAAGGGTACATTTCTTGATGGTTACAAGAAGATCTTCGATCTTTACATCACTGATTCCACCACTCCTGCAACTCAGCTCAGCTCCAAGACTGGCGAAGATGCAAACGCTGAATTCTCCCAGAGCAAGGCTGTGTTCTACCAGAATGGTACTTGGGCTTGGGGCGACCTCTCCAAGGCTGGTATGAAGGCTGAAGATCTTGGCATGCTCCCAATTTACATTGGTGCTAAGGGCGAAGAGAAGCAAGGCTTGGCCACCGGTTCTGAGAATTATTGGTGCATCAACGATAAGGCTTCTGACGCTAACAAGAAGGCCACCAAGGACTTCTTGAAGTGGTTGCTTACCTCCGAAGAAGGCAAGGATGCTTTGTCCAAGCAGATGGGCTTCACCACTCCATTCAAGAGCTTCGCAGATATTAAGTCCGACAACCCATTGACTCAGGCTGCTGTTGAAGATGCTAAGTCCGGTAAGACCCCAGTAAGCTGGAACTTCACCGTGATGCCATCTGATAACTGGAAGAACGATCTCGGCTCTGCTTTGCTTGAGTACGCTCAGGGCACTGGCAAGTGGGATAAGGTTAAGACCGCATTCGTTGATGGCTGGGCTAAGGAATATGCTCAGGCTCACGAAGATGAGGACTAATCTTTAATTAAATAAATTAATATTAAATAAATTAATAGACGTTGCACCTCTGACGTAAGTAAGCAAAGGTGACGTAAGCGGATCCGCTAGGATACTGACACAGTTTAGTGTTAAGTCCTAGCGGATTTTTTATTTAATTTAAATAGTGTGTAGGGATTATAAAAAGCTACTTGCTTAAATAAAATAAAATATTTACTCACTTAATAAAGCGGCAGTGCTTGAGCGCACAATAAGCTGTGCTGGCACAATCATATACGGATTTTCAACCTCTTGACCATTTATAAGCGAAAGTGTCATTTTTGCGACAGTTGCAGCAATATCAACCGGATCCTGCCTAATAGTAGTTAAGCCAGTTTCATGAGCATAAAAACTATCGTCAAAACCAATAATCGACACATCGCCAGGAGTCGCATAACCGCTGCGAGCAAGCTGGAACATAAGCGGTATAGCAATTCCATCTTCCTGGCAAGCAATAGCAGTCGGCATATTTACATTTCCAAGAAGCATAGAAACTATAGCGCTTATTCTGTCCAAATTTTCAGGTGCCACAATTTCTTTTGGCGTGATTCCGTTATTTTTACACTCGTCAATAAACGAATGATAACGTTGCAAAACGCTGAAATGTAGCGAAACATCGCGAGTTGTGCGCACATAAGCAATATTGCGATGCCCCAAGCCAATTAAGTGACGTGCCATAAGACGCGCGCCTTGATCGTCGTCAATATTAATAGTCGCGTCAAAATCACAATCCTTAGGATGCAAGCAATTTATGCCAACAATAGGTACGCCTGTAGTTTTAAGTTGCTCAATTTCCTTAGTATTTACATCAAAAGAGCACACAATAACAGCGTCTGCATTGCGCCTAGTTGGAAGCATAGTGAAAAATTCGCTACGCTCTTCGCTGCTGGAAATTTGGAAAATAGACAAATCGTAGCCTGCGCTGTGAAATACTTGATTAAGACCTTGAATAACAGATGCGCCAAACCACAGGCGAATTTGATCGCTAATAAGCAAAGCAATACGCAAAGTTTTGCCAGATTTTAGCGCCGCGGCAGATTTTGAAATAGAAAAGTTTAATTGCTCTGCAATAGCTAGCACTTTATTTCGCGTAGCGGCAGAGACTAAATCTGGACGCGTGAAGGAACGCGATACTGTAGAAACTGACACATGAGCTTTATCTGCAACATCTTGAATATTCGCTGGCATGTGAACTCCTTTATTCGCGCATAACAAACGCGTATCACGGCTTTGTGTTTGACTGTTTGAAGCGAACTATCGTAGTCCGAAACAAACAAACGTTTGCAACCACTTCTATTTTAGCAAATTTTATTGGAATGCCAACGATAATAAGCTATTTTTTTAAAACTAAATTTATTTATTTCTTTCACGCGACGTGCCAAAATGACAACGTTTGACATAACTAATTCATGTAGTAAAATGAAATTATTGGTTCGGGACGGCGATGTCTAAACTGGCGTCGTACTCAAGGAGGAGAAAGTGACGAGTCATGATTAGTATGAGCGGAAAAGCAATACGTAAATGGTGGGCATTATTTGCTTTGCCAACATTTGCGGCTTTTATAATTGGTTTTGTTGTGCCGTTTATTATGGGCGTGTATTTAAGTTTTACTAAATTCCACGCTGTTACAGATAGTAAATTCGTTGGTATTCGTAACTACCGCAAGGCATTTAGGGATCCACACTTTGTTCATTCGTTAATTTTTACTACTGCATTTACTGTAATAACAACTATTCTTATTAACGTAATTGCTTTCGCAATTGCTTATATGCTTACTAAGAAGTTTAGTGGATCAAACATTTTCCGCACTGTGTTCTTTATGCCAAATCTTATTGGCGGCATTGTGTTGGGCTATGTTTGGCAGTTAGTACTTAATGGTATTTTGGCATACTTCGGCCGTTCTATTACGTATTCTGCCGTGTATGGCTTCTGGGGATTGGTGCTGCTTATTTGCTGGCAGCAAATCGGCTATATGATGATTATTTATATTGCTGGTTTGCAAGCTCTTCCAGGAGATGTTATTGAGGCTGCTGCTGTTGATGGTGCAAGCCCAATGCAAACACTGTTTAAGATTACGATTCCACTTATGATGCCATCGATTACCGTTTGCACATTCTTAACTGTTACTAACGGCTTCAAGCTCTTCGATCAGAACTTGGCGTTGACAAATGGTATGCCTTCCAGAAAGTCCGAAATGTTGGCATTGAACATTTTCAACACGTTCTACGGGCGTACAAATGGTGAAGGCGTTGGCCAGGCAAAGGCAGTTGTGTTCTTCGTGATTGTGGCTGTGCTTGCTTTGGTTCAGAATATGCTTACTAGGTCTAAGGAGGTAGTGGCATGAACGAGAAAATGAAGCATTCTACACTGTGGACAATCTTCTTTACTGTTGTAAGCTTACTTTGGATTTTCCCAATCGCTATAGTTTTTGTAAATTCCTTCAAGTCGAAGATTTATATTGCTAGCGAGCCTTTTAGCCTTGACCCTAAGTCTTTTATTGGACTTGGAAATTATTCCCTAGGAATTGAGCGCACGAATCTTATCATGAGCTTCTGGTGGACCATCGTGATCACCGTTGGCGCCGTGATTTTGATTCTGCTTTGCACATCAATGTGCGCATGGTGGATTGTTCGTGTGAACAATTGGGCTGCAAAGCTTCTATATGTTTTGTTCCTATTCAACATGATTGTGCCATTCCAGATGGTTATGTTCACTCTTTCCGACATCACCAATAAGCTCGGATTGAACACTCCATGGGGATTGTGGATTATCTACTTAGGCTTTGGTGCTGGTCTTGCAGTGTTTATTTTCACTGGCGTGATTAAGGGCATTCCGCAAGAGCTTGAAGAGTCTGCAATGATTGATGGCGCTTCTGTGCCGCGCATATTCTTCCAGATTATTGTGCCGATTATGAGGCCAGCAATCGTGTCCGTGTCCATTTTGCAAACTATGTGGATTTGGAACGACTTCCTGCTTCCATACCTTACCTTGGACTTGAACAAGTACAAGACGGTTTCGATTGCAGTTCAGTATTTGAAGGGTGGTTATGGTTCCGTTGAAATGGGCGCCATGATGGGCTGCTTGGTTCTGGCCATTCTTCCAATTATCGTCTTCTACCTCATCTGCCAGAAGTACATTATCAAAGGCGTTATGGCTGGTGCGGTAAAAGGCTGAGATTTCTTCTCCTCCAAAATCTCAAGTGGTTAAAATAATGGTGGTGACTACAGTCGTAAGATTTGTAAGTCACCACCATTGTATTATTAGTAAGCGTATTGGTAAGTCAGCTATAAATAGCGCAAACAGAAACGTAAAGGAGATAATTCAATGTTCTCGTTTGGTAATCCGGATTCAAAGTTTGCGCAGGGTATGGAAACATTCTCTAATGCAGTGTGGCTTACTATATTGATGGTTTTAACAAGCATCCCGTTAATAACTATCGGAGCGGCGATTTCTGCAGCGCATGATGCTGCAAGACGCGTCGAAAATGCGGAAGGGCACATGACTTCTGCCTACTTTCGTGCATTCGCAAGTAACTTTTTAAAATCTACCGCTATTTGGATTGTGATGGGGCCGCTTCTTGCGCTTATATTATGGGCTTGGATTGCGGTTAGAATACCGCCGCTTTTAATCCCGCAATTTGCAATAAGCTTAATTTGGCTGTTGATAGCGGAATGGGTATTTGCTTTACAGGCGCGTTTCGAAAATTCTATTGGCAAAACCGTTTTGAACGCGCTTATTTTCAGCGTTGCGTATTGGCAGTCAACGCTTGGAATGATTATTATAGACGCGGTTTTTGTGAGTCTTGTAGTGGCTTCACTTATTTATTTGCCGCAAGGTTTGCCGTTGCTATTATTCATCGGCTGGGGATCGACTATTATGCTTCACACGCCTTTGATAGAGCGTGTTTTTGCAAAGTATATTAAGAAGTAGTTCTGCGTTAGGGTCTCTGGTGGGTGGTTATTGGACAGTCGTGCAGATGGCGTTCTGCGTTAGGGTCTCTGGTGGGTGGTTATTGGACAGTCGTGCAGATGGCGTTCTGCGTTAGGGTCTCTGGTGGGTGGTTATTGGACAGTCGTGCAGATGAGTTACTGCGCTAGGGCCTCATTTTTCCGCTTACACATAATTAATGAGGCGAGCATCATCGTAGACGCTCGCCTCACATAGGACATCATTGCAAGCAATACTTTTGATTTGCTACTATGCAAACCGTATTTCTTGCGGGGAATTGAGTCGGTTCTCAGTAAACCAACGTTTTAATTATACTCACTTACTTGTATTTTCGCCGCGCATAACTGCTGTCATAGAAAGCACTCGTGGCGACTTAAATACTTCATCAGTGTGGACTACGCGACCATCTGCATCAGCAAGAGGAATACGCCAATTTGGATACTCCGTACTAGTGCCAGGCTGATTCTGAGAGCGGCGCTCGCCAACAGCATCAACCAAAGCAACTTGTAGCAGCAACGATGGGGAAGTGCGCATAATCGCATGCATAGCTTCCACAATCTCTTGCACGTGGCCTTCTACGTCCTCAGCAGCCTCTTTACTAATCCAGCCGCCCTCAAGAAGCATCTTCATCATCGCGTCACGCTCAGCTGTAGCTGCCTCTTGGAACGTTTCTACAGAATCAGTAAGCAAGTGAAGCTGTTCACGAAGCTTTACATGCTCAAACGCAAGATAGCCTGCGGTAGGCGGCATATCGTGCGTCGTAACAGAAGCAAGTGCGTACTCGCGGTAAGTAGAAGGATCAGCAAATATAATCTGCTTCTTTCCAAGCTTCTTAGTAGCGGATTCAGCTTCGTCGTCGTGAGTAAACCACTCAACAACAGTGCCAAGCACGCCGTGAGAAGCAAGAACTTTAGAAACATACTTTGGAACTGTGCCCAAATCTTCGCCAATAACTACACCGCCTGCGCGAGTTGCCTCAATAGTAAGCACTGCAAGCATTGCGTCTACGTTGTAGTAGACGTATGCGCCATTCCTTGCGCTCTGGCCTTGAGGAATCCACCACAAGCGGAAAAGTCCAAGCACATGGTCAATTCGCGCGGCTCCTGCATGCAAGAACACGTTATGAACCATATCGCGGTAAGCAATGTAGCCGGTTTCGTCCAAGTAATTCGGGTCGAATGGAGGCTGACCCCAATCCTGACCCTGCTGATTGTAGAAATCAGGAGGAGCGCCAACGCTTACGCCATTAGCAAATCGTTCCGGACTCCACCAAACGTCAGCACCGTAACCATGCACGCCAACGGCCATATCCTGCATAAGGCCAATCGCCATTCCAGCAGCCTTAGCTTCAGCATGAGCCGCAGCAACCTGCTCGTCCGCAATCCACTGCAACCAGCGATGGAACTCAAACAAGTCAGAATGTTCTCTCTTAAGACGCTCAATTTGCGGAGTGCCTTTGCCCGTGGTATCAAACCACAAGTTCTCGCCCCAAGGAGCGCCCCAAACTTCAAACGCAACGCACCAAGTTGCAAAAGCATCAAGATCTTCGCCAGAACGACGCTTAAACTCAGCAAACTCGTGCTCGCGTTCCGCCGAACGAGGCTGCTTGAAAATAATGCGCAACGCAGGCAACTTAGCATCCCAAGCTGCGTTAATATCCATAGGATTTGGATTGTTATTTTGATGCGCAATAGATTCGTGCAATTGCTCGACTTTAGCAAGATCTTCGCCGCTTAATTCAGCATATTCTGGAATATCTTGCGGACGAATATACGTAACATTTAAGAACCTACGAGATTCAGGCAAGTAAGGCGAAGGCTCAAGAGGCGTTACTGGAGCGCATGCGTGAATTGGATTAATCAGCATAAAATCTGCCTTACCAATTTCGCCGGCATCCTTAAGCAAACGACGCAAATCGCCATAATCGCCGATTCCCCAAGAATCCTTCGAACGCACAGAATACATTTGCGTCATAAAGCCCCAACGATGCTGCTTCTTTACGCTTTCCGGAAGAGGAATGCGCTCAGGTGCTGCAATCAAGGTAACGTCTGCGTGTTGCGCAATTTCGCCGTTTTTATTCGTTACTTGCGCATGCAAAGTGTGGTAGCCCATTGGCAAATCATCAGGAAGCTCAGTGTAAAAATCACCATCTTCCTCGGTTAAAACATCGCCTAATTCGCCTTCGTAGTCGGTACCGTCTTCAAGCGTAATCGAAAGTTTAATATCTTCCGGTTTAGCTTCCCCTGCATGAATTGGTACGCAAGTTTTTTTGCCGTTAAACGAAACAACGGTTGGTGGTAGCAATTCGCTAGCACGTTTTTGCTGAACATGCTTTAACGAAACTGCAATACTATCTTGAGTATCTGCAGGCATGCCTAATGCGTCAAGCACTCCAACTAATGCTTCATCTGTAATCTCTGTGTAGCTTCCTTGCTGATCAATATAAAAAGTGGCAACGCCACACGCCTTCGCAAGCTTAATAAGCGGACGCGCAAGACGTTCCGCGCTTTCTTCTTCCATAGGCTTCTCAGCATCAGCTTTGCCAGTAGCTGTTGTTGTCATGGTGCTCCTTCTATCTTGTTGGCACATTTCTAACATCGTCGTAAGCGTGCCAAACGTGCAACTATGGCGAGAGCGTGCAATCCAATACATCTCTGGATTGAAATACACCCTGTTTGTTAATTATATAAACACCTGATATCGTTTGCAAATTAGCGTTGCGATATCAGGTGCAGGTTTTTAAAGCGCAATTATTTAGTACTAAGTACTACGAAAGTGCGCTTTGGCAAGTGCAAAATAGCGCTGTTTCCATCTTCAATAGAAACTTCAGAAGACGGCTTCTCGCCAGTCCACTTAGCGAAATAATCACTTGAGTTTAATACGCAATGCCATCCATGAGATTTTTCGCTATGGATTAAAGGCAATTCAACAGTTGCGTCTTCGTGATACATAGGATTAGCGCAAACAATAATATTATTTCCAATTCGCGTTGCTAAAACAGTGCGATTAGAAGTTGTAAGCTGCTTGCGTTTTCCGTCATATAATGCGCTATGTTGCGCGCGAAGAGCAATAAGATCGCGGTACCATTCAATAAGAGGCTGGAAGCGCTCAGTGCGAGCCCAATCGAGCTGATTTAGCAAAACGCCGCGATTATAAGAATTATCGCAACCGTGCTTTGTGCGTCCAAATTCTTCGCCGCTAAGCATAAACGGAGTGCCAGCGGAGCACAAAATCATGCCTGCTGCAAACATATTCGCATTCATAATATCCGCAACTTGTTGCGCATCTTGAGCAGAAAACTCAAGGTCAGTTGCGTTTTCGCGCATAGAAATGCAAAGCTTATCCCACAATGTCAAATCATCATGAGCGGAAGTGTACTGCACAATCTGACCAACTTCCTTACCTGCAGAAGGAGTATCGCGCCACGCGTCCAAAGTTTGGCGAGCAGCGTCACAGCACCAAAACTCGTTGCCGTTAACGTATCCGCGGTCAAGATGATTCATCACATTGCCCTTAAGAGAATCGCGTGATTCGTCGCTAAACCAACCAATGCGCTCGTTAAGAGTGTTGCGGCCGTCTTTATCTCCCATCGGCAACTTTTCGTCAACAGCAGGGTCAGAAGCACCCCAAGGCTCGCCATACATAACAATATCTTTTCCACCAGGAAGCTCATCCAACGCCGCTCGAGCCTGATTCAAAGTTTCTGTATCCGTCAAACCCATAAGGTCAAAACGGAAGCCGTCAATATGGTAACAGCGCGCCCAATGAAGCAAAGATTCAATAATAAACCTACGGAACATAGGGTGTTCGGAAGCCATTTCGTTGCCGCATCCAGAGCCGTTAGCAAAAGAGCCATCTGCATCACGCCTGCAGAAGTATCCTGGAGCCATAAGCTCAAAAGCATTCTCCGCAGACCTGTACATGTGGTTATACACAACGTCCATAATTACGCGCTGGCCGTTGGCATGAAGAGCCGCGATCATTGCTTTGCACTCGCGAATTCGAGCAGTGCCATCGTAAGGATTGCTAGAATACGCGCCTTCTGGAACGTTATAAGCGTGAGGATCGTAACCCCAGTTATACAAAGAGTCTAATTCTTCTGCAGAAGCACCATTTTTGCGAGCTGCATCGATAGAAGATTCGTCAACTGTTGCAAAATCGTAAATAGGTTCCAATTGCACGTGAGTAACGCCAAGCTGCTTTAAATAATCCAAGCCTGTAGGAAGAGCGGTAGCGGAAGCAGAAGAAGCATTTTCACTTTGCAAAGTTGTGTGCTCGTCCGTAAAAGCAAGGTACTGTCCGCGATGCTCCGGTTTAAAACCGCCATTAGGGTCGTTGCTGAAATCGGCAACATGCGTTTCCCAAACAACCATTGCGTGGCGCACAAACTTAGGCGACTTATCTTTATGCCAATTAGCAGGGGATACTCGCTCTTCGTCAATAACAAGGCTGCGCTCGCCGTTTACGCCGCTTGCAATACCCCAAGGGTCGCATGTGCGATTTACTGTGCCATCAGCGAAGGT
This sequence comes from Gardnerella sp. CCPDSM, assembly GCF_056754715.1. NCBI lineage: Bacteria > Bacillati > Actinomycetota > Actinomycetes > Bifidobacteriales > Bifidobacteriaceae > Gardnerella > Gardnerella sp. CCPDSM. Next base: position 247,345 of record NZ_JBQEQO010000001.1, read on the forward strand.
GACGAGATAGTCGTAATACATGCCATCCAAGCGCTTGCGGAAATTGGCTCGCCAAGCGCCGTCGCGCAAAGGTTTCATTTCGTGAGTTTGAGTTGGCTCGCTATTATTGCCTGTTTCAAAAAGACGTAAGGTTACAGCTTGTGCAGTAGGTGCCCATACGGTAAAAGTAGTTGACTTAGTATTTAAATTAAAACCAAGAGGTCCTTCATACATTGGCCATGTTGCCGAAGATGGATTCGTCATGTGGTTTAGCCTTCTTTTTGTACTTGTAAGTATTCTTATATTCTATAAGTTTTTAGTATGTTTACTGATTGTAATATATGAAGCTAATTTTAAATTTTATATTTTAATTATTGTTCTTTTATTTAAGTATTTGTTGAGCACTATTTGGCTGAATACGGTAGGGTTTTTAAGCCAGTATCGTGTTGAGTCAAACTGCGAGCAAACTGCAGCACGATTTTAAATTATTTACTAATTGCGCTGCATTAGTATCATTATTTGCAATATTTTTTGCGCTATTATTTTGCTTTATTTTTTTTTTAGATTACTTTAGATTACTTTCCTTAAATTGCGAATAAAGAAAGCCGAAACGCTCGAAAGCGCCTCGGCCTTCTTTATTTTATCTGTTATTATCAGCCCTTAACGGAGCCAGACATGGACTCCTCGTAGAAGCGCTGCATAATAATGAACAGGATTGCGATAGGAATCGAAACGCACACAGCGCCCGCGCAGAATCGTGCGAACCAGTTGCTAATGAATTCCCTATCAAGCATCTTCCACAAGCCCAAAGCAACAGTGTAGTTGTCTTGGCTGTTGGCAATCGTCTTAACCATAACGAAGTCAAGCCATGGACCCAAGAAGCTCGTAATTGCCTGGAACACAATCATAGGCTTGCAGATTGGGAGGATAATCTTGTAGAACACCTGCCAAGTAGTGCAGCCATCCAAGTAAGCAGCTTCATCCAAAGACTTTGGAATAGTATCCATGTAGCCCTTCATAACGTAGAAGCCGGCGCCGCTACCTGCGGAGTAGACGATAATAAGTGCGATTAGAACAACCGAACCATTCGTCAAACCGAGAGCCTTCAAAATGAAGTAGATAGCGATAACAGCCATGATGCCTGGGAACATGCCCAAAATCAAAGCAATATTCATGAATGTCTTACGTCCGCGGAAGCGAAGTCGAGACATGCAGAACGACACGGCAAGTACGAAGAACAAGGAAATAATGCACACGAAAATGGACACAATCAAAGTGTTCAAGAACATGCGTGGGAAGTCCAAGGCTTCGCGCTCGGTGAACAAGCGAATATAGTTATTGAACGAATACTCTGTTGGGAAGAATGTCTTTTGGAATGGAGATTCGTTCTTGTTGAAGCTTTCCAAGAAAACCCAAACGATTGGAATCAACCAAATAATCGACAAAACAGCCAAGAATAAGTGGGAGAAAATATCTCCGATTATTCTTCTTACGCGTTGATCTTTGAACAGAGAAACACTACGGGTGCTATGTACAACAACTTCTTCGTTTTTCATAGCGGTATTTTTATTACTCACCGGAATCCCTCCTCGTTCTTATAAGATCCAGAGTTGCGATACGTAATAAGTGCTACGACGGCAAGAACAATGAATGTCATAATACCGATAACAGCACCGATGTTGTAGTCTCCGCGATCCACTGTCAACTTGTAGAGCCAAGTAATAAGCAAATCTGTCTTACCCGCGGAAGAATCAAGTGGTGTTGGTTCGCCGCCAGACAAGAGGTAAATAACGTTGAAGTTATTGATGTTACCAGTGAAGGTGGTAATCAAGTATGGAGTCATCACGAAGATAATGTACGGCATTGTGACGTTCATGAAGCGCTGCCACCAAGTTGCACCATCAAGCTCTGCAGCTTCGTAAAGCTCTGCAGGAACGTTTTGCAAAATACCTGTAATCTGCATGATTGTGAACGGAATACCAACCCAAAGGTTAATAAGAATAACTGTTACGCGAGCCCAAGTTACATCCTGGAAGAATGGAAGAGGTTGAGTAATCCAATGATTTTCCAGAAGAATGCTGTTAATAGCACCATTTCGCTGGAGCATGTTGTTCATAACAAGCAAAGATACGAACTGTGGAACTGCAATTGTAAGAGAGAAGCATGTGCGCCACAAACCCTTAAGACGGGTGGACTTGCGGTTAATAATCATTGCAATGAACATGCCGAAGAAGAAGTTCAGGAATGTTGCAAAGAATGCCCACACAAGAGTCCAAACCAAAACGTCGAAGAATGTGCCTGCGTTGATGGAGCTCTTAGAGTTACCAATTGCGAAGAAGTTATTTAAACCAGTCCAAGTGAACAGAACTGGATGGTTCCTATCGTAGCTTGTGAATGCCATAGAAATCATGAAGATTAATGGCAAAATAGTAAAGAGAACGATGCCAGCGGTTGGAAGTGTCATCAAACCAACGTGTGCTTTGCTGTCGAGCAGAGACGAAGCATCTTTAATGAAGTTTGCTGGCTTTTGGCCGTTTGCTGTAATAACTTGTGCTTTATAAGCGCTACGAAGAGAAAGCGTTGCTAAATAAATGAGCACAATAATTGTTGCAATAGACATAACGCCGTACAGCAAAATTTCAACGGAATTATCGCCTGCAGTGTAATGCCAGAAACCGTTTATCTTAATCTTACCTTGCTTTACTGTGCCAAGCGTAAGAATCTTTGGAAGGTATTCTGAACCGGTTGTGAATAAGAATCCTAAAAGAACAACTTCACACAGCAGGAACAAAATGCCTTTAGTGAATTGTTTGCGAACAAAAGTGCCGAAACCGAAAATAATAATGGAAATCCACGAAAGAATGTCTGCGTGCTCTGCAGCCTCTTTCAGTGAATATGGTGAAGGAGCAAAGCGTTCTACAACTGACGTCTTCTGGCGCCTTTGTCGCTTTGTGGATGTCGTGCCAGTCATGACATACCTTTCATATAAACAGTGAGTGCTTTAGAGAAGTATATATAAATAACACGCCCCGGCCCCTTTTCACTATAGTGGGGACTGGGGCGTGTTATTTGCAAACGCATAAGCTATTTGTAATTTTCACTTATACATTTCATATAAATTTATTTAGTTAGCATAAGTAAATGCTTACTTTACAGCTCCCGCCAAACCCTTAGCAAAGTCAGCGGTCTTGTCTGCAGCATTTGCGTCCTTAACCTCGTGGTTTACGATTGCCTTACCGAAGTTGCCCATTGGCTCCCAGAAGCTACCCATCTCTGGGATTGCTGGCTGCAAGACAGAAGTCTTAGCAATGGTTTCCATCTGAGCAACAGCAGCTGGATCAGACTTTACGCTGTCAGCAAGAGACTTGTCGGAAGGAATAACGCCCTGCTTCTCATAAGCAATCTGCTGGGACTTCTTGGAGCCCAAGAATGCAGCGAACTTAGCAGCCATCTCTGGGTGCTTGGAGTTAGGGTTGTAAGCAACAGCCTTAGAACCAGCGAAGGACTTCATCTGATGTTCGCCGGACTCGGTCTTGAAGGTTGGAAGAGAAGCAGCAGCATAGTTGTCGCCCAAAATCTGCTTCACGTTTGCAGCATCCCAAGAACCGGAGAAGTAAGCGTCAACCTTACCGCTCTTGAGGCCGTTCAAGCCAGCGCTGTTGCCATCGAGCACGAAGTTCTTGTTATCAAAGAGCTTTACGATGTACTTGGTGATTTCAGCAGCCTTGTCGCCGAGCTTCATGCCAGCCTTAGCATCATTGCCCTTCTCGCCGAAGAGAGTCATGTTGCCATCGAGGTAGAAGCCTGGGAGATACCAAGCGTTGCTAAGATCGAATGCAACCTTGCCCTTTTCGAGCATCTTGTCGAGGGACTTGACGTCGTCAGCAGCAAACTTGGACTTGTTGTAGTACATGAACCAAGTGTTGCCGGTGTAAGGAACGCCGTACATCTTGCCGTCCTGAGCGGTAACAGAATTAATCAAAGTATCTTCGTTCTGTTCCTTGACCTGCTTTGCAGCATCATCGCTCAACTCGCCGATTGCGCCAGCCTTGACCAAATCGCCAAGCTGATCGTTAGGGAAGAGATAAACATCAGCAGCAGCCTTTGCATCCTTCTTTACAGACTCAGCAGCTTTTGGTGGCTCAACAACAGTGTTCTTGAACTTAACGTTTGGGTTAGCCTTCTGGAATTCCTTCTCAACGGTGTCAACCCAGCCGCCTGCCTTCTGATCTTCAGAAGCAGACCAAACAGTAAGCTGAACAGGGCCGGATTCAGTGGCCTTCTTATCGCTAGTAGCAGTGCTTGAACCGCAAGCTGCAAATCCAAACAAAGTAGCAACTGCAAGACCTGCACCCAGCATCTTCTTAATATTCGTCATCCTTGACCTCCTAGATCATGCCAAAAACTGGCATATCTTTTGGTGGCGTAGTAACGGACTCCGTTGTGGCGCAACATCGCGATTGCTGCGTAGAGCAGCGTCACAAGTCTCACAAATCCGTTCGTAAGCAATGTGTAGTATACACGGATATTATGTCGTTTGCAAATGAGTGGCGGGTTAGTGAAAATATTTTTATGATATAAAATTTCAAGTAGCTGATTGTAAATTAATTAACGCAACGCGAGAAGGGCAAAATAATGGGATTATATAATCACGCACAATGGCTTAAAGACGCTGTTTTTTACGAAATTTATCCGCAAAGTTTTTACGATAAGAATGGTGACGGCATAGGCGATATTCAGGGAATTATTGAAAAATTAGATTATGTAAAATCGCTTGGTTGCAACGCAATTTGGCTTAATCCTTGCTACGATTCGCCTTTTAAGGATGCAGGTTACGATGTTCGTGACTACAAAAAAGTGGCTGCTCGCTACGGAACGAACGAAGATTTAAAGCAGCTTTTTAACGAAGCGCACACCCGTGGAATGCATATTTTGCTTGATTTAGTGCCGGGTCATACTAGCGAAGAGCACGAGTGGTTCCGCGAAAGTTCGAAAGCTCAAGAAAACGAGTTCAGCAAGCGCTACATTTGGACGGATAGTGCGTTTAGCGGCTATTCTATGCCGTTTATTGGCGGCGAAACTGAGCGCGACGCAACGTATATTCTAAACTTTTTCAAATGTCAGCCTGCGCTAAATTACGGTTTTGCACATAGGGATCGCGATTGGCAATCTTCTCCTGATTCTAAAGAAGCGGCTGAAACACGCGCTGCAATGGTTGATGTTATGCGATTTTGGCTTTCGCTTGGTGCTGACGGTTTCCGCGTTGATATGGCAGATTCGCTTGTAAAAAACGATGACAATAATGGCGAAGGAAGTCTTGGCAAAGATAATACGATTCGCGCATGGCAGGAAATGCTGGGCGCTGTAAAAGAAGAGTACCCGGATGCTGCTTTTGTGTCCGAATGGGGAAGGCCTCGCCAGGCTCTTGCTGCCGGATTCGACATGGACTTTTATTTAAGCTGGCGTTGGGATGGAAATCCTAATGGTTACGCGCGTTTGGCTAGGGATGTTGACAACGCTTTGGACAACAATCCAGAACATGATCACAGCTACTTTTCGGCGCGCGGCGGCGGAAGCATTTGCCCATTCTTGGACGACTACTGCCCGCAATACGAATCAACATGCAACCAAGGCTACTTCAGCTTTATTACTTGTAATCATGACACGCCGCGCATGGCTCCACGCCTAGATGATCGTGAGCGCAGAGTTGCTTTCGGAATGCTGCTTACAATGCCGGGCGTGCCTTTTGTTTACTATGGCGACGAAATCGGCATGAAATATTTAGATATTCCAACAAAAGAAGGCGGCTACGCTCGAACCGGCACGCGCACGCCAATGCAGTGGGATGACACGAAAAATCTTGGATTCTCCACGGCTGCAAAATCGAAACTATATTTGCCTGTTGAAGCTAGAGCGGACGGACGCACTTGCGCAAACTCTCGCAAGCAAGCTGTAGAAAGTGGCGAGATTCCAACAGTTTCTGCGCAAATTAATTGCGAGGATTCATTCCTTTCTTGGGTTCGCACGCTTATTGCGCTTCGTCACAGTCGCGCTTCTTTGCAAGCTGACGCGTCTTGGAGAGTTTTGTATGCTCCTGTTGACGGCCGCGGATTTGCTTACGAGCGTTGCGCAAAAAGTAACGAGGGAGAATCAGCTGCCGAAAGAAGCATCGTGGTTATGAATCCTGGAGTAAACGCAGAAACGGTGCCGTTTGAAGCGCTGGCAAATCTTACTCAGGAAGCAGTCGAAAATCCTTTGCTAAAAATTGGCGAAGTGTTAGGCTGCGGAAATTCATTGAAACTCGGCGCGCAAAGTTTCGCAATATTCAATCTGCCGCTTTAAGTCGTAATAAATACTGCGATACAATAAACGGTAGTAAAACAGAGTAGTAAAAAATAAGCAAGCGTTACTTAAAAGGAACGTTAGAACGTTACTTAAAAGCGTTACTTAAAGTAAGTGCTATGCAAAACAATGCGTGGAAATACAAGGGAGTGCAAGTCATGGATGTGCTAAAGCCTAAAATTCGTGCAGATAAAAACATAAAAATGGGCATTACTTTGCGCAAGTTTAAAATGCTTGGCGCGTTCATGATGATGCTTAGTGCATTTAGCGCTCCCGTAATACCGCATTTGTTTGGCGGCTTGCACAGGGACAACATGCTTGCTCTCACGTTTGCGGTTCTTTGCGAAGTAGTGAGCTGGACGGCGATGCCATGGTATGCGTGGATTCTTATGCGCGGGTACCACAATACGCATAACGTGAATCTTTATATATTGCGACTTTTGATTTTGGCAATAATTTGCGAAGTGCCGTACGATCTTACTACATCCGGTTGCGCGTTTGATTTGCGCTCGCAAAATCCTGTGTTTGCGCTGGTAATTGCGCTATTCGTTCTTATGGGAATCGACATGATTCGAGAGCGTTTTAGCGGTTTTTCGCGCGGTGCTGCGTATGTTGCGCTAGTAGTTGCAGGATTATTGTGGAATATTATTGGCAAAGTTTATGTGCGTCAGCAAATTTTCTGGGGAGGCGCGATATTTCTTGTGTTCGTGCTGATTTTTGAGCTGATGCAAAAGCATGAAATTCGCATGGAGCTGATTTCCGGCATGTTTGGCGCTATGTCGATGCTTGCGCCAGGCATTGGAGTTGCGGTGTTGCACTATCGCAGTCCTTATGGTGACGGGCATAAGGATTCGCCAGTATTCCGCTGGACTATGTACGCGTGGTACCCGGTAATGCTGGCGATTGCAGCTTTGTTTGCAGTATTCGTCAAATAAAAAGCGTGCGAATTAATAAAAAGCGTAAGTTAATTAAATAAAAGCGTGCGTGAATTAATAAAAAACGTAAGTTAATTAAATAGAAGTGTGCGCGAATTAATAAAAAGCAAGGTATAAAATAATGGAATCTTCTAAGTTGGGAATTTTTTATAAGTACGCATCCGACTCAAACGCAAAGGCGCAGGATAGTCAAGTAATTAAAGGCGAAAAGTGGAGAATTACGGTTATTACGGATTCTCTTATTCGTCTTGAATGGAGCGATGATGGAAAGTTTGTTGACAATCCTACGCAAACTGTAATCTGCCGAAATTTTGCTCACAAAAGTGCGGACGCTCAGCCGCAATTTAGTGCGCGAACAAACGAAAACGGATGGCTGGAAGTCGAAACTGAAAAGCTGCATCTTACTTATAATTGCGAAGCTTTTAGCAAAGAGGGCTTAAGCATTGTTGTGCGCGGAGTGCCATGTACGCAATTTAATACGTGGCATTACGGCGACGACTGCCCGGGAAATCTTCTTGGAACTTTTAGGACTTTGGATCAAGCGAACGGCTCGGTAAAACTTGGTAAAGGAATACTTTCGCGCGATGGATGGTCTGTTTTAGACGATTCTGCAACTTGCGAAATTGTGCCAGCTGAGGAAATAAATGGCAAACCAAACCCGTATGGGGCTTGGGTTAAGTCGCGTGCGCAAAAAGTTAGCGAGCAATCAGGAAGATATAAAGACTTATACTTCTTCGGCTACGGACATCACTATATTCAAGCAATTCAAGACTTTTATAAGCTTACGGGCGCTCAGCCGCTACTGCCGCGTTTTGCACTAAGCAATTGGTGGAGCCGCTATTATCGCTACCGTCAAGACGAATATTTGCAATTGCATAATCGTTTTAAGCGCGAAGGAATACCTTTTAGCACGGCTGTTATTGATATGGATTGGCATGTGACGGACGTTGATCCGAAGTATGGATCCGGCTGGACGGGTTACACGTGGAATGAGGAGCTTTTCCCGGATCATCGCGCTTTTTTGCGTAAACTTAACGCGGCTGGATTGGCTCCAACTTTGAACTTGCATCCGCGCGACGGCGTGCGCGCGTTCGAAAAAGATTATGCGCAAGTTGCGAAAGATGCTGGTATTGATCCTGCAAGCGGCAAAGCTGTGGAATTTGATTTAACGAATCCTCAGTTTGTGAAAGCTTACTTCAACATGCATCATCGTATGGAAGATGAAGGCGTGCGATTCTGGTGGATTGACTGGCAGCAGGGTGGAGTGACGCGCGAGCCTGGTTTGGATCCGCTTTGGATGTTAAACCATATGCACTACGAGGACGCTGCGCGCGAAGGCCGTTGGCCGATTACGTTCTCGCGCTATGCTGGCCCTGGTTCGCATCGCTACCCGGTTGGATTCTCGGGAGATACCGTTACTACTTGGGATTCGCTTGCTTTCCAAACTTACTTCACTTCTACGGCTTCAAATATTGGCTACGGATGGTGGAGTCACGATATTGGCGGACACATGCTTGGCGTGCGCAACAACGAGTTGGAAGCGCGATGGTACGCTTTCGGCGCGTTTAGTCCTATTAATCGTTTGCACTCGACCTGCTCGCCGTTTGCTGGAAAAGAGCCGTGGAATTTCCCTAAGGAAACTCGCGAAGCAATGGTGAAAATGCTTCGTTTGCGCGCGGAACTTTTGCCATACGTTTATACGATGAATTATCGCGCAGCTTTTGATGGCAGGCCGATTATTGAGCCAATGTACTGGCAGTCGCCGGAAGTTGGAATGGCTTACGAAATTCCTAACGAGTACCGTTTTGGAAGCGAGCTTATAGTAGCGCCGATTACTTCTCCTAACGATGCTGCTGCTTTGCGCGGATGTGCTGAAGTTTGGTTGCCGGAAGGTGATTGGTACGATTTGTTTGACGGGCGCAGGTACGTGTCTCGCGGCTGGAATGGTCGCAGGTTTGAAGCGTGGCGTGCGCTTGACCGTGTGCCTGCTTTTGCGCGTGCCGGAGCGATTGTGCCTACGCAAGTTTTGCCGGAAGTTGCAGATTGCGAGCGTAGTCATGAGGCTGCTGAAGCTGTTAATAGTATTGAAAATCCGCGAGCTTTGCGCGTTCTTGCATTCCCTGGAGCAGACGGCGAATTTGTTATGCGAGAGGACAACGGCGATTTTGCTGCAGCGTCTGCTGGTAATACTGCTAACACTCGCATGAATTTTGTGTGGCGAGACGGCAATGGTTCTTCGCAATTTATTATTTCCGGCGTAGAAGGTGCTGAAGCTGCCGTAGAATCTGTGCCGCAAAAACGCAACTGGAACGTTGTATTTAGAGGAGTTGCTTGCGCAGATTTTGCGAAAGTGCGCGTTTTTGTAGGAAGCCGCGAGCTTAACGCAAGCGATTTCGCAATTTCTTACGAAGGCGAAGAGTCGACATTGAGCCTAACTGTTTCTGTAAAAGACGTGCCAGCTCGTTCGGAAGTTCGCGTAATTGTTGACGGCGGATTGCAAATCGCTGCCGACCCTAAAGTTGGCGACGCTTACCGATTCCTGCTTCAAGCGCAAGTGCCGTACAGAGGCAAGGAAATGGCTTTTGACGCAGTGCGCGAGACTGGCGGAAGTGCAAGCGCTATTGTTGCAATCTCAACTCTTGAATACGAAAACGAATCGGAAGCAGAAAAGTATCGCAACAACGTTGATATGCTTAACGCTTACGCAACTGATCAGCCTTCCGTAGTTAAGTGGGCGCAATGGCGTTGCACGCTTCCTGTTTCGGTAAAGCACGCGCTTGAGGAGATTTTGCTGCGCTCGGTTGAGTAGAGCTATATGAAAATTTGCTTTACGGTAGTATAATTCCTAAAGGAGAGAACTGCATATATTTAAAATTATATGCAGGATTATCGGTTTTATGCATGGCGCGCGATGATGTGTATGCGATATATATTGCGTATGCGTGAGAGTTTAATAAGCGCAGTTATTGCATTGTTGAGGGAGGAATTATGGGTTCAAAGTCTGTAAAGCGCGAGCGCAAGGTGACGCTTGATGCTTCTGTTAGTAGCGCTATTGCGAAGGCTGTGGATGCTCGCAAGGTTGCGGCGTTTACTATAGGCGCTGCCGGTGTGCTTGCAGGTGCTGCGTTGGCATTTAGCGTGACTCCTACGAATACTGCAATGGCTGCGGAGATAAAAGACGCACAGGTTGTTCAGAGTGATGCTCAAAAAGGCGAGCAACAGAAGAATGAGCAACCAGTTAGCGATAAGCAGGATAGTGATAAGAAATCTAGCGATAAGCAGACTAGCGATACGAAGGATAGTGATAAGCAGCCTAACGATAAGCAGACTCAGAAGAAAAATGTGACTGAAACTCCTGAAAACCAAATGGGGGGGGGTCTGCCTTCTAAGAAGGACGTTGAGCAAACTAAGGTAGAGAAGCCTGAAGTAGAAAAGACTCAAGCAAAGCAAACTGAAGTAAAGAAAACTGAAGATAATCAGCCTGAAGAAAAGCAAGATAAAGTAAAGAAAACTGAAGATAGTCATCCTAATGCAAATAAAGCTGAGGCAGAGCAGCCTAAGCTAAAATCCGTAGCTTCGCCGTTTATGGTGTTGGCTTCTAATGCTGACGAGGGGGATGGTGGAGATTACCCAATGCCGCCAATGTACCCAAATACTGATCTTAATTTTGATAAGCCAGTAATCAAAGATCCTGAGCATTTGACTGATTCTGAAAAACTTGAGATTAGGAATCGTGTAGCTAAAGCAAATAAAGTTTCCGTGGATAAAGTGACTTTTGGCGATAACAAGAAAATTGTTATTAATTTTGGGCAAATAATTCCAGGTCAGGGTGACTATACGGACACAATTAACTTGGATGATGCAATCATAAAAGAGATTGCCGAATCTAAGATTACCATCCCTTCTGGCGATGATGCCGTTCCTGTGTATAATCCAATCGGTTTTTCTAACGACGAGCTTGATCGCATTAAGCAAAAGTTATTTGACGAAAATCAAAGCAATGCACAGCTTGGGCTTACTAGCAAAGATCAAATCAAATTTGATTGGCATTCAGGTGATACTGCTAGCTGGATTGATGATGGTCCTCATAGGGCAATTTCAAATGGTATGGCAGAAAATACCATCACTGTTACAATCAAAACCGACAAAGCGTATGTGCAGTTTACGTCGAATATTAAGAATAGCAAGCTTACACGCGCAGTTGATATTCGTAAGGACTATAACCTTGAGTGGACTAAGCAGCAAATGGATGGTCGCAGCACCGATGAAGGTTTTAGCTGGAGTAGCGACAAGAATACGCTTATTTACCACTACGATGCCACTAAAGCGCAAAAATTTAGCACGGAAGATGTTGTTAAATATTTGAAAGCAACGCCAAAAGAGGCTAACTCTGGTTTGCGTACAGTAGTTGGTGGAGAGAAGCTTGCTAGCGAAGGCAGAGATGGTAAACCGCGAAGATCTAATATGCACTATTTGCTCGATGCTCAGGACAACCCAACAACTTCGCTTACGATGGGCAATATGGGTGGTCCGTATTGGAATGGTAATCCTGCAATTGATAATTCGGATCGCAATTTAGATGATCATAATTCGGATGTGCAGGATTATCATTTTGGCAATGATGCTCATATGAAGCTTGCTGCTAAGAGTGGCAAGGTATATCCAGCTCATTTGTATTTATCTCCGTACGAGTATTCGTATTTTAAGCTTGCAGTCTCAGTTAACTCTATTAACTTACTATTTGTGCCACAGCCTTCGCATGACAAAACTAGGTTGAAGGCGTCGATTGATGAGTATACGACTGCGCAGGTTGGGGACAAAAAAGTACCAACTAAGTCAAAGTATTACAATGCGTCGGATACTTTGAGGAATAATTACGATACTGCGCTTAGTGAGGCCGATAGTCTGTATAAAACCGTTGAAAATATTGCTAAAGATAAGCTTTCAGAGCAGCAGAAAGCCGATATTGATAACGCAGCTATTAAGCTAAATAAAGCGTATGAAGCGCTTAACGGTGATCCTACAGATAAGAAAGATCTTAATAAAGACATTACGGATCAGGGCACTGCTGCAACTGCACAGGGCGCGGTAGCTACTGGAACGTATGTAACTGATAGGTATAAGAACGTAGCTAATCCGCAATTTAAGAAAGCGGATGGCACGCTTGATACCAATAAGAATAATAAAGCTACTCAGGCAAAAACTGCGTACGATGAAGCTCTTGCAGAAGCTCAAAAAGTAAACGCAAACCAGTATGCTACGCAAAAAGAAGTAAACGCTGCCAAAGAGAAGCTTGATAAAGCGCGCAGAGCGTTGGATGAGTTTGAAACCAATAAAGATAAGTTGAGCGAAGTAATTCAAAGCTCCAAGGTTAATACTGGTGGTAATCAGGGTATTACTAATGCTGATCCTGCGTATCAGAACGCCACAGAAGAAGAGCGCAATAAATACAATGAAGCTGTAAAGAAAGCGCAAGAGCTTTTTGCTGACCCGAATGCTTCGCAAGCTGATGTTGATTTGGCTATTGTGCAGCTTAATAATGCCAAGAAAGCAATTGATGCTAAGGCAACGAATAAGTCTGCTCTTGATGCGCAGGTTTTGCAAAGTCATGACCATGATGGTGATGGCGAAAATCAGAAGAGCGTTTTCTATAAGAACGGTACGTATGACAACTACTTCAATGACAATAATTTCCCTAGCGACGTGAACAAGGAAGAAGCTAAGCAGTACGCATCTAAGTACGATGAAGCTTTACAAAAAGCAAAGGAAGTTATTAATAATCCTAAGGCAACGCAAGCGCAGGTAAATGAGGCGCTCAACAATCTTAAAACAGCTGAAGAGAATTTGCATAAGCTTAAGACGAATAATTACGACCTTATTCAGACGCTTGCGAATAATTTCAGCGGGAATAAGCTTCCTGCATACTTTAACGCGTATGAGGAAAGCCAAAACGGAGCTGATGAAAGTAAGAAGGATAAAGCTAAAACTGACTTTGTTGCGTATAACGATGCGTATGCAGAAGCTAAAACTATTAAGCAAAAGATTGATGCAGCTCAAGCTGGAACTTCTACGTATTCGCAGCAAGAAATAGATGCAGCAAAAGCTAAGCTCGACAAAGCGCGCGATGCTATTGTAACTTATGCAACTAAGCCGTCTGCTTTGCAAACTTCTGCAGATCAAGATGGTGTGACTCAAAGCACAACTGCGTATAAGAATGCAAAAGCGTTGGCTGCTAAGGCAAGCGATACATCGCTTACAGGGGAAGAAAAAGTTAAAGTAGCTGCAGCCAAGAAGATTGTCGATGAGTATGCTGCTGCACTTGCTGCTGCAAAGAAAGTTTTAGCAAATCAAGTTGATAAAGACAAGAATGCTAGTGGAGCAGTAATCGATGATTCTGTGGAAGGCACAGGTGATCCAAGCTCCTCAACATTCCTCGACGGCGTGCAAAAGCATCCTGAAAACAAGGCTTTGCAGAAAGATGTTGACACAGCTCTTAAGCGCTTAGATGCAGCTCGCGCTGCACTTTCTGCTTACGCTACCAAGAAGGATGATTTGCGCAAGTCGGTTAATGCCGATGCTGACACCAAGCAGCTGCCTCAGTACAAGAATACTGATAGCCCTGTGTTTAACGATGCAGATGGTTCAAAGAACACGCAGGCTTCTGCTGCTAAAACAGCGTACGACCAGGCTCTTACTGATGCTAAGAATATGCTTGCAAAGCAAGACGCAACTCAAGCGGAAGTAGATGATGCGCTTAAGAAGCTTGATGGTGCGCGTAAGGCTTTGGACACATATAACACTGATTTTGCTAAGTTACAGGAAAGTGTTGGCAAGAACGGTGAACTTAATGCAGATGGCAGTGCAAAAACTGAAGGAACGCTCACGTCTGACGCGTATAGAAATGCTTCTAATCCGCAATTTATGAAGGATGATGGTTCTGGAAATCTTGTTCCTGATGCAGAAAGGAATGGTAAAGCCGCCGCAGCAAAGACAGCGTACGATTCTGCACTTGCTAAAGCCAATGAATTGCTCACAAAGAGTAAGGATGCTAACACTCCTGCGGAAGAAAAGCCAACGCAAGCGCAGGTAAATGATGCTCTTACTGCACTTGAAGCCGCTCGAACAGGGCTTGATGCATATAAGACCAATGCTGCAGATCTTAAAACTGAAACTGAAAAGTCTCAGGCAGAAGGTGAAACTGGTGAACCTGCTGCTGATAAGTTTGAGCACAAGCTTCAGATTAACAATGCAAAATATCTTCTTGAAAAGCTTAAAGACAACCAAGATTCTATTGCTTACAAGGATGCAAAAGATAAGCTTGATGCTTACGATGCTGCATTAAATAAAGCGCGCGAACTTGTAAAGAATGCTGAAGGTCAAACGCTTAGCAAGCATCCAACTCAGCAAGAAGTTGACGAGGCTCTTGCGGCTTTGAAGAAAGCAAAGTCCGACATCGAAAACGATGCGCAGTTCAACACCGATAAAACGGATCTCACTTCTGAGCACGGTAAAGATGCTGATTTTAAGAAGACGCCTGAATACAAGAATGCAGAAGCAAAGTCTAAGGCAAATCCTGTTGATAGCGCTGCAAAACAGGCGTTTGATGAATACACAAATGCTGTAAGTTCTGCCAAGAGCATTCTTGATAACGCAAATTCAACTCAAAAAGAAGTTGACGAGGCGTTAAGTAAGCTTCAAGCCGCTAAGAAGAAGATTACTGACGGCTACAAGACTAATAAGACTGATCTGAACACTGAGGCTGGCAAGGATTCTGACTTTACTAAGTCTCCTGAGTATATAAATGCTGCCGGCACTCCTGAAGCTGAGGCTTATAAGAAGGCTCTTGAGGATGCGAATAATGTTCTTAAGGATCCGAACGCAACGCAGGCTCAGGTTGATGAGGCTTTGAAGAAGCTTAAGGATGCTAAGAAGAAGCTTACTGACGACTATGGTACGAGCAAGCATGTTTTGCGCGAGGAGCATAGCGAGTATAGTAGCTTTGAGTCTTCTCCTGGATTCATTAATGCTATTAGTAATCTGAATGCAAATCCGGATGATGAGTCTACTAAGTCTGCGATTGATAATTATAAGAAGGCTCTTGAGTATGCTAAGAGCGTTCTTGATGATCCAAACGCAACTCAGGCTCAAGTTGATGCTGCTTTGAGTAGGCTTCGTGATGCTAAGGATGCTATTGCTCGAAAGTATGCGACGGATAAGAAGAATCTGAAGAATGAGCATGATTCTGATGGTGATTTTGAGAATTCGCCTGAATTCCAGAATGCTATCGGCACTCCTGAGGCTGATGCTTATAAGAAGGCGTTGGAGGATGCTAAGAAGGTTCTTGATGATCCGAATGCTACCCAGGCTCAGGTTGACGAGGCTTTGAGGAAGCTTCGTGACGCTAAGAATGCTTTGGTTAACGGTCATAAGACGAATAAAGCTGATTTGCAAAATGAGGCGGATGATGATCCAGTCTTCCGCAATGGCGTTCCGTATTTGATTGCTGGCTCTCCGGAGGTTGATGATTATAATCAGGCTTTGGATGAGGCTCGCCGCGTGCTTGCTGATCCTCACGCAGCTCAGGCTCAGGTTGATGCGGCTTTGAGGAAGCTTCGCGAAGCCAAGCAGCGTATTATTGACAAGTTCAATACGCGTGGCAATGGTTTTGACGGTTACGTTCCTAACGCTGGTGGTCACGAGGGTGACGGTTACGCGAATAATGCTAACGCTAACGCTAACGCTGTTGATAAGTCTGCTTTGCAGGCGGAAATTAATAATGCGTTGAATGTGCGCGGTAATTCGGCTGCGGCTCAAGCTTATAAGAAGGCTTTGGCTGATGCTAAGCGTGTTCTTGCGGATGCTAACGCAACTCAGGCTCAGGTGGATGCGGCTGTGAAGCAGTTGCGTGATGCTAAGGCTGCGTTTAAGGGCTTTGGTGGTAACCATAAGATTGCTAAGACGGGTGCTGCTACTGGCTTGTTTGCGGGTCTTGCCGCAATCTTCGCTGGTTTCGGTGCTGCTGGCGTTGCTTCTCGCCGCCGCAAGCACTCCAACGAGTAAGTTCTAGCGCGCTCCAAACGTGAGGTGGTGCTCGCGCTCTAAGCTCTCGCTTACGAAACTCGCTCAAGTTGGAAGTCCACTGGACTTCCAACTTGAGCGAGTTTCCGCTCCGAGTTGCTTTCGCGCGCTAAATCGCTGCGCTCAAGCAGGTCGTCGCGCGCGTTTGGAGCGAAATGTATCCTCAAACCCTCCAAACGTGAGGTAAGTTACTCGCGCCCGCGAGGAGAGAAATCCCCCGAAACTCGCGCCACAATAAGTGAGGAACCCTCAAAACTTGCGCGATTAACAAAATTGCTTAGTTTTGCGATTTTATATACCGTTTCAATTAACGAATTTTTCGTATAAGTGCTAAAATACTGCTCGGTAGTGTGACGAAGCTCACATAATTTCGTTACTTCTACCTGCAGCGTTTGTAATATCGCTAAAGTTGGCAATATTGTAAGCGCTTTACAATCGCAGTTTTGAAAGTCAAAGCTACGAAACACGGGAGCTTGTTCTATACAGGCTGAGAGGGCGAAAGCCGACCGTAAACCTGATGCGGGTAATGCCGCCGTAGGAAGGAGTATTATGCGAAATATTCGTATTATTGGTGCAGGTATTATTGGTTTAGCAACAGCGTGGAGGCTCACGGAAGCTGGCGTAAAAGTTAGCATTATTGATCCGGATCCAGTCTCGGGCGCTTCTCACCATGCTGCCGGCATGCTAGCTCCTACAGCAGAAATGCAATATCAGCAAGAAGCGTTGTATCCACTTATGTTTGAGTCTGCAACCATGTATAAGGAATTGGTTGATTCGGTTGCAAAGTACACCGATAAGCCAACCGGCTACTTAGAGTGCGGCTCTTACGTAATTGGCGGCGACGCTGCAGATAACGAGCATGTAAACGAGTTGCTAAACTTGCAACATCGTTACGGCCGTAGGGCTGAGCATATTTCTGTTAGTAAGCTTCGTGAAATTGAGCCTGCTCTTTCGCCAACTATTGCTGGCGCTGTAAGCGTGCCGGATGATCATCAAATCAACCCTCGTCTTTTCACTGCAGCTATGATTGATGCACTCGAAAAGCGCGGTGTTGTTATTGAGCGTCGCGCAAGCACTCCGGACGATTTGGGTCCTGACACAGTTTTGGCATCCGGCTTGGGTGCTAAGGATATGCTTCCGCAGCTTAAGCTTCGCGCTGTGTGGGGCGATATGATTCGTATGACTATTCCAGAGCCTTTGCGCCCAATTTTGAGCTCTGTGGTTCGTGGTTTTGTGCATGACCGTCCAGTTTATTTGGTTCCTCGCGCTAAGGAAACTGGCGAGCTTGTGCTCGGCGCTACTTCTCGCGAAGACGACCGCGATATTCCAAAGGTTGGCGGCGTGCTTGACTTGCTTCGCGATGCCGCAAGCGTGCTTCCTGGCATTCAGGAATGCTCGATTACTGAGGTTACCGCTGGCGGCCGCCCTGGAACTCCAGACGATTTGCCATTCATTGGTATTGATCCTAAGACGCATACTACGATTTCCACTGGCTACTTCCGTCACGGTATTTTGCTCACCGCTTTGGGTTCTTCTTTGACTACAAAGCTTGTGCTTGAGCAAGAGTTGACTGAGAAGGAAAAGGGCTTCTTGGAAAGCTGCGATCCTGCTCGCTTCTAGTAACGCAAGTTTCTAATTACGAGCGCTTCTAGTAACGCAAGTTTTAGTTGCGCAATTTTAATAGACGTTAATAAAGGTTGAATTATGCAAATCGTCGTCAATGGTGAAACTATTGAAGTTCAAGATGGGTTAACTGTTGCTGAGCTTATTGCTCAACGTTACGGTTCTGACGCTGGTCCTGGCATAGCTGTTGCAATTGGCGACGATGTGCTTTCACGCAATCAGTGGGCATCGACTGTGATCTGCGATGGTAATCAAATTGAGATTCTCAGCGCAGTTCAAGGCGGCTGACGCCTACAAAATATTAAATTTTAAATAAAAGGCTTAAAATGGCAGAAAATAATTCTGAAAATAATGCAGAAGAAAGTGTCGATACTTGGCAGCTTTGTGGCAAAACTTTACATTCAAGGCTTTTGCTTGGCACTGGCGGCATGACGAGCATTGACATTATGGAAAAGTCGCTTGTAGCTTCGGGTGCGGAAGTAGCTACGGTTGCTTTGCGCCGTCACGCAAAAACTGGCGTAGATATTTACGGAATGCTGCAGCGCCATAATATTAACGTTTTGCCAAATACTGCAGGCTGCAAAACTGCGCATGACGCTGTGCTCACTGCAAAAATGGCTCGCGAATCTTTAGGAACCGACTGGATTAAGCTCGAAGTTATTGCAGACGACGATACTTTGCTTCCGGATACTCGCGAAGTTTTGCTTGCTGCAGAAAAGCTTGTTGAAGAAGGCTTTAGCGTGTTGTGCTACACGAATGACGATCCGATTGTGGCTCGTCGCTTGGTTTCGCTTGGCGTGAAGGCTGTTATGCCTGGCGGCGCTCCAATTGGCACTGGTCTTGGTATTTTGAACCCTCGAAATATTGAGCTGATTGTGCGCGAATGCAAGGAAGCTGGCGTCCCTGTGATTTTGGATGCTGGCGTTGGCACTGCTTCCGACGTTGTTAAAGCTTTTGAAATCGGCTGCTCTGGTGTGCTTCTTGCAAGCGCTGTAACTCGCTGCCCAGATCCTGTAACGATGGGTCGCGCAATGGCTGCAGCTGTAACTGCCGGCAAGCTTGCTCACGATGCTGGACGTATTCCAATGCGAAATCATGCTCTCGCGTCTTCGCCTGTTGAAGGCCGCGCTTGGGCGGATTCCGTGCTGTAAATTTTGTAGTATGAATTTCGGCATAATTATTTAAGCATGACGATTAATAAAATTTACGACGACCTGCAGGAGCTTGAGGCGGATCGCACTTGCCGCCACTTGCTCCTGCCGGGCTTTAGTCTTGAGCATCAACAATTACTTAGAAATGCAAAAATTTGCATGGTTGGGGCTGGTGGGCTTGGTTCTCCATGCCTGCTTTCGCTTGCTGCTGCAGGAGTTGGGGAAATCACGATTTGTGATGACGACGTTGTGGAACTTTCCAACTTACAAAGGCAGACTTTATACACTGTTGATCAGTGTGGCAAATCTAAAGCGCAACTTGCAGCTAAGCGGCTGCAGGCGTTATCTCCGGGCTTAAAAATCAACCTTGTGAATAGGTTTAATGAAGATAACGCAAAGCAGCTTGTAGAAAATCACGATATTGTGATCGACGGTTGCGATAATTTTGCTACGCGCTTTTTGATTGCGGATTCCGCGTGGAGTGCAGGAACGCCGGAAGTTTACGGATCGGTGCTTTATTACGAAGGTCAAGTAAGCGTTTTTGTGCCTGGAAAAGGTCCTTGCTTGCGAGACTTGTATCCTTTCCCGCCTCCGGAAGAAACGGTGCCGAAATCGGCGGTATTGGGCGCGACTGCGGCTATTGTTGGCGCGATGATGGCGACTGAAGCAATTAAGCTTATAACCGGAATTGGTACGCCGCTTATTGGAGTTTTGGCGCGCTACAATGCGCTTAATAATTCACTTCGCCACTTTAAATTTAGCGCGTGAAACTTGTGTAATTATGACTTGATTTACTGCTTTTGTTTGCTGTGGCGCGAGTTTTGGGGGATTTCTCTCCTCGCACGTCCCGTCCTTCGTGCGCTCTAGCTGCTAAAAGAGTTTAGTGTGTTCGCCTATCTTTAAAGAATGTAGCTTCTCAGTCCTCTTTTAGTGCTCGTAGAGAAATCCCCCAAACTCTGCGTGCTTAATGTTTAATAACCGTGCAAATCGCAGAGATTTTTCGATTTTTCTTCTTCGCTCGGCTTGTCAGCAGCCTGCGGCTCTGACGTCCGCCTTCGTTCAGTGCGAAAAATCTCAAATCTCTACCACGTGAATATCCATGCGAATGAAGAACGCGCAAATAAGCTGCGGGTGGGTGTGTGGTTTGTGTGCCTGGCGTGATGTGTGCAGCAGCAATGATGCTAGTGTTCTCTATGCAATAAATACTCAGTGTCTGCAGAGCGCAACTGCAAAAGTTGAGTCTGGTTGTATAAAGTTTTTTGTAATTTTTGGGAATAAAAGTTGACTTTTGCAAGTTGAGTGTAGTAGGCTCAAGTTTTGGAAAGCGAAAAAGCTGAGATTTTATATAGCTTCCAATACGGATCTAAATACGGATCTAAATACGGATCTAAATATGGATCTAAATACGGAATCTAAATAAAGCTCAGCTTACGAACTACATAACTTGAAGGAAAGCGTAATTGCACAAAGCGTGCAATACCTAGTTAAGGAGAAAATATGGGACGCGCAGTAGGTATTGATTTGGGAACAACCAACTCTTGCATTGCTACTCTTGAAGGCGGTAGCCCAACTGTTATTGTGAACGCTGAAGGCGCACGTACCACACCATCTGTTGTGGCATTTAGCAAGTCCGGCGAAATTTTGGTTGGCGAAGTTGCTAAGCGTCAGGCTGTAACAAACGTTGACCGCACAATTAGCTCCGTAAAGCGCCACATGGGCACTGATTGGACTGTTGAAATCGACGGTAAGAAGTGGACTCCACAGGAGATTTCTGCTCAAGTTTTGATGAAGTTGAAGCGCGATGCTGAAGCTTACTTGGGTGAGCCAGTAACCGACGCTGTTATTACATGCCCCGCATACTTCAACGATGCTCAGCGTCAGGCAACTAAGGATGCAGGTAAGATTGCAGGCTTGAACGTGCTTCGTATTATTAACGAGCCGACTGCTGCAGCTTTGGCTTACGGCCTTGAAAAGGGCAAGGAAGACGAGCGTATTTTGGTATTCGACTTGGGTGGCGGTACTTTCGACGTGTCTTTGCTTGAGATTGGTAAGGATGACGACGGATTCTCCACAATTCAGGTTCAGGCCACAAACGGCGACAACCACTTGGGTGGCGACGATTGGGATCAGAAGATTATTGACTGGCTCGTTGGCGAAGTTAAGAACAAGTATGGCGTTGATTTGAGCAAGGATAAGATTGCTTTGCAGCGCTTGAAGGAAGCTGCTGAGCAAGCAAAGAAGGAGCTTAGCTCTTCTACTTCCACCTCAATTTCTATGCAGTACTTGGCAATGACTCCTGACGGCACTCCAGTGCATTTGGATGAGACTTTGACTCGCGCTCACTTTGAGGAAATGACTTCCGATTTGCTTGGCCGCTGCCGCACACCATTTAACAACGTGCTTTCTGACGCTGGAATTTCCGTAAGCCAGATTGATCACGTGGTTCTTGTTGGTGGTTCTACTCGTATGCCAGCTGTGAAGGATTTGGTGAAGGAACTTACCGGCGGTAAGGAAGCTAACCAGTCTGTGAACCCGGATGAAGTTGTGGCTGTTGGTGCAGCTGTGCAGTCGGGCGTTATTAAGGGCGATCGCAAGGACGTTCTGCTTATTGATGTAACTCCACTTTCCTTGGGTATTGAAACCAAGGGTGGAATTATGACGAAGCTTATTGACCGCAACACCGCAATTCCAACGAAGCGCTCGGAAGTGTTCTCCACTGCTGAAGATAATCAGCCATCCGTGTTGATTCAGGTTTACCAGGGTGAACGTGAGTTTGCTCGCGATAACAAGCCTCTCGGTACTTTTGAATTGACTGGTATTGCTCCAGCTCCTCGTGGCGTTCCGCAGATTGAAGTCACCTTCGATATTGATGCTAACGGCATTGTGCACGTTTCCGCTAAGGATAAGGGCACTGGCAAGGAACAGTCCATGACTATTACCGGTGGTTCTGGCCTTCCAAAGGACGAAATTGACCGCATGGTTAAGGAAGCTGAAGCTCACGAAGCTGAAGATAAGAAGCGTAAGGAAGAAGCTGAAGTTCGCAACCAGGCAGAAGCCTTTGCTTACCAAACTGAAAAGCTTGTAAACGACAATAAAGACAAGCTTTCGGACGAAATCTCTAAGGAAGTTACCGAAAAGGTTAACGCTTTGAAGGAAGCTTTGAAGGGTGATGACGTTGAGAAGATTAAGTCTGCTCAAAGCGAGTTGATGACTTCTGCTCAAAAGATTGGTCAGCAGCTTTACGCTCAGGGTGGTGCTCAAGGCGCTAACGCAGGTGCTGCAGGTGCAGGTGCTGCTGGTGCCGCTGGCGCTAACGCAGGTTCTGCCGCTAAAGACGATGACGTAGTTGACGCCGAAGTGGTGGACGACGACAAGGACGATAAGGACAACAAGTAATGTCCGAGTTCAACGCCAACGAATATTTGCAAAATATGGGGGATGCTGACTCAATGGATGTAAAACCTGAAAATGAGTCAGCTAACCCGGAGCAAACAACTAACAGCACGGATAGTGCTGCTCAAGCTGGTGAAAACAGTAAGAATCATGCAGAAACGCAAGCTGATGCTAATGCGGATGCTAACGTTTCTGCAGATTCTGCGGATTCTGCAAATACTTCAAAATCAGAAGAATCAAAAGGTAGCCAAGATGCAGAAGACGGCAGCTTGACTCCTTTAGGTAAAGCTAAAAAAGAAGCTGCAGAATACCTAGAAGCGTTACAGCGTGAGCGCGCGGAATTTATCAACTTTAGAAATCGTGCTGCGAAAGAGCAGGATCGTTTCCGCCAGCATGGAATTATCGATGTGCTTACTGCGCTGCTTCCGGCATTGGACGATATTGATCGTATTCGTGAACATAGCGAAATGGATGATTCGTTCAAAGCTGTTTCAACCAAGATTGATAAGGCTTTTGAAAAGTTTGGAGTGGAAAAGTTTGGTGAAAAGGGCGAAGATTTCGACCCGACCAAGCATGATGCGATTTTGCACAAGCCAGATCCAGACGCTACGAAAGAAACTGTTGATGCAGTGGTTGAGGCAGGTTACCGAATAGGAGATCGTGTTATTCGCGCCGCTCGCGTGGTCGTCTCTTCACCACAGCAGTGATTTATTCTCTGCTTGCTACCAAGTGTGGTGAGATTTGAGATTTTTCGGTCAAAAAGCGAAATGGCCAATGTGCTGATAACGAAAGGAGGCACAAATGGCTGAAAATGAATGGTTAGCTAAGGATTTTTATAAAGTTCTCGGTGTCTCCAAAGATGCTGACGAAGCAACGATTACTAAAGCGTATCGCAAACTTGCTCGAAAATATCACCCTGATTTAAACAAAACAAAAGAAGCTGAAGAAAAGTTTAAGGACGTTTCCGAAGCTTATGATGTGCTGAAAGATAGTCAAACTCGCCAGCGCTACGACGCTATTCGTCAATTTGGTGCAGGCGGCGCTCGTTTCGCAGGCGGCGCAGGTGGAGCTGGAGGCTTTGATGCGTCAAGCTTCTCGGATATCTTCTCCATGTTTAACGGCGGCTCCGGCATGGGCGGAATGGGCGGCAACGGTTCGCGCATTCGCTTTGCAACCAGCGGAGCCGGCCCAAATATGGGTGACATTTTCTCCATGTTTAGCGGCGGCCAGCAAAATCCGGGCGCAGCTGGATTCCAGGGTACGAATGGTTTTGCAGGCGAGCAGTACGCTAAAGCCCAGCCGGAAGATGTGCCTGAAAACGGCGAAGATATAACAACAAATATCAAACTTACTTTTAAACAGGCTTTTAAAGGTGCCACGGTGTCGCTTCGCGCGGCAGGCGAAACTTTTAAAACGCATATTCCAGCTGGTGTAAAAGCCGGTCAAAAAATTCGTTTAAAAGGAAAGGGTAAGCCGGGTAAATTTGGCGGTTCTGCAGGCGATTTGTATTTGCATGTGCAAGTTGAGCCGTCAGATCGCTTTACTTTGAGAGATAACAATTTAGTTGCTGATTTGCCTTTGACTTTGAGCGAGGCTGTGCACGGCGCAAAAGTTACGCTTAACGACGTAGACGGCAATGCTGTGACTTTTAAAGTGCCTGCTGGGTCTTCTAGTGGAGACGAGGTTCGCGCTCAAGGTGCTGGCGTGCCTGGCTCTAACGGCGATTTTATTGGTATTGTGCAAATTCGTATACCAAAGCACTCAAGTATGTTACTTAAGCGTGCTGCAAAAGAATTTGATAAAACTGCCGGCGGATCTTATGAAGAAGAAGTCAGCAATTTGAGGCAAAAGTAAAGCAAGTAAAGCGAAAGTAACGCAAAATAACGCAAAAGTAAGGCAAAGGAAGGCGTGCTATGACACCAATAACGCGTGAAACTAAAGCATTGTATGAAATGTGTGCTGTTGCTTTAGTGCGTGGTACTGCAACGCTTGACGGTGCAGATGAAGTAGGTTTTACTCTTGATTTGCCAATATTTACCGTCAGCCACGTAGCACGCCTTACTAATACGCATCCGCAAACTCTTAGGCAATACGACCGCCTGTGTTTAATTATGCCTCAGCGCACAGGCGGCGGCGCTCGCCGTTACTCGTTAAGAGATATTGACAGAATTGTGCAAACTCAGCATTTAAGCCAGGATGAAGGTATTAATCTTGCTGGGATTATGAAAATTTTGGCGCTTCAAGAAGAAAATCGACAGCTTAAAAGGCAAGTTCGTCATTTGACGGAAGCTGCAGAATCTTCAGAACGCAATATTTTCACTGCGAATGCGGACGGAGATATTGTGGAAATGCACCGCTCGCGCAACGCTAGGCGCTGGAGGCGAGATATTCGCACAGAGCGCAGAGCGTTGCCGTCGTCTTATTCTGTGGCAGAGTATGCTAAAGCGCAGAAAGGTGCTATTGAATCTCCGGAAGAGAAGTCTGTGGTTCTTTGGCGAGCTTGGAGCGTTTAATAACAATATCTTCAAGCGTTTTTACATTCACATTTTCGTAGCCGTTAAGCTCAGCGTGGTGCTTTCTTTCGGAAATATTTGCGCGAGAAAAACCAGTTTGTGCAACTACAGTCGCTCCAGAATTAACTGCAGCAGTAAGACCAGATAACGAATCTTCTATAATTACGCAATTTGCCATTTGCTTAGCGATTTCTTCTGCACTTCCGCAAATTCCAACAATTTTTCCTGCAGTCAAATATGGCTCAGCGCTTGGCTTAGGCTCATAACCGTCGTCGCCGCAAACATAGCCCACGAAAGCACCTTCCGGAGCGTGCTTAACAATATTTTCAACTAAACAACGCGGCGAATTGCTAACTAAAACAGAAGGAATTCCAGCTTTTGCAAGGCTTTTAAGCACATCGAGCACTCCAGGAATCCAGGGAACGCTTTCAGCTTCGCGAGCTGCAACGTAATCAACCATTCCTTTGCCGACTTCTTCTACAGTAAGCTTTGTGCCGGAAGGAATCATTTTATTTGCAACTGTTTCTAGGGAGCCTCCTGAGCATTCCCAAGCTAAATCCTCATCCCAATAACCGCCGTATTTTTTAACCAAATAAAACTCAGACTCATGCCAATATGGTTCGGAATCAATAAGCGTCCCGTCCATATCCCAAAATACTGCGCGCAAAATATGTTCGTCAGCTTTTTCGTTATCTTGCTTATTTATAAGATTTTCTAATTTTTCCGTCTTCTGTTCCACTATTTGCAATTCCTTGTAATTTATTTGTACCTGCCCCTCGCATGCCTCTAAATTCGACATTATACGATATTGCTGACCGTATGCTTACTGCCAGTATTATCACTGACAGTAAGCTTACTGCCAGTATGCTTACTGCCCGGTATGAGCAGCAGAAGGATCGTACTGACTTTCTCCACCATCCCCAGAATTAGTGTTGTCGGAGTTGCCTAATCCGTCTAGCAAAGAATTTTCGTCATCTTGCGGATGGCTGTTAGGCTGATCTTCGCTACTATTATCCTTGCTGTCTTTGCTATCTTTATTAGCATCTTCCTTATTGTGATTATTTTCACTTGCGTGCGAACGGCCGCCTAAGCCCCACGTGCCATCGTGGCCGCCAACATCGCCGGTGTCTTCTGCTTCTGGGAATTTAACGTTTTGACCACCAGCAAGCGCCTTCCTCATATACGTAGTAAACATATGAACAGGGTAGTCGCTTCCTCCGCTGTAGCCGTGGAATGGCTTAATTACTTGCGGATTTCCTTTTGCATCCGGGCTCCACATAGCAAAAACAGTAACTACATTTGGTGTGAATCCAACGAAACTACCAGCAGTACCATCGTTTGCTGTTCCAGATTTTCCAGCAAGATCTTTTCCAATTGCTCTAGCTTCAGTTGCAGTACCATGCTGCACTACGCCAATCATCGCTTTAATAGCCAATGCTGTATCTTTTGGCGAAAATACCTGCTTACCGTTAGTTGGTGCGCGATAAAACTCTTTGCCATCAGGATTCTTTACGCTAGCTACAATATGCAAATCTGGTCGTATTCCCTTATTTGCAAAAGTTGCGTAAGCTCGAGCAATTTCGCTTACGTGCACAGGATCGTTGCCCAATACTGTAAATGGATTCTTACCGTTGACGCGCTTAGGACTTAATCCGGCCGTAACAGCATTATGCGCAACTTTTTTAGCGCCCAGCTTTTCTTGCAAAGACATGTACACTGTATTTACAGAATCTGCTGTTGCTTTATACAAATTAATTGATCCGTAACTAGCATTCGCAAAATTAGCTACAGGTTTTTCAATACCCTTAAATTTAAGCGGGGAATTACCATTAAAAAGCGTATCCAAACTTGTTCCAGCCTGAATTGCTCCAAGTAAAGCAAAAGGTTTCATTGTGGAACCAGGCTCATACAGTGCTTGTGTTGCGTTATTTAGCTGCTTTTTAAGATAATCGTCTCCTGCATATACGGAAATAATCGACCCGTCTTTTGCGTTTACTGACATTGCGCCAATTTGCAAATCTTGTGGCACGATTCCGCGTCCGCCTTGCGATGGGCTTGCAACTTTGAACATTAAGTCTTGTTTAGCTTTGTCAATAGTTGTAATAATGCGGTATCCGCCGCTATCGAGATCTTCTTGAGTAAATGCGCCGTTTCGAGTTAGCTCGTCTCGAACCATGTGCAATAAGTATCCTTGCGGGCCAGCATACATATTTTGCACAGTTTGCGTAATAGTTTTTGGCATCTTAGCTTTAGCCGCTTCGGAAGGAGTAATGTAGCCGTCTTCCTTCATAATTTTCAAAACTCGCTTAAAGCGAATACTTGCTTCTTTAGGGCCGATTGCAGGATCCCATCTGCTTGGAGCCGGTATGATTCCAGCCAAAAGTGCTGCCTGCGGCAATGTTAAATCTTTAGCTTTTACACCAAAATAAGCCTTAGCTGCAGCTTGAATGCCGTAAGCTCCGCGCCCAAGATAAATAGTGTTCATATAATTGCAAAGAACTGTATCTTTATCTTGAGTTTGCGCAATTTTTAATGCCAAAATAGCTTCGTGCAGTTTTCCAAGATACGTTTTAGTTTCGCCTAAATAGTAGCGTTCTGCGTACTGTTGAGTAATAGTAGAGCCGCCCCAGCGTCCGCGCTTTGTGACGTTATGAATAAGCGCGCGGCCGATTCCTTTGAAATCAATACCATTGTCTTGGTAGAAGGAACGATTTTCGGATGCAATAATTGCTTTGCCAACATATTTAGGCAGTGCGGAGCAGCTAATAATTTCGCGATTTTGTTCAGCAAAAGAGCCTAATTCTGTTTTTCCGTCGGAATAATAAACTTTCGTTTTATCGGCCATTGCAACTTTGTCTGGAGCAGGTATGTTGGTTGTGGCATACATAAAGCCAAAAACAAGCGCGCCAAGCAAAATAGGAACAAAAATTACAATAAGCAACCAAAAAATAATTGGGTGCCTTCCATGCCATGTTTTTCTGCGCTGCTGCCTAGTGTATGCTTGCGAGCGCGCGCGTCTTGAATTACGGCCGTCATAATTGGAAGACTTTTTATTATCGTAATAATCTCGATAATCGTATTGTTCATACTCACTAGATGGAACTTGTCGCATATTCGCATTATTAGGTGAGTGTGACGCTACACTTCGTGGCGTTTTTGCGCGCGAAGTAGAATTTCGCCTTCCATTATTACGTGTAACCATACATTCCACCGTAGCGCCCGGGCTGAATTTTCTATAATCGCAACTATTTAATAGCTTTTAATAATATTTAATAGCAACTATTTTTGAGTAAAAAAGACTTTAAAAAACTCATATTTGCCCATATTGGTTAGAGCAATAGTATGATGAAGTATGTGTGTGTGCGGCATAACGTAATGCCGCTGATTTTTGCAGGCAAGGAGTCTATATGAGCATCCGCGTTGCCATTGCCGGCGTAGGCAATTGTGCTTCGTCGCTGGTTCAAGGCGTTGAGTATTACAAAAACGCTGATGACGGTGAGAAAATTCCAGGGTTGATGCACGCTGTATTTGGCCAATATCGTGTGCGCGATATTGAGTTTGTGGCGGCTTTTGATGTTGATTCATTAAAGGTTGGGCATGATTTAAGCGAAGCAATTGGCGCTTCGCAAAATAACACCATTCGTTTTGCCGAAGTGCCAAATTTGGGCGTTGAAGTTATGCGCGGCCCTACGTACGACGGTTTAGGTGATTATTACCGTGAAATGATTGATGAATCCGATGCTGAACCGGTTGATGTTGCGAAAGTTTTGAAAGATAAGCATGTTGACGTGCTTGTGTCTTATTTGCCAGTTGGGTCCGAAGAAGCAGATAAAGCTTACGCAACTGCAGCTATGGAAGCTGGTTGCGCTTTTGTAAACTGCTTGCCAGTGTTTATTGCTTCCGATCCTGAGTGGGCGCAAAAATTCCGTGATGCTGGCGTGCCGATTATTGGCGACGATATTAAAAGCCAGGTTGGAGCAACAATTACGCACCGCGTTATGGCACGTCTTTTTGAAGATCGCGGAGTTCGCTTGGATCGCACGTATCAGCTAAACGTTGGCGGCAACATGGACTTCATGAATATGCTTCAACGCTCAAGGCTCGAGTCTAAGAAGATTTCTAAAACGCGTGCAGTAACGTCAATCGTGCCGCACGAAATGGATGAGCATAACGTTCATATTGGCCCATCTGATTACGTTGCTTGGTTGGACGACCGTAAGTTTGCTTTTGTTCGTTTGGAAGGCACGACTTTTGGTGATGTTCCGCTTAATTTGGAGTACAAGCTTGAGGTTTGGGATTCTCCAAATTCTGCCGGTATTGTTATTGATGCTGTTCGTGCTGCAAAAATTGCGCTTGACAGGCATTTGTCTGGCCCGATTTTGGCTCCAAGTTCGTACTTTATGAAGTCTCCAGCTGTTCAGCATGAAGATAGTGAAGCTCGTCAACTAGTTGAGCGCTATATTGCTGGCGAAGTTGAAGCGGACGAAACGCAGCTTAATGCTGATGTTGAAGAAGCAAAAGAGCATGGCAAAAGCGTGTGGCGTGCGTAATTTATTTAGTTAGCAATAATTTATTTAGCTAACGTAATTTATTACCACTAATTTATTACTACTCGACATATAGCGAAAATCGTGTAATATAGATAAAGCCTCCGTGTGGCACTACGTCACCCAATCCCCCCAGGGCAGAAATGCAGCAAGGGTAAGTGGCCTCTGGTGGGTGCGCGGGGGTTTATTATTCCCAATTTTATTGTGCGCAAAACTCGCGCTGTCGTAGAGACTGTCGTAAAGTCTAAAGTATGAGCGAAGAATTTACAGAAATTCATGACGAAAAGTCTGGTAATCAGTCTAACGATTCTGAAAAGAAGTCAGAAGGCGAATTATCGGACGGTAATTTGCAATCTAATAGTTTGCAAGATATTGAAGAGTTGCCTGAATTGCCAGATATTCAAGCATTTTCTGCAATGGATAATGAAGAATCCTCTAATTTAGATTTAGAAGATAATTCCGTATTAGATAAAGCAAATTCTGCAAAAAAGTCTCTTAAAAATTCTGCAAAAAATTCTTCTAAAAATTTAAATCAAGATTCTTTATACGAAGACGAAGAATCGGAATTTGATCCATTAACGAAACGCCCGCGAGTTTCTGCAATATTGTGGTGCGTTGCGCTCGCAGTCGTATTTTTAATTTCTGCAGCAGGACTTTGGTTTGTGTGCGTGCAAACTGTAATAGGCCAAAGCTACGAAGAAATGGTTATTGACGGTTTTGGATCTCACGGAGTTCCGTCGTGGCTGAAGCTGTGTTTAAAGCCGCTTTGTAATTCAATAGTTGTTATTGCTGTTGGAGCTCTTATAGCTGTTGCTGCACTAGTTGTGGCATGCGTTAGAAGGCGATGGTGGCTGCTCGGTCAATGCGCAGGAATTATTATTTTGGCTGCAGCAGCTGAACCGCTTAAAAAAATTCTTCCTCGACCAATGCTTATTAACATACAATATTTGTCGGCAAATTCTGCACCTTCAGGTCACGCTTTACTTGTTGCAACAGCTTGTGCTTTGCTTATTTGCACGGTTTCGCGCGTTTGGCGCGCTTGGGCAGCTGTTGCTTCTACTGTAATAAGCGTTCTTGTGCAACTTTCTTTGATTGCAGGACATTGGCATAGAGCATCTGACGTTATTGTGTCGCTTCTTCTTGTTGGTGCAATAACGCTTATTGTTCTTGCTTTAACACGTAGTAGCGGAATGGATTTGCCTGCTTATAGGCGCTCTTCAGTAAGTGTGCAAATCGTTGGAAGCTCAATGATTACGCTTGGCGTGTTCTCCTGCTTGTATGCTGAATATTTAGTTTGGCAAATTCTTCCGGGAGTTGATATTTTCGCACAGTGGGCTGCAAACGTGTCTTATATTGCAACATACTGGTTAATTATTGGTGTATCTTTGCTAGTTTATGGAGCAATTATGGTAATGCGTCACTCTACTGCGTCGCCATTAAGTAGGCTTGGTTTAGTAGGCGCTCCGCCAACTCCACCGTCTGCAGCATAAGTAATATGTCTACTCTATCTGCTTTTATCCACCGAGGTGGAATTTAATAGACGTACTGCATAAGTTGCGATACAGTTAGCGTGAAACATGTAGTTCACAGCTGTGTGTTTGATTTTGTTAGGAAAGGAGCGAATATGACAGCAGAAAATAAGCTAGTCATTGTGGAGTCTCCCACGAAAGCGCGTAAAATTGGCGGGTATTTGGGTAATGGATACACCGTAATGGCGTCAGTGGGGCATATTCGCGACCTCGCTCAGCCAAGTCAGGTTCCAGCCTCACGCAAAGCTGCGTTTGGCAAGTTCGGCGTAGATGTTGATCACGGATTTACGCCATACTATGTGGTTGGTGCTGATAAAAAGAAAACAGTTGCTGATTTGAAGACTGCGCTCGCCAATGCGGACGAGCTGTATCTGGCAACTGATGAGGATCGCGAAGGCGAAGCTATTGCATGGCATTTGGTTGAAGCTTTGAAGCCAAAAGTGCCTGTAAAGCGTATGGTTTTTCACGAGATTACTAAAGATGCGATTCGTTCTTCGTTAAGTAACACTCGTGACGTTGACAACAATATGGTAGATGCTCAGGAAACTCGTCGCGTGCTTGACCGCTTGTATGGCTATGAGCTTTCGCCAGTATTGTGGCGTAAAGTTGGCCCAGGTCTTTCCGCAGGGCGAGTGCAGTCTGTTGCCACGCGTCTTATTGTTGAGCGCGAACGTGAGCGTATGGCGTTTACGAAGGCGTCTTACTGGGATATTAGCGCTGTTCTGCATGCTGCTGATGCAGATGGCCGCGATGTTGATTTTGAAGCTCGAATGACTGAGCTTGATGGACGTCGCTTGGCTGCTTCTAAAGATTTCAATTCAAAAGGTGAGCTTGTTGCTGCAAAAGGCGAGTCGCAGCTTGCTTTGCATGTAGATTCAGATTTTGCAAACAAACTTGCGCAATCTTTGCAAAAAGCAGATTTCATAGTTGACGCTATGGAAACTAAGCCGTACCGTCGCCGTCCTTTGCCGCCTTTTACTACATCAACTTTGCAGCAAACTGCAGGAAACCGACTTTCGATGAGCTCGCGTCAAACTATGCGCGCTGCACAAGCTTTGTACGAAAACGGCTATATTACTTATATGCGTACGGATTCCGTAACGCTTTCTCAAGAAGCTATTGCTGCTGCGCGAAATGCTGCGCAAGAAGCTTTTGGTGCTGAATATGTTGCAGAATCTCCTAAGCAGTACGCAACCACTTCCGCTGGAGCGCAGGAAGCTCACGAATGTATTCGTCCTGCTGGAGCGCGCTTCTTAAGCCCGGATGAGCTTGCAGATAAATTACCTGCGGATCAGCTGAAATTGTACACGCTTATTTGGCAGCGCACTCTTGCTTCCCAAATGGCTGATGCTACTGGTTTTACTGCAACTGTTAAGTTGAATGCAAGTGCTGGAGAATATGGTGAAGCTTTGTTCCAAGCTTCTGGAACCGTAATTACTTTTGCTGGTTTTATGAAGGTTTTTGGCGCGTCTTCTGCATCTGATTCAGATAATGATAAAGCTTTGCCGCCAATGCAAGCAGGTGACGTTCTTGAAGCTCAAAGCGTTACTGCAGACGGTCACGAAACTCAGCCGCCAGCTCGCTACACGGAAGCTTCGTTAGTAAAAACGTTGGAAGCTAAGGAAATCGGTCGCCCTTCTACTTACGCAAGTATTATTTCGACGATTATTGATCGCGGATACGTGTACGAGCGCGGGCGCGCGCTAATTCCTTCTTGGCTTGCGTTTGCTGTAATTAAACTTTTGGAAGCGAATTTCCCAAAGTATGTTGATTACGCGTTTACTGCAGATATGGAAAATGGTTTGGACAGAATTGCGCACGGTGAAGAAACTGGGCGCGATTGGTTGACTAGATTCTATTTTGGTTCTGGAGATGATTCTGCTAAGTCTGCTGACGAAGCGCATATTGGTTTGCAGCAGCAGGTTGCTGAACTTGGCGAAATTGACGCGCGCGAAATCAACACTATAAATATTGGCGACGGCTTGCATGTTCGCGTTGGTCGTTACGGCCCGTATTTGGAAGATACTAAGAATTTGGATGCTGAGGGCAATCCTCGTCATGCTTCTTTGCCAGAAACTTTGGCTCCAGATGAGTTGACTGTTGAGGAAGCTCATGAGTTGCTTGATCATAATGCCGAAGGACCTAGAGTTCTTGGCACTGATCCGGAAACTGGCGGAAGCGTGGAAGTGCGTAACGGTCGTTTTGGCCCGTACGTGGCATTGGTAGAAGCGCAGAATGATTCCGAAGAATCTAAGTCTTCTAAAGCGCGTCCAAAAATGGCATCTTTGTTTAAGACTATGGATCCTGCAACATTAAGTTTGCAAGATGCTTTGCGACTTTTGAATTTGCCGCGTTTGGTTGGCGAATATGAAGAAGTTGATGCCGAAGGCGTAGTAAAACTTGCGCGAATTGAAGCAAATAACGGCCGTTACGGTCCGTACTTAACAAAAACTTATGTTGCAGTTGATGCTTCTGCCGGCGAAACTGTGGATTCCAAGCCGGAGACGCGCTCTCTTGCTAGTGAAGACGCTATTTTTAGTACAACTTTAGAAGAAGCTCAAGCTTTATTTGCGCAACCAAAGTACGGTAAGCGTACTCGAGGCGCAGCTAAGCCTCCTCTTCGTGAGCTTGGCGCGGATCCGGAAACTGGTAAGCCTGTAGTAATTAAAGACGGTTTCTACGGGGCTTATATTACGGATGGTGAAACTAATCGCACTTTGCCAAAGCAGTATACGCCTGAGTCGATTGATCCTCAGGTTGCGTTTGAGCTTTTATCTCAAAAGCGAGCTGCGGGTCCTGTGAAGCGTAAGAAGCGTACGACTAAAAGCACTAAGTCTACTACTGCAAAAAAGACGACCGCAAAAAAGACGACTGCAAAGACTACCGCTAAAAAGTCGACTGCTAAATCGACTGCTAAATCGACTGCTAAAAAAGCAACGTCAGCAAAAGCAGCAGAGTAGAAATTATAAGTAGGGTTGACTTATGGAATCTTACAATAGTGATTTTTCTGGCGGTTGCGCTTGCGGCGGAAACTGCGGTTGTGGCGGTGCGGACGCGGCTGAAAACAAAGGATTGTTTATATCTTTTGAAGGCATTGATGGAGTAGGCAAAACTACGCAAGTTGAAGCTTTAAAAAAGCATTTACAGTCTTTAGGACGCGAAGTAGTAGTTACGCGTGAGCCTGGTGGCACTTTGCTAGGTAAGTCTTTGCGCGAAATATTGTTACACGGATCTTTTGTTGCTCCTAGAACCGAAGCGCTGCTTTTTGCTGCAGATCGTGCCCAGCATGTTGCGGAAGTTATTCGCCCTGCAATACAGCGCGGAGCCGTTGTGATTACTGACCGTTATATTGACTCTTCGCTGGCGTACCAAGCAGGCGGCCGCGAATTCACAATTGAAGATATACAAAACTTAAGCGAGTGGGCCACGGACTCTCTGTGGCCTAATCGCACGTATTTGCTAGATATGCAGCCAGAAGAAGCTTTTAAGCGTTTGCATCGTCAGCAGGATCGCATGGAATCTGCTGGAATTGATTTCGCAAGGCGCACGCGTGAAGCTTTTTTGGATTTGGCGCAAGAAAATGAGGAGCGTTACCGCGTTCTTGACGCAACTTGCTCTGTGCAATCTTTAGCTGATCTTATTTCTAAAGATGTAAATAATTTAATTGCTAAAACTGAGTCTGAATAAAAATTAATACGGACAAAACTTAATCTGAATAAATTAGCAACAGCGAATCTAGGGGGTGAAGCGATGAGCGTGTGGGATAGCGTAATTGGGCAAACGCAAGTAGTTCAACGCTTGCGTAAAGTTGCTTGCGCGGATGCTAGTAAAATAGCGCAATCCTGGCTTATTTGCGGAGCTGCCGGATTTGGTAGTGTGCAAGTTGCTAAAGCTTTTGCTGCGGCTTTAGAAAGCCCGGATCATGGCGAGGGCAGTGGCGAAAATAGTGGCGAAAATGGGCTTAGTAAAACTGCTCGCGAAGTTTTAGCTGGCTCGCATCCGGATGTTCACACTCTTACCACAGAAGGCATAACTCTTAGCGTTGAGGCCGTGCGCGAAGTTATTGGAATTTCTGAGCAAATGCCAAGCATAGCTCCGTGGCGAATTATTATTATTGAAGACGTTGGAAGAATGCTTGAGCGTAGCACAAACGTGTTGCTTAAAGAAATTGAAGAGCCGAGCGAGCACACAATTTGGTTGCTTTGCGCTTCAAGCCCTCAAGACGTGTTGCCAACAATTCGCTCTCGCACGCAACTTGTGCAATTAGCTACTCCGGATGAGCAATCAATAGCGCAATATATTGTTTCAAAAACAGGAGTTGAAAATAATCTTGCAAATCGCGCGGCTAGACTTTGCCAAGGAAATGTGGAAACTGCGCTTCTTTACGCAAGCGATGAGCGCGCTTTAAGCAGGCGAGATGAGCTGGTTGCGGGCTTACTTCGTATGCACGATGCTGCAGACGCGATTATGCTTGCGTCAACGCTTATTGAAGACGCAAAAGCGCAAGCCGAAGATGAAGTGCAGCGCAGCGTTGAGGCTCAACAAAATGAGTTTCGAAGAATTAACGGTTTAGCAGATTCGGACAGAGTTCCGCCAAAATTGCGCACGGCTTACAATGCGATTGGCAAAAAAGACGAAGTAAAGCGCAAAGTTACGCGCGTAAGCCGTGACGTTTTGAATCGCTCGCTGGACGCGATTAACAGCGTGTATCGTGACGTTTTAGTCGTGCTTAACAATGCTCAGAATTCTTCGCCAATAATAAATCAAGATTTTAAATCTGATATTTTGGCGCTATCTAAGAATCTTACGGTTTCTAGCGCTCTTAATTGCGTTGACAATATTGCTACAGCTCGCAGGCGTATTGCTAGAAACGGCAACTCAACGCTTGTTTTTGAAGCGCTATTCTGCTCGCTTTTGTAGAAAATAGCGTGCTATAGTCGCCACGGAAGTGACATGTCGCTCGTGCCTATTCTCGGAGCGTTCGTTGACTCGCGGCGCATGATTTCCGGCCTAAATTCCATGTGCGCTGGAAGCCAATGTTGCTCGGACTTGTCAACAGTTGTTAAGCGAATCGCCTCGCGAGCAATCTGCTGGTAAGGAGGCCTGATTGAAGAAAGTTTCGGCTCGGATATTTCTGCCTGCTTGCTATCTCCGTAACCTATTACGCGAACGTCTTGCGGAACCCTTAAAGAAAGCTCACTTAAAGCCAAAAGTGAACCCATCGCCACAGCGTCATTTGCACAAATAATCGCGTCCGGTTTGCGCGCTTGTTTAGAAGCGGAAGCAGAGAAAAGTTTCAAAGTATCCTTAAACCCACGCTGATACGTAAGCTCGCCAAAAGTAGTCCAATCTGGCTCAGAAAGCAGGCTTAAGCGGCTCGCTGCAGTTTGGAAATTCGCGAATAAGTTTGCGCTTTGCGTAGAGTTAACTTTTCCGCTTAAATAAGCAATATTGTGCGCGTCGTGATGCGAAAGATGTATTAAAGCAGCTTCCATCATAGATTCTTGATCCATTCCAACCCAGTTAATATGGAACGAAGTAGCTGTGCCGCCAATTTGCACAATCGGAAGATTATCTACGTAATTTTCAAGTATTTTTGTTAAATCAGTATTATTAGACGGCATCACAATAAGACCGTCAACATTATGCTCAATAAGCTCTTCTATGCGCTCTTCTTGCGATTCCGCGTCTTTCCCTGTGCCAACAAGAAGTATTTTATCTATTTTCTTAGCCGCTTCATCCAGCGCGGAAAGCATATTTATGTTGAACGAATCGTCTCCGCTGCTTGTGCTTATTACAACGCCTATGGTGTTTGTAGTGTCGCTTCTTAATGCGCTTGCTGCGTAATTTACTGAATAATTAAGCTGTTCTGCGGCTTTTCTAACGCGTTTTGCAATATCGTCGTCTTTGGCTCGACGCCCAGAAAGCACGCGAGATACTGTTGCGATTGATACTTTTGCAAGAGCCGCTACATGAGTAATGGAGGCATTTTGATTAGTTTGATTTGTCATATTTGCCCCCGAATAAGCGCGGTGCTGTAGTTATTGGTAAACAGCACCGCAAAGTGAATTAAAAGTAAGTATTGTTTATTTGCTCGCTTATTTATTTTATTTATTTGCTTGCTTTTATATTATTCGCCTTTCGTGACTACTTCGATAAGCTTAGCTGCTACATTTTCAGCATCTTCACCATCGACTGTAATTGTGATTGAATCACCCTTGGTAATTCCCAATCCCATAATCGAAAGAATGCTGTTTGCACTTACTGGAGCGCCTTCGCCTTTTGCGATTGTTACAGTGCAATTTGATGCCATTGCTGCTTGAGAAAATTCCGATGCAGGGCGTGCGTGAATGCCAACAGGGTCTTCGATAGTAGCGGTTCGAGTTGCGATTGCCATTTTTTCTCCTTTGAACATTAATTTAAATAGTAATTTAAATTTCTACTTTTATTTTACTTTTCATTAAAAGTTGCATAAAAGTCTTATAAAAGCAAACTATATTTTCTACAGTTTTTGTTGCTATCTTTAATGTTAAGTGTAACACAATTAACCGAAAAATACAGAAAACGTTTTCACTTGTTGTAACAACGTTTTTAATGGTGTATAGTTTCATTAGTAAGAAACGTTTACCTACAAGAAATGCTTCTGCGACGTTGCGGCTTTGGTAAAGATTTTTAAACCTAAAGGAGGGTTTAAGTATGGTAATCACTGGTGTTGGTATTGGTCGTTCAATGGCATCCGGTGAAGTATTGTGCATGGCACCTGCTTTGCGTGAACCAGAAGACGTGGCACGTTCTGAAGCAATATCAATTGAAGATGCCAAAACTTCAGTACGAAACGCTCTAAATGCGGTAAATAAAGATTTAAATCAACGCGCGGAAGCTGCTCTTAAAGCAACTGATGAAGGAACCAAAAAAGCGGCACCAATTATGCAAGCTCTTGCACAAATGGCGTCTGATCCTGCATTAATAAGCGCAATTGAAGCTGGAATTTCTGCTGGAAAAACGGCTGAGCGTGCTACTTGGGAAGGATTTGCGCAATTTGAAGATATGTTGCGTAATCTTGGCGGCTATATGGCTGAGCGCGCAGGAGATTTGCACGATGTTGGCCAGCGCGTTATTGCGTCTTTGCTTGGTGTTGAAGCTCCAGGCGTGCCAGAAAGCGATTCGCCTTTTGTGCTTGTTGCTAAGGATCTTTCGCCTGCGGATACTGCTTCGCTTGATTTAAGTAAGGTTCAGGCAATCGTCACAATTGACGGCGGCCCTACAAGCCACACGGCTATTCTTGCGCGCGCTCGCGGAATTGTTGCGGTTGTTGGTGCGCACGATGCTTCTCAATTAAAGAACCATCAGATGGTTGTAGTAGATGCAGCTAATAGTCGAGTTATAAGCGATCCTAGCGAAGAAGAAATTGAGCGTGTTAAAAAATCTCGCGAACGTTTAAGCCGTGCGCGTGAATTGCGCGGATTGCTTGGCGGAACTGAAGATGGTCACATGATTCCGCTTTTGGCTAATGTTGGAAAGCCTTCAGATGCTCAAATTGCGCACGAATATGGTGCAGAAGGCGTCGGCTTATTCCGCACTGAATTCCTGTTTATTGGTAACGAGAAACCGCCTAGCGTAGAAGAGCAAACGGAAGCATATACAAAGCTTTTATCTCAATTTGAGGGCAAGAAAGTTGTTATTCGTTTGCTTGATGCCGGCGCAGATAAGCCTTTGCCATTCTTAACTCCAGAAGATGAGCCAAATCCTGCGTTAGGACTTCGCGGTTTGCGCACATTAAGGCAGCATATGGATGTTTTAGATGGCCAGCTTGAGGCTTTGGCTCGCGCTGATGCTGCAACTAACGCAGATTTGTGGGTAATGGCTCCAATGGTTGCGGATGAGCACGAGGCAGCGTATTTCGTGAAGCTTGGTAAATCTAAAGGACTTAAGAAGGTCGGCGTTATGGCTGAGGTGCCTTCTATTGCGTTGGTTGCCGATGAAGTAGCTCAAGTTGCTGATTTTGTGTCTATTGGAACGAATGATTTGACGCAATACACTCTTGCAGCAGACAGAACCCTCGGCTCTGTTTCCAACTACCAAACTGCATGGCATCCTGCTGTGTTGCGCGCAATCAAAATGATTGCGGACGCCGGTAACGCGCATGGAATGCCAGTTGGAGTGTGTGGAGAAGCTGCTGCGGATCCAGACTTGGCGATTGTTCTTGTGGGTCTTGGCGTTAACTCGCTTTCTATGACTCCGGTTGCTTTGGACGAAGTTCGTGCGGAACTTATGCAAACCACATTCGCTCAAGCTCAGGCTCAAGCTCGCGAGGCTTTAGCTGGAAAGTTCTATCACTCAATTATGCAGGATTAACAAAAACGGGAGTAACAAAATCGCAAATAAAAATAAAAAATCGTAAATAAAAATAAAAAATCTGTAACAAAAAATCAGTAAAAAATTAAAAATAATCAGAAAAGAGAAAATATGAGCGCTGATATTGACGAGCTTCTTCCGGATGCTGCAGTTAATCTTGACGTTGCGGCTAAGGATTGGCGCGATGCGATTCGTCTTGCGGGCGATGCTTTGCGAGAAGCTGGCTTTACTACGGACGAATACACGGATCAAATGATTGAAACCGTCGAAAAAATGGGTCCGTATATTGTTATTGCTCCAGGCTTGGCTTTGGCTCACTCAAGGCCGTCTGCAGCAGTTCTTAAAAGCGGTTTAAGCTGGGTTCGTTTAAGCACGCCTGTTGAATTCGGAAATGCAGCAAACGATCCAGTTTCTTTAGTCATTGGTCTTGCAGGTCATGATGAAAGCGAGCATATTGGGGTTATGGCCGCAGTTGCTTCAGCTTTGTCTAACTCTGTAAAAACTAAAGAACTTGCGCAAGCAAAGACTGCGGAAGAAATTCGCGCAATTCTTAAAAGTTAGACACAAAACAGCAAAATTTGTAAAATTAAAAATGATAACTCAACGAAAGAGGCTATTATGAATATTCTGTGCGTTTGCGGAAACGGCATTGGCACGTCTGTACTGCTCAAAATCAATGTTGAGGCTGCAGCAGCAGACCTTGGTCTTGATGTTACGGTTACTACTTCCGATGCTGGAAGTGCAAAAGGTACCGCTAATATGAACGACCTTGTGCTCACATCTCCTCAGCTTGCTCCTGAGCTTGAGGGAACTACCACTCCTGTAGAAACAATCGAAAATTTCATGGATGTTGAAGAGGTGAAGAGCGTACTTGAGCGTTACGCATAGTGATTACTACGCATAGTGATTACTACGAATAGTGACTACTCATCGCATTTGCTTTTCTCCGGGAAATAAAAAGAAGGAATAAAAATGAACATCGTAGTTCAGGTTTTAAATTTCATAAGTCAGCAGATTTTAAATGTGCCGGCTTATTTGATTGGTATTATTGCGGCAATTGGCCTTATTGCGCTCAAGCGTAGTGCAGGACAGGTTATTGCTGGCGGCTTGAAGGCTGCTATGGGTTACCTTATTTTGGGTGCTGGTGCTGGCGTTGTGGTCGGCGCTCTTGCTCCGTTTGGTGACTTGGTTTTGAAGTCGACTGGCGCTCACGGCGTTGTGCCTACAAATGAGGTTATTACAGCTCAGGCAGCAGGCCAGTACGGTGCTACTTCTGCATATATTATTGTGCTTAGCTTCGTGCTTATGCTTCTTGCTGCACGCTTTACTCCGCTGAAGTACATCTTCTTGACTGGCCACCACATGGTGTTCATGTCTATGTTGCTTGCTTTGGTGCTTTCTGTTGGCTTCGGCGCAGGTAACCAGCTTCTTATTGTTATTGTTGGCTCCATTATTATGGCTACGGTTATGGTTGTTTTGCCAGCTTTTGCTCAGCCATTCATGAACCGCATTACCGGAAGCGATAAGCTTTCGATTGGCCACTTTAACTCTTTGAGCTACATTGTTTCTGGCGCTGTTGGTGCAGCCGTTGGTAAGAAGTCGAAGTCCACTGAAGATATCAACTTCCCTAAGGGCTTGAGCTTCTTGCGTGATTCCATGGTTTCCACCACTTTGTTGATGGTTGTGCTTTATCTTGTGTTCGCAGTGTGGGCTTCTATTGTGTTGCCAGCAAAGGAACTCTTCAAGATTTTCGCATCTAACCCTACTGATTACAGCGCATTCTACATGGCTGCTTTTGCTCAGGCTTTGCAGTTTGGCATTGGCGTTAGCGTGATTCTTTACGGCGTTCGTATTATCTTGGGCGAATTGGTTCCTGCATTCCAGGGCATTGCTAACAAGGTTGTGCCAGGCGCACGCCCAGCATTGGATATTCCAATCGTGTTCCCATACGGTGCTAATGCTTCCCTCATCGGCTTCTTGGCTTCCTTCGTTGGCGGTCTTGTAGCTCTCGGTCTTATTGCAGTATGGATGGGACCTGCTTGGGGCTTGGCTTTGATTCTTCCTGGCATGGTGCCTCACTTCTTCGATGGCGGCGGTGCTGGCGTGTTTGGTAACGCAACCGGCGGTCGTCGTGGCGCTATTCTTGGCGGCTTTATCAACGGCTTGATTATTACATTCCTCCCAGCAGTATTGCTTACTGTTATGGGCTCCTTCGGTTTGGCAAACTCCACCTTCGGCGATGCTGACTTCGGTTGGGTTGGTACTGTTGTTGGTAACTTCGCTCACCTTGGTGCAGGCGTTGGTGCTGTGAGCTTGATTGTTTTTGCTGTTATTCTCTTCGGCTTGGCTTGGGTATGGCAGGTTAAGGTTGTTAACACCGGCTGGCTTCCTGCAGTAAAGCATGCTGAGTTCATTGAAGGCATTAAGGAACAAGAGCGCGCTGCTAAGAAAGCAGCTATGGCAGCTAAGGCAGCTAAGGCTGCTGAAGCTCACGAGGAGGCTGCCAAAAAGTAAAAATCTAGTATAAAATCTTCATTTTCTAAATCAGTGCGCCCGGTTCTTTTACGGCTGGGCGCACGTTTTTATTAATCTCGTTTTATTAGCACAGTTGATTAGTGCTGTGTAATGGTAGATACTTAAATTATGAATATTTCAACAGATTTCACAATTATTCCGGACGATTATTCTAAAGCTGCACCGTCGCAGAATAAAATTAGCGGAGTTCCAGTAGTTTCGTTCCCTTTTTACATTGATAATATGCCATCTTTTGTGCACTACTTGCATTGGCGACTTGTTGACGATGACGCAATACCGGTATGTGGTTTTGAGTGGATTCATTGGACGGTTGCGAACGTTCCAGTAGAAGCGTTAATGTTTGATTTTAACGATTCTCACGCTTTGCAAATTCCGGCAGATTTTTCGCGACAAATGCCTTCGATGATTCCAGAAGCAGTTCAAGGACGCAATTCGCAAGCAAGCAGATTTGTTGGTTGCGAAGATCCGGCAGTTACTATGCGCTATAACGGGCCGCAGCCTCCGGATAAAGATCACGAATACATGTTTGAAGTTTTTGGAACTAAAGATCCACTTCCAAATCTTCAGCAAGGATTCTATATGAACGAATTATTGCGCGAAGTGCGCAAATGCACTTCCGGCGTAGATGCAGGCGGAATATTCTTAACCGGTCGCGCCTAATTTAAGTAACTAGCGATAGAATCAATCAGGAATAAAAATTAGTAAAATATTAAAACTCACAAATGGGGGATGCTTATGGCATGCACAACAATTCTCGTCGGCCGCGGCGCAAGTTACGACGGATCAACTCTTATTGCGCGTAACGAAGACTCTGCGAATGGCGAATTTAATCCAAAGCGTTTGGTGGTAGTAAAGCCAGAAGAACAGCCTCGCGTTTATAAGTCCGTTCTTAGCCACGTAACAGTTGAGTTGCCAGACAACCCAATGCAATACACAAGCGTGCCGAATGCGGATTTGCGCGAAGGAATCTGGGGAGAAGCTGGCGTAAACGAAGCAAACGTTGCAATGAGCGCAACCGAAACTCTTACTTCCAACGAGCGCGTTCTTGGCGCAGACCCAATGGTAGAACTCCAAAAAGCGCACGGTAAGGAAGGCGACGCTGATTACAAGCCGGAAGTTCCAGGTGGAATTGGCGAAGAAGACTTTTTGACAATCGTTTTGCCTTATATTCGTAGCGCTCGCGAAGGCGTTGAGCGTTTGGGTGCGTTGCTTGAAAAGTACGGCACTTACGAGATGAATGGCGTCGCTTTTTCGGATGTGAACGAGATTTGGTGGCTTGAAACCGTCGGCGGCCATCATTGGATTGCTAAGCGTGTGCCGGATGAAGCTTATGTTGTTATGCCAAATCAGCTTGGAATTGACGAGTTTGATTTAGACGACGCTTTTGGCGATCAAGAAGAGCATATGTGCTCTGCTGATTTGATTGAGTTTATTAAAGAAAATCACTTGGATTTGTCGGTAGAAAACGCTTCCCCGTTCAATCCTCGCGACGCTTTCGGCTCCCATTCGGACGCTGACCACGTTTACAACACTCCGCGCGCATGGTTCATGGAGCGCTTCTTGAACCCATACGACGAAGTGTGGGATGGTAAAGATGCGGATCACCGTCCGGATAGCAACGACATTCCGTGGGCTCGTCAGCCAGAACGCAAGGTTACGATTGAGGATGTTAAGTACGTTTTAAGCTCGCATTATCAGGGTACTGAATATGATCCTTACGGCAAGCTTGGCGACGAGCATACTCGCCATATGTTGCGCCCAATCGGCATTAATCGTCAAAGCGAGCTTGCAGTAATGCAAATCCGCCCTTATATGCCGGAAGAAATGCGTACAATTCAGTGGATCACTTACGGCTCTAATCCTTTCAATTCTTTGGTGCCGTTCTATCCAAACGTAAATCGCACTCCAAAATATTTGGAAGATACTACTACTCGCGTCACAAGCGAAAACTTCTACTGGGCAAATCGCATTATTGCAGCTCTTGCAGATGCTGCGTTTAATGACACTGCAAACGCAATCGAACGCTACCAGGAAACTGTTGGATCTCTTGGACACGCAATGGTAAAGGCTACGGATGCTACAGTGGCAGATCTTCTTGGCGTTGCTTTGAGCGAATACGAGCCTGCGCGCGAATGTGACGAAGATGGTTATTTGGGTGACGTAGTGCGCGATCCGGAAGAAATTATTTCTGCTCTTCGTAACGCAAAAGTGCGTGAGGCTTTGGCTGAAGCGAATGACGATATGGCAGCAAAGTTGAAGAAAGAAACGGATTCTTTGCTTGACACTGTGCT
Organism: Gardnerella sp. CCPDSM; assembly: GCF_056754715.1. NCBI lineage: Bacteria > Bacillati > Actinomycetota > Actinomycetes > Bifidobacteriales > Bifidobacteriaceae > Gardnerella > Gardnerella sp. CCPDSM. Next base: position 291,616 of record NZ_JBQEQO010000001.1, read on the forward strand.
GTACATTACCAGCATGCGTATGAAGAATGGTTTTAATCGTTCTGATCACTAAATTTAAATTTTATTAAAAAATAAGTGCCTTCCTTGCGAAATGAACTTTTTATTTCATAAGGGAGGCATTTTTGTTACCTTTTGTTATTTTGCTATAGATGTTAGTAATAGCGCGCATAGATATTGTGCGTAGTGGCTATGCTGCAAGCAATCAATCGTATAGTATGAATCATGTAACTAACAATATCCGTGTGCATTGTTGTGAGACTATGCCTATGAAAGAGGGGTACATGAGCATTCTTGATTCATACACTACAACATTCGGTTTGGTTAAAAAAATTGATGCCTTTGGGTATTTAGATTATTTGAAGCAGCATCCTAACGAGCCTCGAAAGCACGGAAAAGTGCTTTTGGTTACTGCGGATACTCCGCTTAAAGCTTCTCGCGGTGAAGGTAAAACGACCACAACTATTGCGCTGGTTGACGCTTTGCGTGAGCGCGGTGTGGATGCGGCTGCGGTTCTTCGCCAGCCGAGCATGGGCATTACAGCAGCTGGTTCTAAAGGTGGCGCAAGCGGCGGCGGTAAGTCTTCGCTTTCTCATCCTGAGCTGATTGACTGGGGCTTGTGTGGTGAAATGGCTGCTATTGCTTGCGCGCAGAATTTGCTTGTGTCGTTTGCAGAAAAAGCAGTTGATGAAGGTGTGCTTGATACTATTTTGGTTCCTCGAGTAAGTGAGGTTCCTTCTCGCTCGTTGCGCAGTATTGCGGTTGATTTTGGTAAAGGAACTGTTCCTGAGCGCGTTGTGCTAACGCCTACTTGCGAGCTTATGCAAATTGTGGTTCTTTCTCGCAGCATGGATGAGATTTCGGAGCGCGTTGCCGCAATGATTGCTGGCACGAAGGATGGAGTTCCTCGTAAATTCGGCGATTTTGTTGACTTGTGGCGAATTACTAATATTCTTGCCGATGCTGTAAAGCCTGCTAAAACGGAAACTATTAACGGCTCTCCGATTTATGTGCATTGCGGCCCGTTTGCAAACGTTTCGCTTGGTATTCCAAGTTTGGTAAGCGTTGAAATGGCTTGCGCTGAGCATGATGTTGTGGTTGTTGAAGCAGGATACGGCACGGATGCTGGCGCTCAAAAGTGGCTGGATATTGCTTCTCGTGAATTTGGCGCGGCTTGGCCTGCGGCTGCAGTTGTGGTTACTCGCGCTACAACTTGGCGCGATGACGAAACTTTGGCTTGGCGTTACCCGTTCCATGTTGCGCGACTGGAATCGCTTAATATTCCTACTTTCCCGCTTATTAATTTGTGGGAAGGTGAGGATGATCAAGTACCTGAATTGTTGGCGCAAGCTAAGACTTTAGGATTTAGAAAGCCGATTGTTGGCAATCTTTTCCGCGATGGCGGCGACGGTTTGGCAGATCAGCTTGACGATTTTGTGTCGGTAATTAGTGCTGATGCTGAAACGCAAGTGCCAGAAAGTCGCAGAGGTAAAGCGCTTTTGGACCGCGTTAAGTTGCTTTGTGAAGAAGCTTACGCTGTTCCAGCTGAGCGTGTGATTGAAAAAGATGGTTTTGAGGATTCGTTATCCGCGGCTGAGGATTTGTGCGCGAATGCTGGCGTTGATTTTAACAGCCTTGCGCTAGTTGCGGTTAAGTCTCCTGCAACTATGACTGACGACGATCATAAGCCTGCTGAAGAGCGCACTGTGACCTTAAAGAAAGTGGAAGTTCACGCTGGTGCTGGCGTTGTGCAAGTCAACTTGACTTCTTCGCTCACAACTCCAATGCCAAAAATCGTGTGAATTGGCTAGGAGCAAAAATGAGCGAGATTGAATCTAGCAAGATTGGATCTAGCGAGATTGAATCTGAAGAAATCGCAAAAAATACTTCAGAAAGCAGCAAGTCGCGCGGAAAAGTCTTTCTTGCCGCAACTCCAATTGGCAATATGGGAGACGCTTCCGCGAGACTAATAAATCTCCTCGAAACTGCGGATATTGTGGCAGCTGAAGATACGCGCAGGCTTTACGATTTAGCGAATCGATTAGGCGTGCATGTTTCTGGGCGAGTGATTGCTTATCACGACCACAATGAGCGCAATAAAGCCGACGGTTTGCTCGACGAAGTAGAGCAAGGCGCGAAAGTTCTTGTAGTTTCTGACGCTGGCATGCCAACTATTAACGATCCGGGTTTGGCAATTGTTAGAAGGGCTATTGAGCGTGAGCTTCCTGTTACTTGCGCTCCAGGCCCTAGCGCTGTTCTGGACGCGCTCGCACTTTCCGGCCTTCCAACTGACCGCTTCTGCTACGAAGGCTTTTTGCCGCGAAAATCTGGCGAGCGTCAGCAGCATTTACGCTCTCTTAAAGCAGAGCGCAGAACTATTGTATTCTACGAAGCTCCGCATCGAATTGCAGAAGCTATGGAAGACGTGCTAGCTGTGCTAGGCCCTAGCCGACCAATGGCATTATGCAGAGAGCTTACTAAAGATTTTGAGGAAATTCGTCGCGGAACTGTGCAAAGTATTCGCGATAGTGTGCTGGAAGATCCTCCTCGCGGCGAAATAGTGTTGGTTATTGGCGGCGCAAGTGATGACGAAATAAAAGCAGAAAGCACAGATTTAAGTGTAGAAGCGCTCGCAAAACTATCGCTTGATTGCGCACAAAATGAAGGCTTGCGTATTAAAGAAGCAATTACGAAAATCGTAAAAGAGCATCCTTTTTTGGACGGCTCGTTTGCAAATCGTAAGCAAGTTTACGCGGCCTGTCTTGAGCAAAAAAGCGAGCTTGAGTAGAGAAGAAATCGCGACTAAATCGTGACTAAATCGTGACTAAATCGTGACTAAAACTCGACTAGCTTACGCTGTCATACCCGTCAAAAAGCACTTCAAAACTGTGCCGAACATCTGGCCCGCCTTGTTGCGAAATATATTCTAAAAGCCTAGCGTCGGCAGCCGGATTCGCAATAACCCATTTGCGAAATTCCGGTATATTTCGCGCAATATACCACAATATTTCGTTACTTGTTGAAGCGTCGCTTGCCACAAGTGGCGTTATTATTATTGGCGGCTTAGGGGGAGCGTTGAGTTGCTCATTATTCGAATACGCATTATTCGAATACGCATTATTTGAATATTTTATTCCCATAAATTGCTCGTTTCCTTGGTAATATCCTCAAGCCATTTTCGCGCGTGAACGGATCCCGGAAAATAAGGATTCCTGTCAATAATGCTTTTGCACTTACGCAAGTCAACGCAATAATTGCATATAAGCAATATTGCAATTTCTTTTCTGTACGGCTCATAATTTTTGTTATCGCTTGGCGTATATGCCAAATCGCATATTGTGCGCTCGGGAGTTGTTACGCGCGTCTTTCCCAAAATCACGTAGTCTTCATCGCTTAATTGCCTGCGGAAGGATCTAATCGAATGCCCGTGAGGTTTTTTGCGGCAATGCCCGTAATTAATAATGTCAATATTTTCCGGAAACTTTCCACCAAGCCACACCCAAGCTGCAGTAAATAAGCAGGCGGTGCTTTCTTTTGGTATTAAATCGCTTACAATATCGCTTCTACCTTTTGCGGAAGTGCTTGTTTTTTGCGAGTATCCGGCTTGAGGTGAAAGGTGATTAAATATTCCAGATTGCGAAAGTCTGTTCATGCACATTGGGCCAGGCAAATAATCTATGTTTAAAAGTGCTGGGAAGTCGTCATTTTCTTCGAAAGCTTCGCAGGAATCGTAGTTTTTATTTGTGTTTTTATTTATATTTTTATTTGTGTTTTTATTTGTGTTTTCCATTTCTTCCCCCAATCTATAGCGTTTTTATTTCGTATAGTTGAGATTATGCGGAGCGCAAATAATATTCCAGCCGAGCTTAAAAAATTGTGGATATGTGCATTATTTTCGCAAGTTACTTTATTTCGCAAGTTACTAGCGTTCCGCAAGTTACTTTATTTCGTAAGTTACTAGCGTTCCGCAATTTATTAGCAATTTATTAGAGATTTACTAGCAATTTATTCGAAATTTATTCGAAATTTATCCGCAATTTACCAGCACTGTCCGCGCTGAACAAGATAATATTGGGCTATGAGTCATATTTTGGTGAATGTTGCTTGGCCGTATGCTAACGGCCCTCGTCATATTGGTCACGTTGCAGGCTTCGGGGTGCCTTCCGACGTGTATGCGCGTTACGAGCGCATGAAAGGAAATGAAGTTTTAATGGTGTCGGGCACGGACGAGCACGGCACGCCGATTTTGGTAGAAGCAGATAAAGAAGGCGTTTCTGCGCAGGAGCTTGCGAACCGCTACAATCGCGTTATTACCAAGGATTTGTGCGATTTAGGTTTAAGCTACGATTTGTTCACGCGCACAACTACCGCAAACCACGAACACGTTGTGCAGGAAATGTTCCGCCAGTGCTTAAAGAACGGTTATATTTACAAAGGCACGCAAAAAGTTGCTATTTCTCCTTCTACCGGCCGCACTTTGCCGGATCGTTATATTGAAGGCACGTGTCCATTGTGTGGTGCGGACGGCGCTCGCGGCGATCAGTGCGATGCTTGCGGTAATGAGCTTGACCCGGATGAGCTTATTAACCCAGTTTCTAAGATTAATGGCGAAACTCCGCGCTTTGAAGAAACTGAGCATTATTTCCTCGATTTGCCAGCTTTAGCTGAAGCGAATGTTAATTGGCTTCATTCTCGAGACGGCTGGCGCACGAATGTTATTAACTTCTCGCTTGGATTATTTAATGAAGTAAAGCCTCGTGCTATTACGCGCGATATTGATTGGGGCATTCCTGTTCCTGTTGAAGGTTGGATTGACAATCCGAATAAGCGTTTGTACGTGTGGTTTGATGCCGTAATTGGCTACTTGTCTGCCTCCATTGAGTGGGCTCGCAGGCAAGGAAAGCCGGATGCTTGGCGCGACTGGTGGTGTGATCCTAAAGCTCCTGGCTACTACTTCATGGGCAAAGATAACATCACATTCCATTCTCAAATTTGGCCTTCGGAAATGCTTGCTTATAACGGAGCTGGCTCTAAAGGCGGCGAGGCTGGCGTTTACGGTCCGCTTAATATGCCTGAGCAGGTTGTAGCTTCCGAGTTTATGACTATGGAAGGCAAGAAGTTTAGTTCTTCTCGCGGAATTGTGATTTACGTGAAGGATATTTTGGCTCGTTACCCAGTGGATGCAGTGCGTTACTACATTTCTATTGCGGGTCCAGAAAATTCCGATGCTGATTTTACTTGGGCTGAGTTTGCGCGTCATAATAACGAAGAGCTTGCCGCAAGTTGGGGCAATCTTGTAAACCGCGTGGCAAATCTTATTAATAAAAACTTTGGTGTGATTCCTCCGCTTGATGAAGATTCTATGACGGATATGGATCGCGCGTTGCTTGATCAAACTTCTAACGCTTTTGAAATTGTTGGAGGAATGATTGAGCGTCACCGCCAAAAGAATGCTCTTTCGGAAGCGATGCGCGTTGTGGCGGATATTAATAAATATATTTCTGCAACTGAGCCGTGGAAGATTAAGGATGACGAGGTTCGACTTGGCACGGTTTTGCATGTTGCAGCTCAAGCTGTTTCGGATGCTAACCACCTGCTTGCGCCATTCTTGCCTCATTCTGCGCAAAAGGTTTGGGAAGCTCTTGGCGGAACTGGCGTGTTCTCGCCGCTGCCTCATATTGAGGAAGTTGAGGATTTGGATAATCCAGACTTTAAGTACCCGATTATTACTGGTGATTATCGTTTGGGTGAGACCGTGCATCCTTGGGAGAGCGAGGAATTGGTTGCTGGTACGCCTGTGCCGAAGCCAACGCCTATTTTTGCTAAGATTCCGAAGGAAGCGGTAGATGAAGAGCTTGAGCGTTTTGCTTCTGCGTTGGCTGAGCGTCAGCGTGCCGAAGCAGAAAGACTTGCTGCCGCGAAAAAATCTCTGGAAAATAGCGGCAATTAGCTTGAAATTTTTAAGAAGAATAGCGTAAAATAGCATAAAATAACTATTAATTGTCTATAAGGAAAAATATTTAAAAAAAAATTAAAGAATTTTTTTAAAAAACACTTTTCTTTGGACGAAAGTTTAGTTATACTAACATATGTTAATGGTTCGCCATTAGCGAGGTTCGTTCGCGAACCCCATAATTGAAACCTTCTTCTCTCTTTCTCTCTGCCCCGGCGGGATTTTTCTCGCCGGGCTTCTTTTTTATCATTTGCTTTACTTTCGTTTTTTGTTTTATCCTTCGTTTTATTCTTCTTTTTATTCTTCGCAAGTATTCGCAAAGCTTCAGCACTGTTACTAACTCAGTCTCGTATCTGAGAAAGTAACGGTAATCACTCAAACACCGTTACTAACTCAGTTAAAGAACTGAGAAAGTAACGGTAATCACTCAAACACCGTTACTAACTCAGTCAACGAACTGAGAAAATAACGGTAATCACCCAAACACCGTTACTAACTCAGTTAAAGAACTGAGAAAATAACAGTCATGAGACCCTCGCGCAGTAAGCCAACTGCACGAATGTCCGATAATCACCAACCAAAGACCGTAACGCAGTAAGCCATCTGCGCGAATGTCCCATAAAACCGTTAAAACAAAAGCGCAGACTGCAAAAAAGCAATCTGCGCTTGCATACTTACGCAACGCTCAAGTTTAGCGATTACGCAATACTCAAGTTTAGCGGCAGCGCTTAGTAAGCGGCTCCCACGGCTCAAGCATTACTGGCTCTTGACTTGCAACGGCTAGAGTTGCTTCGTCAAGATACTTCTTATTGATGATTATTTCCGTAACGTAGCGGTCGAACCATTCTGCAGAACCGACGTAATAGCCGTCTTCGCCTGCGTCTTTGCCCCAGCTGTTCTCAATCTTCCAGCGATCCGGGTTGCCGTCTTTATCCAAGTTCACACCCGTAAACGTCATAGCGTGATTTCCAGGAATATCCATGTATTCCAAGCCCTTCGCCTTGTCAAATGTGAATTCAACGTCGAAGAGCTGATCCACGCGCACTACTGCAGGATCGAAGAATCCGCTGTCGCGCAAGGAGAATTGCGTGCAATCGCATGCGAACCAGATTGGGTGACCGTCGTTAAGCTGTGCGACGGCTGCCTTCTTGAATACGTCGAGAGGAACGTTTACGAATTCCATTCCCTTCGTTTCAGCCACGTTTGTGCTGTACTTGATTTGGTAGAGCTTGTTGAAAGGAGTTCGTTCCATTGGGCAGTTGCATATTGTTACGAAGTCGTTTACGTCAACAGGCACGTATTTCTTGGCGAATTCGAGTGGGGTGATGCCGTATTCGCGAATCATTGGACGTTCGTCTTTGCCAGTTTTTGGCTTTTCGTCTTTCTTGTCTTCCTTCTTTTCGTCGCTATCGTCCTTCTTTTCTTCGGCTTTTTCGCCGTCCTTGCTGCCGTCCTTCTTTTCGTCCTTCTTATCGTTGTCATCATCTTTAGTGCGCGCGAAGAAGTCGAACTTTGCTGGCGGCTCGCCCAAAGCAATAGTCGTCATTCGATACACGGTTTCCAAATCGCGAACTTTCATCTCGCGCAATTCTTCCAAAGAAGCACCGTTCTTATGAGCCTCGCGCAACTCGCACGCGAATTCGCGCAACTTTGTATTGATGTACTGCACGAAGGAATCGGAATCGACTGCGTTTTGCGAATCTGGGTAAGCGCTCTTTGGCACAAGACCGTACTTGTTCACCAAGTTGACGAACATCTGCCACCAACCGCCGTCGTCAATCGGCCCGTCGTTAATAATCTCAAAAATTCGGCTATCAACTGGCTCATCCAAAGTTGAAAGCACGTTTTCCAAATAAGCGTTTGCTTTTTCAATCTTGTCCCAGAAGAACAGGTAGCTTTCGGAAAACTCAAAGTCGTCTAAATTCCACTTATGCATTAATTCGTAGCGCAAAGTGTTAAGCGATGCGAACATCCAGCAGCGTCCGGAGCGCTTTTGGTTAGTAATGCTTCCTTGATTTAGTTCTACGGAGAATTCGCGTGGAAGTGCGCGCTTTCCTTGATAGCTTGTGGCAGCTTTAAGCACGCCGTTGTTCACTGCTGCGTTTGCAGCTAAGAGATTTGCGCGCTGTGCGTTGAAGTGCTCGGAATATGTTTTTACGTGTTCAAGGGTGACGGCTTTTACGTTTTCGGCCATGAGTTTCCTTAATCTCCTTTAGAGTTGAAAATACGAATAACAGTTATTGTAGTATGCTCAATGTCTCATGAGTGTTTCTTATTTTGCGCCTATTTCCGGCATTTATAAGAATAACATTAAATATTTTTATAAAACTATACTTTTTTCGTTAAATATTTTGTTTTTATAACTAAATTTTGAATTTATTATATTTAATAATTTTGCGTATTTTATGCTATAAAAATAAATTTTTTATTAAATAATATTTTAATTTTATAAAAGCGAAATTTCGCGAAATCCTTGCTATTCTGCGCTTTTATTATATGAATATAATGTAATTGCTACATATTTAATTATGCAATATAGTGCTTATTTTTCTAAAAATTATGTTACAAAAATATTTTCTGTTTAAGCCTTTGTACATAGCTTGGCTAAAAATATACTAATTATGTGTCCCGAATTGACAAGGGTCAGTTTAAACGCGCCTTTTTTAAAGTGCGTTGGGATGAACCGGTGATGCTGTAAATCTTACGATTTACGACTGCCCAATGGAGGTAAGCAATGGCTAGGCGTAGAAAAGAGTCACAATGATACGATACATCGTTAAACGATGCCTTAATTATGTGGTGATGTTGTTTGTCGCCGTATCCATGACATATTTTTTGGCTAGCGCATTTATGGATCCGCGTTCGAACTATATGTCTCGACATCCTCATCCACCTATTGCATCAATCAACCGTTCCTTGGATTTGGCAAATGTTAACGATCAGACTCCGGTCTTCACTCGTTATTGCCGTTGGCTTTACAACATTTTCACTCAATGGAATTGGGGATTGAGCCCGGATCAGGCTCCAGTTGGCCCTGCAATCACAACTCGTATTGGTGCTTCTGTGCAGTTGGTTACTGGCGCTACAATTCTTGGCATTGTTCTCGGTGTTAGCGTTGGTGTTTACACCGCTATTCGTCAGTACAAGTGGCAAGATCGCGTTCTTAATTCCACTGCAACCTTCCTGCTTGTTGTTCCTGCAGCTGTTTTGGGTTTGATGGTTGTTCTTGCCGCAATTAACATCAACCGCGCTGCTGGCGTTCGACTTTTCTACGTTACCGGTTTGCATTCGTACCAGGGTTCCGACCCGTTTATGTATGTGCTTGACTTCTTGCAGCATTTGATTTTGCCGACGATTGTTATGACAATTCCTGGCATGGTTGGGTATCATTTGACGCAGCGCACGTACCTTCTCGATACTATGAATGCTGATTACGTTCGTACAGCTCGCGCTAAGGGCTTGCCTTTGAATTTGGCTATTCGCCGCCACGCTTTGCGCACTTCTTTGATTCCAACAGCTGTTGACGTTGCGTTCTCTATTGCAGGCGTTTTCACTGGTGCAGTTATTACGGAAACAGTTTTTGCTATTAATGGCTTGGGTAGCTACTTTGTTCAAACCATTATGCAGAACGATATTAACGGTTCTGTTGCTATTGCAGCGTTTGGTGCTGTGTGTACTTTGGTTGGCGCTTTGCTGGCAGATATCTTCTCTGCTTGGCTCGATCCACGTATTCGTTTGAACTAGCAGAACAGTGTAGGTGAATTTGATATGAATAAAAAAGATGTATCTTCAGAGCCTCTTGAGTCTGCTGCAGATAAAAAAGCTACTGCTGGTGCATGGGGCAACTTTAAGCGCACTGGTAAGATGACGCTTTATACGCGTCGATTCTTCCGTCGTCCGTCTGCAGTTGTGGGCTTGGTTATGCTCGTAATTTTGATTCTTTTCGCATTGTTTGGTGCGAAGATTTCAAAGTGGAGCTACGACGAACCAGACTTCGCTTCTCTTGCAACTCCTCCTTCTGCAGAGCATTGGCTTGGCACTACGCCAGGCGGTTCAGACATGTACGCAATGGTTGTGCGCGGACTTGGCCGTTCACTTTCCATTGGTATTGTTAGCTCTATTACCATTACAGTTATTGCTGCTTTGGTTGGTACTGCTATTTCTTACTTCGAAGGATGGTTCGAGCAGGTTGGTATGTGGCTTTTGGACATGCTTCTTATTGTTCCTTCCTTCTTGCTTATTGCTTTGATTATTAGCGCTTCTAGCGGCGGCAGCGATTGGCTGTGGTTGGCATTTGGCTTAACAGCTTTTGGTTGGATTGGTTACGCTCGTACGCTTCGTACTTTGACTTTGAGCTTGCGTGAGCGCGAGTATGTTCGTGCAGCTAAGTTCGAGGGCGTTTCTTCATTCCGCATTATTGTGCGCCACTTGGTTCCAAACTTGGGTTCTGTGTTGATTATTAACACGGTTCTTGGTGTTATTGGTGCTATTAACGGCGAAACTGCTTTGAGCTTCTTGGGTCTTGGTATTAAGGCTCCGGATACTTCTCTTGGTACTTTGCTTAATGCTGGACAAAGCGTTGTGCAGACTTCTCCGTGGGTGCTTTTGGTGCCGTCTGCAGTGCTTGTTTTGCTAACCTTCTCCGTGCAGCTTATTGGTGACGGTTTGCGTGATGCCATTGATCCATATTCTAGGTCTGTTGGTAAGGCCGACTAACGAGCGTTTGGAGTGATAAACATGACTGATATTGCAAATAACGCTATTAAGGAAGAAACCACGATGGAAGATCAAAACAACGAACCGTTGCTTTCAGTACGCGACTTGCAAGTTAGCTTCGCTTCTGAAGCTGGTACTGTGCATGCTGTGCGCGGAATGAATTTTGATTTGTACCGCGGAAAGACTATTGGTATCGTTGGCGAATCTGGTTCCGGTAAGTCGGTTACGTCCTTGGCTGTTATGGGCTTGCTGGATAAAAACGCTAGCGTTAAAGGCTCTGTAAAGTATAAAGGCGAGGAGCTTCTTACTAAAACTGATCTTGAGATGAGTAAGATTCGTGGCAAGAATATTGCCATGGTTTTCCAGGATCCTCTTTCGGCTTTAACTCCAGTTTTCTCTATTGGCGATCAGCTTAAGGAAGCTTTGGTTATTCATAACCCGGGCATGAGCGAAGAGCAGATTCGCGAGCGTTCTATTGAATTGCTTGATTTGGTTGGTATTACTAAGCCGGCTGAGCGTTTGAAGGCTTTCCCTCACGAGTTTTCTGGTGGTATGCGCCAGCGCGTGATGATTGCTATGGCAATTGCTAACGATCCGGATATTATTATTGCAGACGAGCCTACTACCGCTTTGGATGTTACTATTCAGGCTCAGGTTTTGGAAGTTTTGAAGAAAGCTCAGCGCGAAACCGGCGCTGCAATGATTTTCATTACTCACGATTTGGGCGTTATTGCTGGCGTTGCAGACGAAGTTATTGTTATGTACGCGGGCCATTTGGTTGAGCATAATAGCGTTGAGGAGATTTTTGCTCACCCAACTCAGCCGTACACTATTGGTTTGTTGGGCGCTGTTCCTCGCGTTGATCAAAAGCGCACTCGTCGTTTGACTCCAATTTCTAAGCCGACTATGGATATGCTTATGGCTGAAGAAAAGAGCGGCGACGACAGCACAATGATGGGTATTGAAGCGGAAAGCGAAACTGTTCGCTCGCTGCTTCATGCGGAAACCGAAAAGTCAATTAAGCCAATGTTTGAAGGCATTCCTCGTGAGCAACGAAAAGTTGTTTTGGATGTTAAGAACTTGGTTAAAACATTCCCAATTACTAGCGGCGGCTTCTTGCGCCGTAAGATTGGAGAAGTTCGCGCGGTTGATGGTGTGAGCATTGAGGTTCGCGAAGGCGAAACTGTGGCTTTGGTTGGTGAGTCCGGTTCTGGTAAGTCCACGACTTTGATGGAGATTATGGGCTTGAAGAAGCCTGAGTCCGGTTCTATTACCGTTTTTGGTACTGAATTAAACGATAAGTTGACTCGTGAGAAGCGTCGCGAGCTTCGTTCTAAGATTCAGTACGTGTTCCAGGATCCAATGAGCTCGCTTGATCCTCGTATGCTTGTTTACGATATTTTGGCTGAGCCTTTGCTTGTGCAGAAGAAGTCGAAGGAAGAAATTCGCCAGCGTATTGCTGAGCTTATGCAATTGGTTGAGTTGAATCCTGATCAGGTTGATCGCTTCCCAACGCAGTTCTCCGGTGGCCAGCGTCAGCGTATTGCTATTGCTCGCGCTTTGGCTGTGAATCCTAAGCTTTTGCTTCTTGACGAGCCTGTGTCTGCTTTGGATGTTTCTATTCAGGCTGGAATTATTAACTTGCTTGAAGATTTGCAGGATAAGCTTGGCGTTGCTTACTTGTTCGTTGCACATAACATGGCTGTGGTTCGTCATATTTCTAGCCGAATTGCTGTTATGTATCATGGCCGAATTGTGGAAGCTGGCGAAACGGATGAGGTATTTGATAATCCAAAGCACCCTTACACTCAGGCTTTGATTAGCGCTGTGCCAATTCCAGATCCTAAAATTGAGAAGAATCGTAAGCGTATTATTCTTAATGAAGAAGATACGTTTGATGATGTGAAGTAACGCAGCTTGCTTGCTACTTTGCATAAGTTTGCACAATCGCGCATGTTTATTACAACATGCGCGATTTTTATTACGTAACATAAAATTAAAAAACGTAAGATATTTCGTTTTTCATCTAAAATAAACTAAAAAATTTTCTGTTTTGTTGTTTATGGAGAATAAATTATTCTTTTTTATCGAATTTTATCAAACATATGATGAAAAAAATCAGTTTTTTAAAAAAACGATTTGTCGAATGTCATAGAGTTGTATATACTCATACAACATACCGGAAGACGGACATCATCCGGGGAATGAGAGGAATCATGAAAAATACAAAAGCAGGTAAACTGACTGTATTTGCCGCAGCTGCACTTTCTGTTGCAATGCTGCTCGGCGCTTGCGGTGGTGCTACTAACAACAATGCTGGTAAAGCAGGTATGACTGAAGAGCCAGCTGCTGGCATTGACACTTCTTACACTGGCGAACTTCCAATGCCAGATGTTAACAAGCGTTACGATAACCCACAGTCACGCGACAACGTTAAGGATGGCGGCACTTACACTGTTGCTCTTCCTGTTCTCGGCCCAAACTGGAATTACGCTTCTAACGACGGTAACTCTGGTTACATGGCTACTTTGTGGGGCTTCTACCAGCCAAATCTTATGGCTTATGACACCGTTAAGGGTGAAAAGATCAAGTACAACCCTGACTACATTACTTCCGTCAAGAAGGTTAGCGACAAGCCACTCGTCGTTCAGTACAACTTGAACCCAAAGGCTAAGTGGAACGATGGTACAGACATCGATTACACCGCTTTTAAGGCCACTTGGCAGGCTTTGAACGGCAAGAACAAGGATTACTCCGTCCCAAGTACTGAAGGCTATGACTGCATCAAGAGTGTTGAACAAGGTTCCACTCCAAAGCAGGTTATAGTGACTTATGAGAAGCCATGCGCAACATGGGAAATGCTTTTCGCTCCACTGGTTCATCCAAAGGCCGGTGACGTTAAGACCTTCAACCAGGGTTGGGTAAACAATCCTCACAACGAGTGGGGTGCAGGTCCATTCCAGATTGAATCCGCAAACGAAAACCAGGTTGTCTTCACTCGCAATCCAAAGTGGTGGGGTAAGAAGGCAAAGCTCGATAAGGTTGTTGTAAAGCGTATGGAAGATACTGCAGCTTTGAACGCCTTCCAGAATGGTGAAATCGATGCTGTAACCGATACCATTTCTTCTAAGGACGCAATCAAGTCTGTTCGTAGCGTTAAGGGCGCTCAGCTCCGTTACGGCTACAGCACCAAGGTTCGCGTGCTTAACTTCAACGCTAAGTCCAAGCCACTTAACGAACTCGCAGTTCGTAAGGCTGTTGTTCAGGCATTCGACGTTGCTACCTACAACAAGATTCAGTTCCAGGGCATGAACTGGAAGAGCGAGCAGCCAGGTTCTGAGCTTCTCTCCATGTTCCAGGCTGGTTACAAGAACAATCTTCCTGCTGATGGCAAGTACAACACCGAAAACGCCAAGAAGACTCTTGAAGCTGCTGGCTACAAGATGGGCAAGGATGGCTACTACGCAAAGAATGGCAAGACCCTTGAGATTTCCTTCACCTTCTTCGGTGACGATTCTACTCAGGCAGCTCTTGCAAACGCATTCCAGGCAATGATGAAGAAGGCTGGAATTAAGTGCAAGACTGTGAACCAGGCTGTTGCTAAGTTCTCCAAGGTTGTAGCTGCTCACGATTATCAGGTGCTTCCATTGGCATGGCAGTCCCAATCCCCATTGAGCTTCTTGTCTGCAGCAAGCCAGGTTTACAAGTCCGATAGCGATTCCAACCTCGGTCTCGTTGGCAACAAGAAGATTGATGCCATGCTCGATAAGGTTGGCAAGACCTACGACTACAAGGAACAGACTGCTTACGCCAACAAGGCAGAGGCTGCAGCTCTCGCACTTTACGGCACTCTTCCAGTTTCCGCTCCTCCTATTTATCAGGTGTTCAAGAAGGGCTTTGCTAACAACGGCCCTGCAGGTTATGCAACTACCTACCCAGAGGATATGGGCTGGCAGAAGTAAGTGAATCTGTAGCGCTTATGCGCGAAAGTTTACGAAGCTAACTGCTTATAATTTATAGCAAGTGGCGCGTGGTCTTTTGACTGCGCGCCACTTTTTGTATCTTATAACCCTTTTTTGTTCGCTCTTATATATATAAGGTGCATGCTTTTCCGTGGGTGCGCGTGTTTGTGGACTTGGGTTGGGTGTAAGTACACATTTGCGCGCATAGTTCCTCGGTTTTGCGCGACGACCTGCTTGAGCGCAGCACAGCGCGCGCGAAAGCAACTCGGAGCGGAAACTCGCTTAGGTTGGAAGTCCAGTGGACTTCCAACGCGAGTTTCGTAGCGAGCGCTTATAGTGCGAGCGTTGTCTCGTGTTTGGAGAGTGCGGCACAACGGTGTGTCGCGCGGGGAGGGGGAGTGAAAGGCTTATTTTGCAAGGGTTTTGGGGTGAGTTGGGAAGTATGCGCGCGTTTCCTGAGAATTCTCTGAGAAAAATCTTTAAAATTCTTGAAATTGGTATTTTTTACGGCAAGCGCGCGCTGATTTAGTATAATTTACGTTTATTTATGCAATTTCTGTAATATTTCCCAAAAAATCTTCGGTTTTTACTTTAATTACCCGCGTGTTGGGGCTTGACTTTTGCGAACGGGGGGGGGGTATGTTGATAACAGCTATCGGCCAGAGCTATATGACCGATAGATGCTTGGAAGGTTTTGAACCTACGAGCACTTGATTTTTCCTTCGCGCAAAGCGTGTGAAGGAGAAGAAGAAAGGATAATATTATGTTGAATAAGAAGGCTATCGCCGCATTCGCTGCTGGCGCCACCTTGCTTTCCGGCATGGCACTTGCTGCTCCAGCATTCGTGTCTGCTCCAGCTTTCGCTGAGACTCAAGAGAATATTAACGATACTATCTCTGATCTTACGAATAAGCTTAATGATGCTCAGGGTAAGCTTGACAAGGCTAAGGAAACTGCTGCTGCTGCCAAGAAGACTGAGGGCGAGAAGGCTACTGCTAGGGATGCTGCTTACGATGCTCAGTCTAATGCCGCAGCTAAGACTGCTGTTGAAGCTAATGGTACTTTTAAGGGTGGCTACAAGTTTGATACCGCTGACACTACAAAGGTTGTTAAATCCGACGGTCAAGAAGATGATGCTTCTAAGGCTGCTACCACCTATCTTAAGAGCACTGCTTTCACTGATTGGAAGAAGGCTGCTGATGATAAGACTAAGGCTGATGGTGAAGAATCTAAGGCTCAGACTGATTTTGATCAGGCTCAGTCTGCGTTGAACGCTGCTCAGAATAGGCTTCATGGTTATACCCATGATCTTGATGCAGCTAAGTCGAAGGTTGAGGATGCTCAGAAGGCTTTGGATGAGGCTTTTGGTAAGTATCTTGCTGCTCATAAGAAGGCTACTGCTGCTGATAATGCTGCTGATAAGGCTGCTCGTGCTCTTACCGATTACGTGAATTCTGTTCCTGAGGATAAGCGTGAGGGTCGTGCTTATAGGGCTCAGGTTAAGAAGTTAGGTGCTGCTAAGAAGAAGGCTCAGGAAGCTGCCACCAAGGCTGATGCTCTTGAAGATGAAACTGAGGCCGCTTTCAATGGTCGTAGCAGTGCTGGATACAAGGCTGATAATGCTGTTAAAAAGTATGTTGATGCTGTAGCTGCTTATAAGATTGCTTACAAGGCTGCTGACGGCAAGAGCGTTGATTTGTCTAAGTATGCTGATCCTGAAGATCTTGCGTATGATTCGGATAAGTATGATGTTGCTTATGCTTCTGCAGGCAACGGTGGCAACACTGGCACTGGTGAAGAAGGCAAGGGCGGCGAAGGCCAGGGTGGCTCTGGTGAAGGCGGTAGCACCGTTAAGGTTGATTACAAGGCCGTTGTTGAGTTTGCAGTTAAGTATGCTAAGGATGCTAAGTCCGACGCTAAGACTGTGAAGGCTGTGAAGGCTGCTTTGGCTAAGGTTAAGGCTGCTAAGGATAAGGCTGCTAAGAAGGCTGCTCTTGACGAGTTGAAGAAGCTTGTTGAGCCATTGATGAAGAAGGCTCCAGCTAAGGATACTGGTAAGGCTTTGGAGTCCATCTTCGGCTCTGATGTTCTTTACACTAAGTACAAGGGCTTGGCTGTTGATTTGATCAAGCTTGGCGTCACCAACATTGGCGCTTACGATGGTCTTCTTAACCAGCTTGAGTTTGGTTTGAGCCGTTTCGGCTGGGATAACGTTGTTAAGAACTTCCCAGAGCACGGTCCTCACAACAACTGCGATTTCTTGGCTTGGTTGCGTCGTCACTTGACCAAGGCTGTGAAGCATTACGGTCACGTTGAGGCTGCTGTTAAGGATATTCAGGCAGAGCTTAACGAGGATATGAAGGATGCTCAGGCTCGTCATGATTGGGATGCTGTTAAGGTAATCGATCAGAAGATTGCTTTGGCTAACGGTTTGCGTGAGGTTGCTCATCACAACCTTACCCGTGCTAAGGCTTTGTTGAACTCTGCTGATGATCACGCTCGTGATTTGAGCTGCGATACTGCTGCTAAGGAAGTTCGCGCTGCTATGGATAAGGAGCCAAACTCCCCATTCAAGAAGAGCGGTCAGAAGAACAATGGCCAGAAGCCAAACGGCCAGAATGGTCAGAAGCCAAATGGTGGCGCTGCAGGTCACACGCTCGGTAAGACCGGTGCAACTGTAGCTTTGGTTGCTGTTGCTGCTTCCGTGCTTGCTGGTATGGGTGCTGCTCTTCGCAAGATCCGTCACTAAGCTTAAAGCAAAAGCTAATGAAAAATAAATAATGCACATTAGTGCATTGCGGTGAGCGTACCTTTTGGTGCGCTCACCATCTTTAGTCTTTCACTCAGCACATAGCTTGAGATTAAATCTTAAGCTGTGATTTTCATCGCTGGTTTTATGCAAGTTTTTACTGTTTTGCCAATTTCCTTTTTTCGCAGTAAAAATAAGCGTTTAATTTTGCGAATCGTTTGCTGAGTGTGGTAACGGTGCTGTTTTTGCTAGGGACAGTAATGGCACTGGGATTTCAAGGGCTTGGAAAAAGAATTGCTACTAGGGGCATTCTTCTCCAAGCCCTTTATTATTTTCGAATGTAAATAGCAGTTGGCGCAAACAGTGTAGAATAAAAAAATATAAAACATAGAGTTAGCACAAAGGAGCAGCCGGCGCATGTACGTCAACCCAAATCAACGCAAAGACGCGAGCAACGTGCGCTGGGTATTGCAATACTGCAAGCCAGACATGTGGAGAGTAGGCGTATCGCTTGCACTTTTTACAATTAACGACACAATGGCAATGACAATGCCACTGCTTTCGGGCTTTATTGTGGACAAAATCATTATTGGCAAACAGCATAATCTACTTATAAGCGTATGCGTTTTAATGGTTGCAATGATGATTATTCGCGTAGGCTCAAGATATATTTACCAGCTTCAAATGGAAAGATTCGGCCAAAACGCCGTGTATCGCCTTGTAAGCGACGAGTACGAAAAGCTGCACTCTTTGGACTTCACGTACTTTAATCACACGCGCACAGGCGATATTATGAGCCGAATGACGTCGGATACGGATGCGATTCGCCATATTCTAAGCTGGGTTTCGTATATGGCGTTAGATTGCGTAGTAATGTTCGTGCTTGCGCTAGTAATAATGTTTTCAATCCAATGGCAGCTTGCTTTAGCGCTTATGTCAATAACGCCATTCTTGTTCCTGCTTGCAAGAGTTATGGGCAAAAAAGCTAGGCCAAAATTCCTTGCAATTCGCGAATCCTTCGCACGCATGAACTCAATGGTAGAAGAAAATATTGAAGGAAACCGCGTAGTAAAAGCCTTCGTGCGTGAGCCTTACGAAACCAAAAAATTCGACGAATGCAACGAAGACTACTTTAAACGAAATATTACGCTTGCAAAAAACACGCAAAAATACATGCCGTGGCTAGACGGCATGGGCTTTGTGCTAGAGCTTATAACAGTGGGCTTCGGCGGATGGCTCGTGCTAAACGGCAGTATGACATTAGGCACATTCGTTACTTTTAACAGCTTCCTTTGGATGCTTCATATGCCGGTTAGAATGGTGGGCTGGCTTATTAACGACTGGCAGCGTTTTAACGCAGGATGCGTTAATATTCGAAAGCTTCTTACGCAAGAATCGCATATTAATCTTCCAAAAGAAGCGGACGCAAGCGCAAAAATTAGAGGCGAAATCACTTTTGAGCATGTTGATTTTGCGTTCCCGGACGATCAAGACTCGCCAATCTTAAAAAATATTGATTTACGCGTTCCTGCAGGAAGCAAACTGGGCATTCTTGGCGAAACGGGAGCCGGAAAATCAACTCTTGTAAGTCTTATCGCAAGATTCTACGACCCAACGCGTGGCCGCGTTTTAATCGACGGAAAAGACGTGCGCGAATGGCCGCTAGAAACTTTAAGAAACGAAGTTAGCATAGTAGCGCAGGAAACTTTCCTATTTTCGGACACGATTGCAGGAAATATTGGCTTTGGTTTGCTTCAAAACAGAGAAAATTGCAAAGAAAATTGCAAAGAATTAGACGATACTATTCGCAGAATGGCAAGAATCGCAGCAGCTGACGATTTTATTATGAGCATGCCAGAAGGCTACGAAACAGTAGTAGGAGAGCGCGGAGTCGGACTTTCCGGAGGGCAAAAGCAAAGGCTTAGCTTAGCGCGCGCTTTAGCAAATAACCCAGCAATCTTAATTATGGACGACACAACTTCGGCTGTAGATATGGAAACAGAAGAACATATTCAGCAGGAGCTAAAGAAACTCGAAGGCACGCGCACCGTAATCACTATTGCGCACAGAATCTCATCCGTAAAAGATGCAGACATGATTGTTGTGCTAGATCACGGCAAAATCGTCGAACGCGGAACGCACGCAGAACTTGTGGCTGCCCACGGAAGATACTGGGAGATTTACAGAAAGCAGCTTGGCTTGCAAAGCGGCAAATCTGCAGGATTCGAAACGAAGGGGGAGTAGGCATGGCGCAACGAAACACTTATCGCGAAGACGAAGAACAAGAAGAGCATGTGAACGTGCATGAGCTTATGCGCGTTAAAAAATACATGAAACCGTACGCAACTAAACTCCTACTCGTAATTCTGGTAGTTATAAGCGGCAGCATAATTATGACGGCAATGCCAATGATCACAAAAATGCTAATCGACGTAGTATTGCCGCATAAAAACTACACGTACCTGTACGCAATTATTGCGGTTTTTATGGTGCTTATTGTGCTGTACGAGCTGGGATTAGCGTACAGAACGCTTGCAATTACGCGAATTGGGCAGATGATAATTAGAGATATGCGACGCGATATTTTTACGCATGTGCAGTCGTTATCTTTTGATTATTTTGATTCGCGCCCGCACGGAAAGATTCTGATTCGCATAGTAAACTACATCAACACGCTTTCGGATACGCTTTCTTCGGGATTTATTAACGTATTTTCCGACGTTTTTGTGCTGATTATTACGCTAATAACAATGTTCGTTATAGATTGGCGAATGGCGTTGTGGAGCCTGGCACTATTTCCAATATTCATAATTTGGACGCGCACTTTGCAAATTTTGCAACGAAAAGCGTCTAAAAAACTATCGAATAAGCAAAGTAACTTAAACGCGTACTTGCACGAATCAATCGCAGGCGTAAAAACAACGCAAACTTTTGCGCGAGAAGCTACAGCATACGCTACTTTCCAAGAGCAACAAGCAGAAGTAAGAACTGCTTGGATGCGAAACGTTAGAGTGCAAATGTTACTTTGGCCGGGAGCTTCAATTATTGAAACCGCAGCAATAGCGCTTTTGTATTACGTTGGAGTGTCGAATTTAGGCGGAATGAACGTGAGTACGGGAACGCTTATAGCATTCGTATGGTATTCGACTACTTTTTGGGATCCGGTAGTAAATATTGGAAACTTTTACACGCAGCTCGTAACATGCTCAGTTTATTTGGAGCGAATTTTTGAAACTTTGAGAATTAAGCCGAATATTGTAGATGATCCGGATGCTAAAGAATTGCCGCAAATTCGTGGAAAAGTTGACGTGAACGACGTTGTGTTCCGTTACGAAGAAGGCGGAAGGCCGATTTTGAACCTGGTTGATTTGCACGTTTCGCCTGGGCAAACAGTTGCTTTAGTGGGGCCGACGGGAGCCGGAAAAACGACGCTAGTAAACCTTCTATCCAGATTCTACGATGTTTCAGAAGGTTCGATTACTATAGACGGCCACGACGTGCGCTCAGTAACTTTAAACTCACTTCGCAAACAAATGGGCGTAATGCTGCAAGATAGCTTTATTTTCAGCGGAACTGTGCGCGAAAACATTCGTTACGGAAAACTCGACGCAACTGACGAAGAAATTGAGGCTGCAGCTCGAACTGTTCACGCGCACGAATTTATTAGCGAAATGGACAAAGGCTACGACACTGAAATTGAAGAGCGAGGGTCCACGCTTTCGGCGGGTCAAAGGCAGCTTATATCGTTTGCGCGCGTGCTTTTGGCGGATCCTAGAATTTTAATTCTCGACGAAGCAACCAGCAATATTGACACGCGTACGGAAGAAGCGCTGCAAGCTGGATTAGCGCAACTGCTTAAAAATCGCACGTCTTTCGTAATTGCGCATAGGCTGTCAACTATTGAAAAAGCCGACTTGATTTGCGTAATCGACCACGGGCAAATAATAGAGCGCGGCACGCATGCGGAGCTTATGGCGGCGAAAGGAGCTTACTATCGTCTTGTGGAATCGCAGTATGCGGCGATTCGGCAGTCGGTTGCGTAAGTTTGATTGCATAAGTGGTTGCGTAAGTTTGATTGTATCTGCTACGCAAATAGCGACTACACTAGTGAGTATGAGTAAACATCATCGCGAACACAATTGGGCGCCGGCTTTAAACGCAGAATCTGCAATATGGGAAAATCTTCTAAAAGAAGGCGTAACAATTGCAGACGATCACACGCATATGCTAAGCGTTGTGGACTTTGCGCATAATCTAAACCAAGAATTAGCCGAAAAAGGGCGCGACTTAATAGCCGAACCAAGTGCAGACGACTTAGTTACGCAAGCAAAATCTGCAGGAGTTGCACACATGCTAGAAGTCGGTTGCGAATACCCAGACTGGCAGGCGACGATTGAATTCGCTCAATCACACCAAGATTCAGTTCGCGCAGCAATCGCAATACACCCAAACGAAGCAGTTTTGCACGGGCATAGAGGAGCTGAAGGCCCCGACGGATTGCCAATAGTTTACAAACCGTACCACGATATTCCATTCGACGAAGCAATGCAACACTTGCGCTCGCTAGTAATTGAGCATCCAAAAGAAGTAGTTGCAATAGGCGAAACAGGTTTGGATTATTTTCGTACGGGAGAGTCTGCGAGACTTGCCCAACGCAACGCTTTTAGAGACCATATTGCGCTCGCAAAAGAATTAAACTTGCCTTTGCAAATACACGACCGCGACGCTCACGAAGACGTAGTAAAAGTCTTACTTAAAGACGGAGCGCCTGAACGAACAGTGTTTCATAGCTACGCAGGCGGCGAAGATTTAGCCCAAATACTAAAAGAACACGGCTGGTACGCAAGTTTTTCCGGAACCGTAAGTTACAAAGGCAACGAAGAATTGCGAAAATCTGCCGAAATTATTGGCGAAAATCACATAACCGTCGAAACGGACGCGCCATACTTAACGCCAATGCCGTATAGAGGGCGGCCAAACGCGCCTTATATGGTGCCTTACACGCTAGAAACACTTGCGCAAGTATTAAATATATCTTTAGAACATGCGGCGCGAATTACGCGCGAAAATACGCGAAAAATATACGGTTTTTAGAATTTTTATAACATGATTTTTAGAAGTTTTTTAGCTGTTTTTTAGCGGTTTTTTAGCATGATTTAAGTACGATTTAGTGCGCTTTTTGCACTATATAGCTATTATTGTATACAATATCCAAGTACGGAAATAAAACTGTGAAGGCGTGAGGTTTATGCGACTTCTTGTTGGCACCAAGAAGAAACCTTACCTATGGAGGAACAATTAAGCATGACTAAGTCACGCACGTCTGTACCAGTGACTGATGGTACAAAGGATCCTCGCAGCGGCGCGAAAGATTCCGATAAAAGCTCTAAGGCAACTAAAAGCCCGAAGAATGCTATATTGCGAGCCGCGTCTTTTACCAAGGCTCCAAAAGTATCGCAAAAAACAACAACTCGAGAAGAGCGAAAAGTAATCGCTCAGCAGCAAGCTCAGGAAGTAAAAGAAGCCGAAAAGCTTGTGGCAAGTGCTGTGCGCGGACCTTTAGGGCGATGGTGGGCGAAGATTCAAACCAGCTCCGACCGCTTTACTTTAGGCATGGCGATTGTGGCTTTAGGCGTCGTTTACGGCGACATTGGTACGTCGCCTTTGTACACCGCGCAAACATTCTTGGCTGGACAAGGCGGATTGCAAAATATTAATCGCGAAACCATATTCGGCATGCTTTCGCTACTATTCTGGTCAATTACGCTTATAACAACCGTAAAATACGTGTTCGTTGCAATGCGAACCGACAACAAAGGCGAAGGCGGAATTTTTGCACTTTACTCGCTTTTGCGCAAAAAAGGCGCGTGGCTTGCAATACCTGCAATGATTGGCGGCGCCGCGTTTTTGGCAGATTCTGTGCTAACTCCTGCAGTTTCCATTTCTTCCGCAGTTGAAGGTTTGCGCACTATTGCAGCGTTTAAACCAATATTCTTAGAAAATGAGAATTTGTCGATGATGATTACGATTGTTATCATCGTCATACTGTTCTCCGTGCAGCAGCGCGGAACCGAGCGAATAGGTAAAGTATTCGGCATTGTTGTGATGCTTTGGTTCGCTTTTCTTGCGCTAGTTGGAATTATGAACATTGGCCAAGAATGGACGATTTTTGAAGCGCTGAACCCAATTTACGGCGTGAAATTCCTATTCAGCACGCATAATGTGCAAGGCTTGGCCGTTATGGGCGTAATCTTCCTTTCCACAACCGGTGCTGAAGCGCTTTACTCCGACATGGGTCACGTTGGGCGAGGAAACGTGTACGCAACGTGGCCATTTATTAAAATCGCGCTTCTACTAAACTACTTCGGCCAAGGCGCGTGGATGCTGCAAAATCAAGGCGACAAATCATTGTGGTCGATAGAAGGATTAAATCCGTTCTTCCAAATGCTCGAACCAAACGTGCGCTACGTGGCAGTTATTCTTTCGGTAACTGCCGGCATTATTGCGTCCCAAGCTTTGATTACTGGCGCTTACACAATGGTTTCCGAAGCAACAAGTCTTAACTGGATGCCGCATTTGCAAGTGCGATATCCTGCGCGCACTCGCGGACAGCTTTATATTCCAGTAGTAAACGTAGTGCTATGCGTCGCAACAATTACGGTACTGGCAGTATTCCGCGATTCCGAACATATTTCGGGCGCGTACGGCTTAGCTTTGACGCTTACTATGCTCGCAACAACAATTCTGCTTACCGTACACATGTGGTACCAAAAGAAGCGTTTTGGAGCGTTAATATTTGCCGTAGTATTCCTCATGATTGAGCTGATGTTCTTCGTGGCATCGATGGCAAAATTCATGCACGGCGGCTGGTTTACAATGCTTCTTGGAGCTTCGATTTTGACGATTATGGTTACGTGGAAAGACGGCACCAAGATTGAGCGCTCGCAACGTTTGCACATGAAGCCTAAAGACTTCCTGCCGGTGCTGGATAAATTGCATGGCGATTTTAGAATCCCGTATTTTGCCGACAATATTGTGTACTTGACGTCGGATCGCGAAATGAAGCGTCTTGATACTGGTATTTTCTTCTCTATTTTTGCGGATCATCCTAAGCGCGCTAGAGCGTGGTGGGCTGTGTCTGTAGAAACTGACGACGCTCCGTTTACGCGCGAATATTGCGTAGAAAACTTTGGAACGGACTACCTATTCCGAGTAAAAATCAAGCTTGGTTTTAAAGTTTCGCCATCAATACCGGCATATTTGCACCAGATTATGCACGATTTGTCGCATACGGGCGAGCTTCCTCAGCAAAAATCTGTGTATCCAAAAGTTGATGCGGATCCGGACATTGGTCCAATTCGTTACGTGCTTTTGCATAAAGCTTTAATGCCTGAATCTAATATTTCTATGCGTGGCGCGTTGTCGCTAAAAATGAAGTACGCGATTCGACATATTGCTGGAACTCCTGTTAAGTGGTTCGGCTTGGCACCTTACAATCCGGTTGTTGAAGTGCAGCCGCTGTTTGTTTCCACGCGTAGGCCTCCGCGTTTGAGGCGCGAGGATTATTCGCAGCGAGCAGTGCAATCTTTGCAGGGTGCTTCTGCTGTGGAATCTGCTGTAGAAAATGTGGCAGGTAGCGGGGCGGCTGGTGATGCTGGTGCTGTTGGTGTGGCAGGCATAGTAAACAATGCGCGACCAACTGATGCTGAACAGACTGCAGTTATGAATGCGCGCGATATTGCTGCTGCGAAAGTGCTTTTTGCGGATGAAAAACTTGCGAATACTGGGAAAATTAGCCCAGTTTCGCTTCCGCTAAAAGAGGCGGTTAAGGCGGAAGGTAAATCTTCTGAAGGTAAATCTGCGGAAGGTAAGGCTTCTGAAGGTAAGGCTGCGGAAGGTAAGGCTGCGGAAGGTAAGGCTGCGGAAAGCAAGTCTGCCGAAAGTAAGTCTGCCGAAAGTAAATCTTCCGAAAGAAAATAAGAAAGAATCGTAAAAATGGCTGAAGGTGCAGAAAAAATATTTAAGCGCGATGCGAAACTTGCCAATCTGCCGACTTTTAGTCAAGCAGAAGAATTGCACCGCGATACTGCACCTTCTAAGCCTGCTTACGATCTTATTCACGGCCATTGCGTAGTAATTGCGACTATCTCTTGGCAAATCGCGCACCATTGCAATATGTTGCTTGGTGCTGAAAACAGTGTTTGCGAAATGAATGGCGCTTTGGCAGAGCGCGCTGAATTGGCGCAATCGTGCATGAAAGAGCTTATTGGTGACGCGTATGACGCGTTGCCTGCTGTGAAGGGCGGAGAGGCGCCTGAGCGGTATGTTGACGAATACGCTGCGCTTGTTGGAGGGCTTTTGCACGATATTGGCACGTATTTTGTGCTAAAAGACGACGGCAGCGAAAAATCTGAAAACAAACTTAAATTCGACGGACCAAATTATATTTTGCACGGAATTCGCGGATACGAGTATTTGTTGCGAAAAGGATTTGGTGAGGACGCGGCGCAATTTGCGCGAAACCATACTGGCGTGGGTTTGCTGCGATCGCAGGTTATTGCGCAAAATTTGCCTTTGCCGGCTGAAGATTATATTCCGCAAACTATTGAGCAAGAAATTGTTATGGTTGCGGATAAATACAATAGTAAGTCGATTCCGCCTCGTTTTTTGACTGTGGATGCTTATCGTCGCAAGGCTCGGCGATTTGGGGGAAAGAATGCGACGCGTTGGATGCAGCTGGTTCGCAAGTATGGTGAGCCGGATATTTCTGCTTTGGCGGAAACTTTTAATATGCGCGTTGATGCGTGAGATTTGTTGCTGCTGGATGCGTTGTTGGATGCGTTGTTGGAGGGTTATAGCCCCAAAAGTGTGTAAAGCTAAGCTGATGAATATTCTGCGGGTATAAGCCGCAGCCTCAACACCGTTAAAAACTCAGTTAACGAACTGAGAAAATAACGGTAATAGCCTCAACACTGTTACTAACTCAGTTAACGAACTGAGAAAATAACGGTGATAGCCTCAACACTGTTACTAACTCAGTTAACGAACTGAGAAAATAACGGTGATAGCCTCAACACTGTTACTAACTCAGTCAACGAACTGAGAAAATAACGGTAATAGCCTCAACACTGTTAAAAACTCAGTTAACGAACTGAGCTAGTAACACTCAAGCATTCGTGCAACCCTTGCTTCGATGCTCCAGCAACTAAAGAAATAACCCACATTCGATACGCTACAAGCCCTACTGTTGTAAGGGTTATGAGCTTATTTTTACACAGTTTTGTCCGGGTGGCGAATGTGCAGAAAACAGATTCGATTACCGCAAAACGCTTGTATTGCAAGACTTAAGACATGATTTCTTACACACTTTTGGGGCTATAACCCTTGTTGGATGCGTTGTTGGATTTTTTGTTTCTGGTTTTGTGTTGGTTTTTGGGGTGTTTTTTCGCTGTTTTCGACACGCCGGTGTTTTGGCTTGTTTTCAATGGTTTTGGGGTGTTTGTGTGGGGGTGATTTGCGTTTTA
>NZ_JBQEQO010000010.1:0-12696 GCF_056754715.1 Gardnerella sp. CCPDSM
CTCTTAAGAAAGATGATACGTCATCTAAGCAGTCTGCAGAAGATAAAAGAATTGCATTACAAGACTTATAAAACACAAAAATAACACGTTATCGTGTCAGAAATTGCAAATCTAGCAAAAACTGCCACGATAACTTGTGATTATTGCTACGCAATATAGTCTCGTAACTATTGTCTCGTAATCAGTTAAAAAACATTGTTTGCGCGTCAACAAAATTGATGCTTGTTTTAGCATGACGAGGATTGTAAGAAGTTGGATGCTTTGTAAAAAGCATAAATATTTTCTTATAATCGCGATTTTTTGCATTCTCAACTAAAGTTGCTCGCTGCAACAACTTGCTCACTGCTTCAGCTTCGTTAAGATTATTACGCCACTTACATTCTGCAATAATAAGCTGCTTGTTAATATCGTCTTCTGCAACAATATCGATATCAGTTTGTTCACGAGCAATAGGATCCGCACCCCACCATTTACCTAACTTAGTTGGCAAAAAGTCCATTCTTCCAATTTTGCATTGGCACACAATCCACTGTTCGCACATTTTCTCAAACTGTTGACCCACAAAAGTGCTAAACACTTCATGCTCACCACCAAGAACACTACTTGCGGCAGCACTTGAAAGTCCGCGTTCGATCAATCCTTTATTAGGCGCTACAAACCTATACCAATACGCAAAAAATGGGTCGCAAATCTGCCATAATCCTTTTTTGCAATGAAGTGGATTCATGCCGAATGGAATATTTCTTTCAATTAATCCAAGGCCTTCTAATGTTTTCAAATACACGTTCACTGATGTAGCCGGCAATCCAATACGATCCGATATTAAAGTTGGAGTATTGCATCCCGTTGCAAGAGCATTTAGCACACTATTGTATGTTGACGGATCGCGCAATTCTTGGCGCATAAGCATGTCTGGTTCAGCGTACAAAATTCCCGAAATCTTAAAGCATAACTGCTCAAGATTTTCCGCAAACGAAGAGTTATTATCTAACTGTTCGATATAGTATGGTGTTCCTCCAAGAGATGCAAAATAGTTGATTTTATCTTCCCAAGTAGCATTATTTGGCATAAGTTCAGATGCTTCAAAAAGATCAAATGGTTGCAAGCGAATCTGTGCGGTACGTCTTCCGTAAAGCGGACTCTTTTTACCAAGCACTTCACTTTCCATGAATCCTTCGTTGCTGCCGCACAAAATAAGAGTCATGTTCGTGTTCTTAAATTTATGATCTATTGCGACTTGGAATGTTGACGCTAAGGATTTATCTGCTTGAGCTGCGTACGGGAATTCGTCGAAAACTAGAATAAGTGGAGATTGAGAAGCAATTTGATTTGCGTTGTTAGATTGTTGCGCAATAAAATCGAGAGCGTCGTTCCAATTATTAAACGATCCTGTAGTTGACGGTAGATTGAAGAAATCGTACACAGTTCGCGAGAAATCACGCAAATTCTCGATATTAGTTTGTTCGCGAGCAGTAAAAAGTATTGCGCGCTTATTTTTACAAAATTGTGAAATAAGCGAAGTTTTTCCTATTCTTCTACGACCATAAACTATTGCCATCTGGAACGAGTGCTTGCTGTTTTCATACAGTTTTTCCAGTACTTGTAACTCGTCTTGTCTGCCAACAAAAACCATATTCCACCTGCCGCTACGCTAATAATTGCAATATTTTTCAGCGCATCTTATAGCTTCTGAATCTGCGCTCAAGTTATTATAATCACGATTATTATAATCATAATTATAATAATCTAAATTATATTATTTTGCAATATGCTCAACGCAACCGCGCGTTATCGTGGCAGTTTTTTCTAGCTAGAATAAGTCGTCGTGAGATCCTAAGCGTAGAAATATAATGCAATCTTCTTTAACTTGATACAACAGTAGAACGTCTGCAAAAACATGCAATTCATGCACGCCTTTGTATGAGCCTTTAAGAATATGATCTCTATAAGTTGCAAGCTCGCGAGAATCTGCACCATTGCAAATAAGTCTTACAATATTGATTACTTGCTCAATATCGTAATGTTTCTGCTTATATTTCTTAACATCTCGCAGATAGATTGGACTATAAAATGGCGGTTTAGGCATTGCGCATCAGCTCAGCAAAATCGTCTACAGTACCTGCAGCTATCGGTTTTTCTTTCATAGCTTCATCAATAGCGTGCTCATATGGAGAACTTTCAAGTGAAAATGGGAAACGTTGCGTATTTACAATCTGATACAAAAATAGGTTGACTGCTGAACTCATATCAAGACCATAATGTTCAAGAACTTGCGATGCGCTATCCCGTATTTCTGGATTAACTCTTACACTTAATCTGCCTGTTCTAGCTGTTTTTGTAGAAGTCATGTCGTTTCCTTTAAGCTCAAAATCATGAATTTGTTATTCATGCTTTGCTTTATTATAACAGACCTACAGCACCCAACGTAATACCAAAGTAGCACCATTGTGTACACAATTATTACTAAATCACAAGTTATCGTGGCAGTTTTTGCTAAATTTGCAATTTCTGCCACGATAATCCGAAATTTAACGAAGAGAAGAGAAGCAATGCAACTACCGAGCTAGCACCTCAATATGCAACACACGATCACATCGCTGAGCAATCAAAGGATCATGTGTCACTACAAGTAATGTCTTGTTATATTCTTTATTCATCGCTTGCAATTGCGCAAACACTTTATCAGCAAGATCTCTATCAAGTGAACCCGTCGGCTCATCTGCCAAAATCAACGAGCCAGGTTTCAGCATTGCACGAGCAATCGCAACTCGCTGCTGTTCACCACCAGAAAGCACAGCAATACGGTCATTTTTAGCATACTCAATATTGAGTTCAGCAAGAACTGCATCAATCATTTGGTGTTTAACAGACTTTGACTCTTTATTATATGCCATTGCAATCCAC
Organism: Gardnerella sp. CCPDSM; assembly: GCF_056754715.1. Taxonomy (NCBI): domain Bacteria; kingdom Bacillati; phylum Actinomycetota; class Actinomycetes; order Bifidobacteriales; family Bifidobacteriaceae; genus Gardnerella; species Gardnerella sp. CCPDSM. The sequence continues at coordinate 2,905 of NZ_JBQEQO010000010.1, forward strand.
AAATTATCAAATACAGTTCGATTATTGAGCAATGCAAACGATTGAAATAAATAGCTAATATGATAACGACGTAACTTAGTAGCAGCAACAGAATTGATAGCTGGAAGTTCTTTGCCAGCAATCTTTATTTCACCTTTATCATAGGTTTCAAGCATGCCGAGAATGTTGAGAATAGTGGATTTTCCAGAGCCGGAAGCCCCCATGATTGCTAACGATTCTCCTTGTTGCACACTAAAACTAAGATTATGTAAAACCGGTCGATTTCCATATGATTTATAAAGATTGCGTACGCTTATTAAAGGTTCAATACCATTGTTTTGCATTATCAACTACTCCTTTACCATAGAAGTAATGTGTTTATTACTCAAATAATATGTTTGTATCGTTAATAATATGAGTTCAATAATTGCCGAAATCAGCACATATATCATGCCAGAACGAGTACGTTCAATCGAAGCAATAACAAAAAGTACTCCTTGAACGATTCCCACAAGCAAGAATGGCATAGAAAATATGCGTAATAGCGAAAAACCAAGCAATCGTTTCACTGCAATACTTTCTTGATAACATGCTGCAAACATAGCAATAATCGCTATAAGCAATATCAACATAAGCAGGGTAATAAGCAGAATTACACTACCAAACAATTGCAACGTCTGCATAATCGTCTTTTGATATCCTGCAATGCATTCGCTTACTCGTAAAAATTGAAGATGATTATCATCAAGATGATACCGTGCAGTATAAGCGTCGCTCAGATATCGAGCTGCTGCTTGATCATTCAATTTAATATAACTATTGTCAAGACCGCCAGCAAGTAATGATTCACTTTCAGATGCATTCAAATTATCACTTGTCGCATAAAAAATAATAGGATCTTTTACCATAACCTTATGATGGATATCTGTAGACCAGTTAAACCACTCACGAGAAGGATGATATGTGCGGAATGCGAATTGTGGATGCGCAGTAAACTTGGTCGAAACATCAGTAGACGTTAAGTTGTCTGACTCTTTAAGCCACCGCCTCATCGAAGTCTGCTCTTGAGGATTATACGTATCGGGAATGAAGTAAATGCGCACACCCTGACGAGCAAGGTTTTTGACATCGCTATCTACAGTAAACCCTTGATCTTGCAAGTACTTAGGCGACGCCACAAACGACCAGAATGGCTTAGAAGGCACATGCTTATATACGCTACCATTGCGCCAATCTTGTAGTATATCCGCATCAAAGAAACTTGTGTAAACAAGCCTTACTCCTGGCTTATCCTCAATAGAACGATACCATGCAAAAGCATCTTTGGCATACTGCGTCGATTGACCAGATACCGAAGCACCATCTTGCCCTACAAGATGATGATACATAATTCTCTGGTTTAATACAGGATGCCACATACGAGCAACTTCCACACTTTTCGTCAACTCACCTATTGGCCCATCTATGCTATGCACACCTTCTAATACACATGTTGATGCAATAGCATAAACGAGTGCAAGAGCAATAAGCATACCACGTTTGGTGATACGATTACGAATTGCATCTACTGGTTTCACAGAAATAATCATCAAAATAACTAATGCACTGAGAAGCAACACAACTGCAATAACTGGCAACGCTATAACCAGCGCCTGCATTAACAATTGAATATTCCATATAAATCCGCGAGTAAATAAACTCATCACGATACAAACAAGAGGATATACGGCGAGCGTTGAAACAAGTATCGGCATAAGATGACGCAAAGCAAACGATGAACGCGACCAACCCAGCAATAAGTAGCTTCCCAATGTTCTATACGAAAGATACCCATCAGCAATTATCGTAATGCCAAGAAGCAACACTGTTACAATGCAGACAATAATAAAAGTAAGTTGATTAAAACTATTGGATCGCGCTATTCCAGATTTTCCACGTTGAAAATCTTGGTAGGTTGTGCCAGCGATGCGAGCAGCTTGAGTAACTAATGCATGGTAGTCTCGGTTAGAAAGTCCCACAATCCTGTAATCGCCAAGCTTTGTTTTACTATTGTCGACGAGGGCATCTAATTGACGAACAACTAAACGCGAACCCTCAATGGAAATAGCGGGCAGATCAGCAAGCATATCTGCTTTTGCCATATCAAGTCCAAGCGTTTTGCTACTTTCGCTGTGCAATAATTGCGTAAAGGCATGCGATGTCAGAATCGGCGTTCCGAGATATGACAAGGTAATAAGGTCTTCTTTACCTCGAGGATTGCCAAATATGCCAAGCTCAAAACCATCTACACCGGCGTCACTCGCTGCCAAGCGCATATCATTACGAACCACAAAAGCATTATGCTGAGCAACAGTATTCTTGAGTAATGCATAAATTTGATCAGCTTTGTCTTCTGTCACACCGCGTAATGAAAAAAGGCGACTCGTTTGCGGATATATAGCAATACAATCACCCAAGGAGTCGTTCATTTTTGTCAAACCTAACAGCGATGCAAATAACGTAAGCAGAAGAACAAGTGCGCATGACAATGAACGCAATAATCGAGACATCGCATCCCCTATAATAAGTTATTCATACATACAGATTATTTGCAATCCCAATAGGCAGTAGCACATGGAACTAATGCCATTGAAACTGCTAGTACTACTGTCGATACAATATGTGAAATTTTCTTCATCGTAAACCTCCAACTTACTTGTTGAGGGGGGGCAATATGTCTCCCACCAACATGATAGATTTACTTATTCGTTGCGTCAACAAAAAATGTTAAGGACGCTTTTTATTCGAGTATTTGGACGTATTTCGACCGAGTATTTGGACGTATTTCAATCGAGTACTTGGACGAACCTTTGCGCAGCAGATGCAAGTAGGCGGTTAATCTGTGACACATAATTCTGTTTCGTTGCTATGCTATAAGCGTTATCGTGGCAGAAATTGCAAATCTAGCAAAAACTGCCACGATAATGTGTTATTTTGTGTTTTATAAGTCCTGTAATGCAATTCTTTTATCTTCTGCAGACTTTAGATAAAAGAATTGTTTCACATTTCAGCAGTTAGCTTCCAGAAAATACTATAAATCTAAGCTATTTCTATCTAACAAAAAGTCGAATAAATTAATGATAAGTATGCCATCTTTATCCCAAAATGGTTTTATTCTATCTTTTACAATGATGATTTTTTTGAATGAGTCATCAATGCTCAACAGTGATGCTTTTTCTTGATCTGTTTTTTCTGACGATGGTAAACTATACGCGGATTGAATATAGTATCGCTTATCGCCAAGGTTAGCAATAAAATCGACTTCAAGTTGTTTTTTTACATCTTTATTAACTTCATTTTTTCTTTTAATAACCATCCCAACGTCAACCATATAACCACGGAATCTGAGTTCATTATAAATAATGTTTTCCATTAAATGCGTTGGCTCAATCTGCCTAAAATTAAGCCTTGCATTTCTCAGTCCAATATCTTCAAAATATATTTTATAAGGTGTCCCTATGTATTTTCGACCCTTTACATCATACCTATAGGCTCTTTTTAACATAAAAGAATCTTCAAAACATCCTATAAACTTATCTATGCTGCTGGTGGAAATTTTTAACTTTTTCACCGTCATAAAAGTATTTGCTATTTTTGTTGGGTTTATAAGAGTGGAAATTCCAGAAGCTGCAATATTTAGCAAATCACCCAATTCACTTGTTAAACGGATATTATATCTATTGACAATATCTCGTAAATACACATTTTCTAGCTGAGTTTTGAGGTAATTCATCTTATCTTCATCGTTATCCATCAAAGATTGCGCAGGTAGTCCTCCAAATGTTTGATACTCGGCAAAAGCATCTTCTTTATCTCCATCAAAAGTTTGGAAAAATTCAGAAAAAACTAAAGGCATAACATGAATTTCATCTCCGCGCCCTCTAAATTCAGTGATAATATCGCTCGATAAAAATTTAGAATTGCTGCCAGTAACATAAACATCAAAATTTTTTTGACGTAAGAATCCATTTAACACGTGTTCAAATGATGCCAATAGCTGCACTTCGTCTAAAAGTATATAAAATTTTTCATCACTATTTGTTTTACTTAGTATGTAATCTATAAATCTCTTAGGATCAACTAGCCTTTCTCCACTTAAAATATCTAGGCTCATTAAATCTTCACCTATTTTTAATAGATCATTACCTGAATCAAAAGCAAATTTAATAATATGGCTGCTGTCTACGCCACTTTTGAGCAAGTAATTATAGAATAAATTGTTAAGAAGATAAGATTTTCCACTTCTTCTAATTCCCGTGATTATTTTAATAAATCCGTTATTTATTTTCCGAGCTAATTTATCTAAATAATAATCACGCTTTATTTCCACGATTCACGCATCTTCCTATTTAAAAATATTTCCGTTTTGGAACTAAAATTAATTATATGATAATATGCATGTTCTCAGCAATCAATATTTAAGAATATTTCCGTTTTGGAATTATTTTTAAATAGAGGCGCACTTATGGAGTAATCGTGACAGATTTTGCAATTTTTGCCACGATAGCTTGGTATGTCACGCATTTGCAGGTTCTATTGCAATGCGTCCACCTAACGCTTGAACAACCTTCGCAATAGTCTGAAAACTAGGATTGCCGTCTCGTCTTAGGCTTTTGTAAAGGCTTTCCCTTCCAACCTCAGCTTTTTGAGCAATCTCTTTCATTCCTCGAGCTTTTGCAATATCACCTATAGCAGCTTGCAACAAACGAGGATCATTAAGTTCTGCTGCGGCATTGAGATACGCAATAACATCATCATCGTCCTCAAGATACTCACTCGCATCCCATTTACTTATATTTACCATTTCTTCTCCTCAATTAACTGTGCAAGAAGCATCTTTGCTTGTTTAATATCTTTACTTTGACTACTTTTATCTCCACCAGCGAGTAACAGCATTAGTTTTGAGCCTTTTTGTGCAAAATACACACGGTATCCTGGCCCAAAAGTAAAACGCAGCTCGCTAATGCCATTGCAAACTGGATGTAAATCACCTACTGGCTTGCCTGCAATTTCACATAATCTTAGCCTCGCGTTAATTCGAGCTTTAGATTGCGTATCGCGAAGTTTTTTCATCCAATTGCGATACTCATCTGTTTTAAGTATCTCCATAAAAGTATTTTATCCTGCAGGATACAATTTTGCAATAATAAGTAAACAATCATATCAGTTATCGTGGCAGTTTTTGCTAATTTTGCAATTTTTGCCACGATAACTGTGCATGTCACGCATTTGCTTGTTCTATTGCAATACGCTCACCTAACGCTTGAACAACCTTTGCAATAGTCCGAAAGCTAGGATTTCCGTCGCATATTAAGCTTTTGTAAAGGCTTTCCCTTCCAACCTCGACTTTCGCAGAGTTCAATGAATGCGGTAAAATTCAAACCTCATCTCAATCTCTCAAGCAGGTAATCGGAACAACGAACACTCCATCTTCTCTCTGATACGCAAATGGCGCAACTCCGCATAGCACCATCAAAAACGACGGCTTATGCATTTTCTCTGTATCGATTTTATTTGCTAGTTTTAGTAAGTTTGATGCACCTTCATCAATCAACTTGTCTCCACCTAGCTTTATTTCAATCAATCCGTAATCGCCGTTTCTCAAATGAATAACAGCATCGCACTCAAGCCCAGTCTTGTCTCTATAGTGATATATGTTTCCATTTAATGCATCAGCATATATTCTTAAATCTCTTATGCACAGATTTTCAAAAATCAAACCCATAAGTGCTAAATCATGTATTAAATCTGTGGGACCAAGGCCAAGTGCTGCAGTTGCAATAGATGGATCAACGAAGTATCGCGTATCAGACGTTCTGATTGCAGTTTTCGAACGTAGATTCGGACTCCACGCTGGAGAGTCTTCAATAACAAAAATCCTTTTAAGCGCATTGATATAGCTGTAAAGAGTTTCTTTGTCAAATGTATCAACATCATTGCTTATTACATCCATACGCAAAGTCTCCAAAGAAGCTTGCGTAGCAACATTTCTTGCATATGATCTAAGTAAACGTTTTGTCCTCTCAGGCACATTCTGAAAATCATCCACTCTAGAAATATCATCATTCACAACCGCATCAACATAATCAAAAGCTTGTGTTAATGCAACTTTCTCACTGCGATTCAAAGCAATCGGCCATCCACCTCTACAGATGTAAAAAGCGATATCTTCAATACTATGATGATTTATAGCTGAAACTTCTTTCCCATGAAACAAGTCTCCTATTGACACCTCGCCGCTTGAATCCTTAGATTCAAACAAAGACATTGTACGCATACGCATACGCACTATTCTCCCTGTCCCCGTATGTGTTCCTTCACTCAAGTGAAGTGGAACAGAAGAACCAGTAAGAATAAATTGCCCGAATTCTCCTCTGCGATCAACTTCATAACGAACTGCATTCCAAATATTTGTAGCAATCTGCCACTCGTCAATCAAATGAGGAGTGGCGCCTTTGAGAAGATATGATGGTTTAATTCTAGCCATTTGTTGATATTGCTCTGTCATATCTGGACGATCCATTTCAATGAAACTGTTGGCAACATGCTTCGCAGAAGTTGTTTTTCCGCACCACTTCGTGCCTTCAATAAGAACAGCGCCTTTAGATTTTAAATGTTCAAGCAACACCTTGTCAGAAACTCTTTCATAATATTCTTTCATATCAGAATCTCCCTTAGACGCGTTCCAATCGAGTATTTGGACATATTTCAACCGAGTATTTGGCTCTATTCTAATCGAGTATTTGGACGCTTTTTGACCGAGTATTTGGACGCTTTTTAATCGAGTATTTGGACGTGGCTTTGTGCAGCAAACGCAAATAAGAAGTTAATCTGTGATGCAGAATGCTATTTCGTTGCTATGTTATAAGAGTTATCGTGGCAGAAAATGCAAAATTAGCAAAAACTGCCACGATAACTCCATAAGTACGCTTCTATTTAAGAATATTTCCAAAACGGAAATATTCTTAAATATTGATTGTTGAGAACATACAAACTGCTAATAGTAAAAGTTTTTAAAAAGTTTTCTAAAAGCACTATCGTTAAAAATAGGTACGCCTATTTGTGTAGATAAAATCTGCACGTTAGTATGTTGGTAATTTACAAAACAAGAATCACGAGGAGGTGCTTATTATGACTAATCCTTTGCGCGGTATACGAGAAGAAGATATCGTCAAGTACTTTAAAGATCACAATCTTTCAGTTGATAAGACGTATGTGCTTACTATGAAATACGACCCTTGGTGGAAAGATTTAATCAAACTATTTTTATTACCTAAATTATTCTATGTAGCGCAAAGCGTTGTTGCGCGTATTATTGCTGCCACTAATAATGAGTTTATTATTGTTAATCCGAATGTCATTTTAGGCTCGGGTAATCTAGCTAAATTAGACGATAAGTATCTTCGTCGTATTGCGTGGAATCAACTCACTAATTTTGAAGTTATAAGTAAGCCAACAACTCAAATAATTCGTTTTACTGCGAATGGCAAAACCGAAGAATGGAGTGTACCAACGGAAAGTGCTAGCGTATGGCACTTTAATGTGTACAATCTTGATAATTTGAGAAAAACAATACAATCGCACATCTCTTGATAAGCGGATTTCGAAACAAGATACCATATATTGTATGAACACTACTTACGCAATTGTTGATAATGACACGCTTGTATTGCGATATATGCAATTTCTTCTGAAAAGTCGTTTGCCTGAAAGCTTTGTTTGTGCATGGATGTGTTCTTCTGCAAAACAAGCTATTCATCGTTGCGTTACAGAAAATACTCCTGACGTACTTTTAGTAGATATGTCAATGAGAGAAATGAGTGGTGTTGATGTAATTAAAGCAATTCGCGAGCGCAATAGCAATATTGTTTTAATTGGCATTACTTCCTACATGCTGGATGAATACGTATTGCAAGTTGCTAAGTCGGGTGGTCAAGCGTTAGTGCATAAAGACAATTTAGCAGACGTAGTTGCAGCTATCCAATCGCGCTCAACGAGCTACGGGTGTCCAGAATTGCCACAATATATTGACTATTTTCACACTCCGCAAGAATCATTTAATATGATTTCTCAACTTCCGAAGACTTCAGTTTTGTCTCCTCAAGAATCGGAAATTATGCGCTTGTGTAAACAGGGGTATTCGTCAAAAGAGATTGCAGATCAGCTTAATGTGAAAGTTTCAACAGTCAACACGCATTTACGGCGTATTTATGGAAAACTTCAAGTTAAAAGTCGCATTCAGGCGCTTGCTGTGCTCGCAAAATATTCACATGACATATAACGTGTAAGAAATTAACGTGTAAAAGTAGGTAGTTATGAAATTATTAACGCGTATGATCAATTTTTTGCCGCATGATGCCTGGCAGAAAATTGGAATTGGTGTAATCATAAGTTGTACTTTGATTCTTGAGATTTGTTCCTATAATAATCTTCATTACTACTCTAATTGGCATGCAATTACAGTTGAAATAGTATGGATTGTAATCTGCTTATGCATTGCAATATGGCCACGTAAAGCATCTTTTATTGTGCTCATTTGGATGCCGTTGGTAATTATTGCGCCAAATATCAACTACTCATCTATGATGCTTACCATATTGATTTGTTTGGCAATTGCTGTAATTACTCAACCTTGGTACACCGTGCTTTCTTCTTGCGGAGTATCTTCATGGTTCTTTATTATCTGCGATTTTCAAAACGCTTATGTGTTAGCGTGGTGGCTTCTTATCGTTCTTATTTCTAGCGCGATCGTAAAATACTATATTTCTACTATTCACCAACAACAGGAACAGTTATTTGCACAGCGTTACAACGTTTTTCAAAAATATGCCACTATTGCCGCAATTCGCATGCACGATGAAGTAACTAATGAGCTTTCCAGCATTATGATGATGGCTCAACAATCTATTGAACCTCAAACGACTCATGAGCAAGAGCGTGAAAATTCGCGAGAGATTCTTCAACGTGCTACTACAACTGTTCATAGAGCACGTAATATTATTTCTCTTCTTGACAATGCTACAACTGCAAGCACTGGCGATGTTATGCAATCGACTACATGTTATAAAGATTTTTGCACAGGATTACGCCTTTTATTTGATGGTGAGCAAAAGTCGTTTGAAAAGCTTGGTTATATTGGTTCCATTGACTTTAGTAGTGATTTAGCTGCTGAAGATTCGAGATCAGCGCATTTGCCTTTTGAAGAATGTGCTCAAATTGAGTATATTTGCCGAGAACTGCTTGCGAACGTAAAAAAGCATGCTGCAAAGCCTAAAGAATACGCCATGAATGTAATGCTTAATGACCATGAATGTCATATTACGTGTATAAATAGTGCGCAGCGCGGTATTCTTGCTAACTTGCAATTAGGATATGGGTTGCGTTTTCATAAGATGCTTGCGGAACGCGTTGGCGGAACTTTTAAAGTTATTGAAGATGGCGATTCGTGGATTATTAATGTACACGTTCCGCTTCATGCAGAGTAATAGCCATTGTGCAAGAATAAATTATTGTGCTTTCTTGCGCTTTAATCGAGTACTTGGATCTATTTCAATCTAGTATTTGGACGTGCCTTTGCGCAGCAGATGCGAGTAAGCGGCTAATCTGCGATGCAGAATGGTGTTTCGTTGCTATGTTATAAGAGTTATCGTGGCAAAAATTGCAAAATTAGCAAAAACTGCCGCGATAACTCGGTTTTTGTGTTTTATAAGTCTTGTAACGCAATTCTTTTATCTTCTGCAGACTGCTTAGACGACTTATCGTCCTTCTTAAGAA